>USLH01000010.1 GCA_900555435.1 uncultured Oscillospiraceae bacterium | reverse complement strand
TTTCATTGAAAATCGGGGTGAAATGTTACAACGCTCGGACATTTCAAAAAAATTTCCGGCGGGCAGCCGGGAATGGCCGTCCGCAGTGATAAAACCGAGCAATAATACTTTCCGCAATTCAGGGCAACAGTATATATAGATTAAGCTAAATGAAATAAAGTGCTAATGATTATAGGCTGGATTGTGACCATAATTACAAATGAGTAGATTATAAAGAATAACAATTCTGTTCCCTCATTGATATTATAGGATTGAAATTTTCTACATAATTCTTTTGAAGCCAATTTAGATAATAACTGATAAATAAAAAATCCTAAACACGCCCCAACCGTATTCGTTATTAAATCATTTATATCTGTCGCTCCTCTACCGAACATCTGGACAATTTCAATAGATAGTGACAAAAGAAAACCGACCAATGCAACACTGCCAATATGTCTATACTTTTTATACAGTAACGGCAGGAAAAATCCCAGTGGGACAAATAGAATAATATTGAGCATAGTATCTATCGGCCCGCTTATCATATCCCGAAAAGGGACAAGTACTAATGTTGGATCAAATGCTTTCAGCTTGCCAATACCTGTCATTGTCAGAATACCAATTAGGTAATAGCAAAATATAAATGCTGTTGTAATATGAAGTGGTGTTTGTCTTTTTGCAGATTTTCTTAATGCCCCAAAATACAATATAATTCCCGGAATGATAAAAATGTACCCACTTATTGAACGCATTAAAATCTCTACTATACTCATATTGAAAACTCCTTTCAAGGCTTTCTGTTGCTAATAAAAAAGCAGAGCCAATCATAAAAAGAGTGTTCTCCTTTTATGTTATCGGCTCTGCGGCTGTGCGTCTGGCGCTTTGATAACGGTTATATGGAATTGCTCAATGTCGATTAGACATTCACTTTTGCATTTTGGACAAAAGAGAGGAAAATTTTTTAGAATGGTATCTTCCCGGATTTTGTCGCGTGTTTTATTCCCGCAGACTGGGCAGCGGATGAACTCTGTTTTCTCCATATTGTTCACTCCGAATTGCGATCATTCTTTTTCTTATCCCGATATTTCCGTATGAGTTTATTACGGATAGGAACGCCAACACCAATCAAAAGCACAACTGCCAAAATTGTGAAATCCATACAATCACCTCACATTTCCTTATTCTTCATAACCCGAATGGACAAGAAGATTGAAACCGCATACATCACAACAATAGCAAAAACCGCAAGGAAAACGAGAAGTATCGGAGAAGATTCAACGACTGAAATAATTGAGTTCCCGATAGCTGGCATTTTAGAGAGAAGAAGTAAAGTCACCAAAAAACCGGCCACTGGAATATACATAAATACCCGTCCTTTGATTGAGCCGTACTTGTAATATCCCGGAATCTGGAACACAGTATAGAGTGCAAATAAGAATACTCCTGCAATAGCGGCAGTTACAATATCAAATACGCCAACTGTTTCACCCAGCACTTTCAAGACAAGCGGCTGTGCAATCAAAGAAATAATCAAGGAAAGAAGCCCCATTGCAAGGACGAAAACATAGCGTCCGATCACAAGCTCGCTTTTCCGAACAGGTAAAATACCAAACAGCCGATCCATGCTGTTTTTTTCTGTGATGGAAAAGGTATATCCCGTCGTCATGGCAATAAAGCACATAGCAAATGATACCCCTGTCAGTAAAGAACGATTGATTGCGGCAAACACAATCGGCAGAAGCAGGGTGAAACAAATTGTCTTAAAATATGGTTTTACCAATGCAATATCTAATTTTGTGGATTTCAAAATATTACTCATAATCGTCACCTTTCTTGCTTGTAAACACTACAATTTCATCAATGGTGGCAGGCTCAACAGTCAGGTTGGAGAAACCGTTAATATCTTCGGTTTTCATCAGAGCCTCAAATCCCGTAGGGAATGTACGAATACCAGCCGCCTTATTTTTCAGATCATCGGACAGTTCCTCAATTCCACCTTTTACAATGCGGAACATATCTACAAAATCGTCTTTGCTGCCAGTAAAGTACAGCTCGCCATAACTGATGTAGGTAATATAATCGGCTGCACGCTCCAAATCGCCTGTGATATGGGTGGAGAACAAAACACTATGCTCGCCATCTTCAATATACTCTGAAAGAATTTTCAAAAGTTCATCTCTGGAAACCGGATCAAGTCCACTGGTCGGCTCGTCGAGGATCAGCAGCTTGGCGTCGTATGAAAACGCACAGGCAAGCATTAACTTCATCTGCATACCTTTGGAAAGTTCTTTTACCTTTTTGGTTGGTGCAATGTGAAATTTCCGTAACATATCCGCAAATTTCTGGCTGTCCCAATTTGGATAAAATACCGAAATGGATTTTTCAATCTGCGACACTTTCCAATCATCACTGAAATAATTTGTATCGAAAACAACGCCCAGCTCTGATTTTACTTTTTGTTCTTCTGCGATATTATCCAGCCCCATCACTTTGACTGTGCCGCCGGTGCGCTTGAGCATATTCAAAATCAGTTTGATTGTCGTTGTTTTGCCAGAACCATTCGGGCCGATCAAGCCCATAATATATCCCTTTGGCAAAGTAAAGCTGATATTGTGAAGCTGAAAAGAATCAAAAGATTTTGAAAGATTCGTTACCTCTAAATAATTAGTCATCTGTTTTTACCTCCGTTAAAATGTCCAAAAGGCGATGTAATTCCTCTGTGGATAGATTTGCCATTCTTGCAGCTTTTATTGCTTCGGTGAGATTGTTTTCTACTTTGCAAATAAGCTGCTCCTTAATCAGTTCTGAACCAGACCCCATTACGAAACATCCGCGCCCCTGCACATTTTTAACAAAGCCCTCTTGCTCTAATTCTGTGTATGCCTTTGTCACTGTTAAGACGCTGATCTTTAAGTCTTTGGCAAGTGTTCTAAGGGAGGGCAAAGTTTCTTCGGCTTGAAGCTCGCCAGATAAAATAGCCGCCTTGATCTGCTGTTTAATCTGCTCGTATATGGGGACGCCAGATACATTTGAAATAATCAGTTTCATTGCTGCATCCTCCGTGTGTTTTAACTGTCATGCTGTTGTGTATAACAGTATAACACGAGAGGCGTATCTTGTCAATATTTCAAGGGGGTGGAAATAATTTCCTCTGCCTATGTTTCGGGATATGAATTATAAAGTTTAATCTTCCTGCATATAGCAACATTCCATTGAGAAAATATGAAATATACAATGTAGATGGGTGGTGCTATATGGCAAATATCAAAGATTGTCCCGGCTTTGAAACTTTCGGCGCAGATGTAAAAGAGGCGCGGAAAGTAAAGCAGTTATCGCGTAAGACGCTGGCAGAACAGGTCAATATCGACTGGCGCTATCTTGCCAACATCGAAAATGACGGCACGATTCCCAGCCTGCCGGTTATCATACAGCTTATCAAAATCTGCGGGCTTCCCGTGGAACGGTATTTTAACCCGGAGATCATGCGGGAGGAAAGCGCACAGCGGCAGCGGGTCAGCCACAAGCTGAAACTCTGCCCGGAAGAATTTCTGCCGATCATCGAGGGCGCGATTGACGGGGCCATTCAAATTCAACAGAAGAATGACGAAACGGAGGGTGCATAACAACCCTCTGTTTTGTTTTTGGGAGGACGCAAGGCTGCGCCCTCTCTTTTTTTGTGCGGTTTTCGGAAAAATGGGGATTTTGCGGGTATTTCTTTGGGGTCAGAACGCTTTTTAAGGGAAGAAGAACAAAGACAGCAAGCATAGGGAGTGTAGCCACACTCCCGGCAAACGGCTTCCCGTTTGTATCTTGGGGAAGTCCCCAAACCCCTGAATGAATGGAGGTGAGAAAGTGGCAAACCGAAAACGGAAGTTTGTGCTGCGCGTCCCGGTGACGCCGGAGGAACGGGCGCTGATCCAACAGAAGATGGCCCAGCTTGGCACAAAGAACTTTTCTGCCTACGCCCGGAAAATGCTGATTGACGGCTATATCGTCCATATCGACACCGGCCCCGTCCGGGCGCAGACCGCAGAGCTGCAAAAAATCGGCGTCAACATCAACCAGATTGCAAGGCGTATCAACAGTACCGGGACTGTGTACGCGCAGGACTTGGAGGACATCAAGGGGGCGCTGGCACAGATATGGCAGTTACAAAGATCCATCCTATCAAGTCAACGCTGAAAAAGGCGCTGGACTACATCGAGAACCCGGACAAGACCGATGAAAAGCTGTTCGTTTCTTCCTATGGCTGTTCCTATGAAACAGCGGATATTGAATTTCAAATGCTGTTAGATCAGGCGTACCAAAAGGGCAACAATCTGGCCCACCACCTGATACAAGCCTTTGAACCGGGGGAAACCACGGCGGAGCAGGCCCATGAGATCGGGCGGCAGCTTGCCGATGAAGTGTTGCAAGGCAAATACCCCTATGTGATTACCACCCACATCTACAAGGGCCATCTGCATAACCACATCATTTTCTGCGCCGTGGATATGGCGAACCAGCGCAAGTACATTTCCAACCGCCAGAGCTATGCCTTTATCCGGCGCACCAGCGACCGGCTGTGCAAGGAACACGGCCTGTCTGTGGTAAAGCCCGGCAAGGACAAGGGCAAAACCTATGCCGAGTGGGACGCACAGAAAAAGGGCAAGAGCTGGAAAGCAAAACTGAAAATTGCCATCGACGCGGCCATTCCGCAGGCCAAAGACTTTGACGGCTTTTTGCGGCTCATGGAGACGCAGGGCTATGAAGTCAAACAGGGCAAGTTTATTTCATTCCGCGCTCCCGGACAGGAACGCTTCACCCGCTGCAAGACCTTGGGGGAGGATTACACCGAGGAACGGATCACCCGGCGGATCAAGGGCATTGCCATTGACCGGGGGCCGCGCAGAAGAAGCGACGGGGAAATCTCCCTGCGGATTGCCTTGGAGGACAGTATCAAGGCCCAGCAGTCGGCGGGCTATGCGCGGTGGGCGAAGCTGCACAACTTGAAGCAGGCCGCCAATTCCTTAAACTTCCTCACAGAACACCAGATCGACAGCTACGAGGGCTTGGAAAGCAGGCTGGCCGAGATCAGCGCGGCAAACGACGCGGCGGCCTCCGCCCTGAAAGACGCGGAACGCCGACTTGGGGATATGGCGCTGCTGATAAAAAACCTCTCCGCCTACAAGCAGCTCCGGCCTGTGGCGCTGGAACTGCGAAATGCCAAAGACAAGGCCGCGTTCCGGCGGCAGCATGAAAGCCAACTGATCTTGTATGAGGCGGCGGCAAAGGCGCTCAAAGAGGCCGGGATCACAAAGCTCCCCAACCTGTACGCCCTCAAAACCGAGTATAAAAAGCTGGACGCAGAACGGGAACGGCTGTCCGCACAGTACAGCGAAGCGAAACAGAAATTGAAAGAATACGGCATTGTCAAACAGAATGTAGACAGCATTTTGCGGACAGCGCCGGGAAAGGAGCATACGCAGGAACGATGAACATACCGAGAATGAGTTACCCCCAATACCGCAAGGCCCGCAGGCTCACTCATGAGTGCTGCAACTACTGTAACGGAAACTGCCTCCTGCTGGACGATGGGGAGGAATGTGTCTGTGTGCAGAGTATTTCCTATTCGCTGCTGTGCCGGTGGTTCAAGGTGGCCGTCCTGCCGCTGGACGCGGCCCTGTGCGCCGAGATCACCAAAGGCCGGGACGAGATCAAACGCTGCGCCGTCTGCGGGGCGGCGTTTACACCCAACTCCAACCGAGCCAAATACTGCCCGGATTGCGCGGTGCAGGTGCGCCGGAAGAAAGAGGCGGAACGCCAGCGGAAAAGATACCTCCTGTCTACGCATTTAGGGCGGTAAAAGTCCACGGAAATCAAGGGTTTTTCCGCATGGTCGGCAGGCAGGTGGATAAAGTTATCCTGTTCCCCTCAAAACAGGGTTCTAAATGCGGGAAAATGGACAAAAAAGAAGCGCCGGACGCAGAGGCTTTGATAGCCTCCGCGCCCGGCGTTTTTTCAGCCTATTAGCTGCTCTACATAGGTAATCAGGGGATGCAGTTGTTTCAGGCGAAACATCTCAAATAACTTATCTGAACTTACCCATTGAACATCTACAACTTCTGTTTCCTGTAAACGCATTTCTTCAATCTTTATATCCCTATGAAACAGCCAAACATCGTAAAAATCCTGCACATTTTCCCGTCTGGTCTGATAAATCAATTTTTCACTTCCGGGAGTAAGCAGTATTCCTAATTCTTCTTTTACCTCTCGGATTGCTCCTTGCAAGCTGGTTTCCCCGGAAAGTACAGAACCACCCGTACATTCCCAATAAAGAGGGTATTGCTTTTTCGGATGCCGCTGTGATAAAAGATACTGCCCCTGCTGATTGACGATCCATGCACTCACAGATAAATGATACAGCCCTTTGGGTATGATTTCTCCACGGCACACTGTTATTCCAGACTTTTCCCGTTTTGCATTATATAAATCCCATTTTTCCATTTTCATGCCTCTTTGTGTGGGATCGGTGCTTGCCGAAAATCAAGTAAGTAAATATCAGCAATCCTTTCTATCTCTGCACGCTGATCTGCGGAATACTTATCATAAATCCCACCTGCTAACATACGGGCTGCCTTTGCGCTTTTAATTGCTGGAAGTACATCATCAAACACAATGCAGTGTTCAGGTGCGACCCCTAATTTTTTTGCAGCCAATTCAAAGACATCCGAATATTCTTTTCCCCGCTGCACCTCATCTGTTGAACATAAGGCGTCAAATAATTCTAAAATCGAATTGTTCTTTAAGCATGGCATATAGAGCTTTTCCGGCAACCCCGTAGCAACTGCAAGTTTTATTCCATGTTCTTTTAAGCGCAGAAGATAATCAAGGGCATGGGGCAGCAGACCGACATGGTTGCTGTATTCCTCGACCGCCATATTATTCCATTCCTCAATAATTCCCTCTACCGTTTCCTGCAATCCAAAAAGATCAATGGTGTATTGTGCGGCTTCCTCAAAACTCCTTGCACATATTTCAGTTGCATAATTTTCCGGGACGGGAAGATTTCTCTTTTTCAAAAACTGAATATCTATATGCTCCCATACATCCATTGAATCCAGAATTGTTCCATCTAAATCAAAGATTGCCGCATTAAAATCCATTTTTCTTTTCCTTTCCGCAAAATAAATCTTTCAGTTCCGCAGCAGCAGCTTTTATATCAGACTGCGCTATAATGGCAGATACAACAGCCAGCCCGTCAATTCCCATGGGCTTGAAACGCCCTGCATTTCCCTTATTGATACCGCCAATAACAACTATCGGCAAAGAAACGGCTGCGCGGATTTTCTGTAATTCTTCCATTGATACAGAATCAGCGTCGGTTTTAGTTCCAGTAGGGAACATTGCGCCAACTCCCAAATAATCTGCACCATCCTGTTGTGCCTGTATTGCTTCTGCAATGGAAGATGCGGATACTCCCAACAGCATATTTTCCCCAATTACTTTGCGGACGGCAGCCGCAGGTAAATCATGCTGTCCAATATGTACCCCCGTAGCCTGCACAGCCATTGCAATATCTATCCGGTCGTTTATGATAAGGGGAATATGGTATTTATCCGTAACCTGTTTCACGGCAACAGCCTGATTGTAAAATTCTAATGAGGACAATTCTTTTTCTCGGAGTTGTATCATTGTGCAGCCTCCTAAAATTGCCTGTTCCACCGCTTCTGTCAGGCTATCGCAGCTCATTAGTTGACGATCAGTAACAAGATAAAGTGTATAATCAAAGTTCATTTTGCACCTGCCTATTCTTTAGATAAACCATGCTGATACAATTCGTAGAAATGGTGCGTCGGGCCACAGCCTTTCCCAATCGCAAGAGAGTGTTCGATTGCCATTGTGACATATGCCTTTGCAGATTCGACTGCAAGCGGAACACTTTTTCCCTTTGCAAGCTGGGAAGCGATTGCAGAAGAAAAGGTACAGCCTGTCCCATGAGTATTTTTCGTATCAATGCGGGATGTTTCAAAATGGTAGAAATTTTCTCCATCAAATAGGACATCAACAGCATTTCCTATATGATGTCCACCCTTGACAACAATCGCCTTACAACCCATGGCATATATTTTTCTTGCGGCAGCCTCCATATCTGAAACTGTGGAAATCTGCATATCCGCTATTTTCTCTGCCTCTGGAATATTCGGAGTAAGTACATCGGCAAGTGGAATTACTGTATCTATCAAGGTGGAAACCGCCGTAGGATTCATCAATGGGCAGCCATTTTTGGCATACATAACCGGGTCGATTACAACATTTTGGGGCTTATATTGTAATAGTTTCTTTGCCACCGCTTTCATACATTCTGGTGTAGAAAGCATACCGATTTTTACTGCGTCCACTTCAATATCTTCAAATACGGCGTCAATCTGTTTTTCAATCATATCCGGGGTAATATCTTGGATGTCGATAACGCGGCTGGTGTTCTCTGCAACAACAGAAACAATAACACTCATTCCAAATACGCCGTGAGCAGAAAAAGTTTTCAAATCAGCCTGAATACCTGCACCTCCGCTGCAATCTGATCCGGCAATGGACAATACTTTTTTCATTTTGCATTTTCCTCCATTCTCTCGTTCCGATAGGCCATCTTCCAAAAAGCAAGTTCTAACAAACTTGCTTTCTCAAAAATATCAGCCAGATACTTTTTGTTTGCTTCTGATAACCCAGCACATTTATGCTCTGCAAAAGCAGACCATTCTTTGCAGCTTTCTGCATATTGTTCATCGGCATAATCTTTGATAAAGTCCCAATATCTTGATTCTCTGCTTGTGGGGACAGACGCCAGTTTGCGGAATATATAGCTGTAACTTAACATACAGGGAAGAACCGCCATTAAAATTTCTTCATTCTTTCCATGTGACGCAATCTCAAACATGAAATCAATGTAATTTTGATTTTCAGGCAAAGGGGCGATCAGTTCAATATCATCATCTGTTATGCAAAATTGCTTTAGATAATCCAGCCGCACTTCCGATTCCGTATCATTTACAAAGTTCAGCATGGAGTAGTAAAGCTGAATTTCTCTTAATGTAGCAGCATGAAAAATTGCCTTTCCGTATATGCGGGCATAGTTTTTCAGATAGATACTATCCTGAATCATATATCTCTTGAATTTTTCAAGAGGTAGCTTTCCAGTTTGCACTTCCTGCACAAATGGGGTAGCTGCACATTCTTCCCAAATGGGGATGTTGTGGGTTAAGATGTCTTTCATAAATGCCATGTTTGATCCTCCTAAGATAAAAAAATAGAGCCTCTAAAACAATTAGAAGCTCTTTCAGACGCAATACGAGCGTAAGAAATTGCTTCCCTACGCCGGTATTAGCCGACAGGTCCAGAGGTCAGGTCTTACCTTTTTCAACTTGTTCAGTTCCCTCGCAAACACATATCATATCTTATTCAATTAAAAAAGGACATTCCCAAAACAGAGAATGTCCAAAAAATACGAATCTGTATTCTTCAGCTCCCTGCGTTGGTATTAGCCAACAGGTTCAAAGGGGCAGGTTTTAACCTTCTCAACTACAAGGTAGTCCCCCTGCTTGAGTATTATTATAGTTAAGAAGTCCCCAAAAGTCAAGTCTACGCATTTAGGGCGGTAAAAGTCCACGGAAATCAAGGGTTTTTCCGCATGGTCGGCAGGCAGGTGGATAAAGTTATCCTGTTCCCCTCAAAACAGGGTTCTAAATGCGGGAAAATGGACAAAAAAGAAGCGCCGGACGCAGAGGCTTTGACAGCCCCCGCGCCCGGCGTTTTGCTTATTCGTCTGTGAAGTGGAACTGCTGCGCCGCAAAGTCGGCGTCGCTCATGGCGTCCAGCTTATCGGCGGTCTGGCAGGCCAGCGCCGCCATTTCCTTGTCCATGTCCGGCAAAGCTGCCCGGAGATTTGCCGCCGTCCTGCGGCGGTCAGCGTTGTGGTACAGACAGATCAGGTTTTCTTCTTCCACGGTGAAATACATTCCTCATACCTCCATTTCTTTTGATTTTTCCCGCGCCGGGGGCTTCTTTTTCTGTTCCTCCTTGGCGGCGGCAAGCTGCGCCCGGATGGACGGTTTCTTTTGTTTCTGCGTCGTCTTTCGGGTCTGCTTGGGCTTTTTGGCCTCCGCCTTGGCTGCCTCGGCCACATCCAAAAGGGAAATCTGTTCCCCGGCTTTTGCCCTTGCTTCCAGTTCCTCCATAGACGGGGCGTTGTTCATCATGCCGTCGATCATGTTGTAGTTCTGTTCGGTGGACATTTCCGCCGTCTTGATATGGCTTTCCTGCTGGGCGGGGATGGCAAAGGCCCTTGTGCCGTTTGCCATAATCAGATACCTGCCGTCCTCCGACTGGTGGTGGAATCCATACCCGGCGGCCTCCATCTGTTCCCGACTCCTGTCGGTCAGATAGAAACGGCCTCTCGGCGTCTGGATTTGTTCGCCGGTCATGCACTCGTCTGGCGTGAGCTGCTTTTCCGGCTGGGCGAAAAACTCCGGCACCTGCCGGTAGTCGGCCCCCTCGTCCACATAATAGGCGGTCTGTTTCCCATCCTGCCGGAACACCACAATATCCCCCGTAGAGAGGGAATGTCCCTTGTAATCGGCGGGATGTTCTATGTTGAAGCGGCGGTAAATCTCGTCCAGTGTGGTGTCCTTGTCCAGCGGCGCGGTGTAGACAAGCTGATAATTCTTCCTGTCCACCGAAAGCCCGTCCGCCTGCAAGTCCTCATAGGAACGATAGCGGAAGTCGCGCCCCTCTGGGCCGGGCGGCACTTGGTAGATGGAAAAGTTGGGCTGCGCTGGTGCTTCATAATCAGAGGCAACATATTCCTCCACCGTCAGCCCGGCAGCGGCGGCCTCCTGTTCCAGCTCTGCCTCGATCTGTTTTTTGTAGTCTTGCAAACTCTGGTCGAAGTCGGCAAGCTGCGGCGGCTCCGGCAAGTGGTACTGGCCCTGATTGAGAAGCGGGCGGCACTCATTTACATAGTCTAAAACCGCGTTGAAATAAGCGGTCTGTTCCGGCGTCAGGGTTTCCCCGGATCGCAGGGGACGCCGGGCCTCCTGCTCCATAGCGGCCAGATTGCAATGCAGCTCCATATACGGGACGAACTCATGCAGCAACATATCCCGCTGGGCCTTGTCCGCCTCCCATGCCTCCGGCCCCTCATGGTGCAGCACATGGTTTTTCCAGCTTTCATCCTGCGCGTAGTATTCGTGGTAGCCCCGGATATGCTGGATCAGGGAACCGTCCCCGTCGCCAAAGTCCTGCCGTCCCTCGTAGCTGTCCGGCTGGCCCTGCATGGTAAAATCAATGCGGAACTTGGTCTTGTCGTACCAATGGCCCGTATAACCCGGCTGCTCCCGGTCATGGCGTCTGGCGCTGTCCAGCTCTTTGAAAACGGCCTCGGCTTCATGCAACGGCATTTGCTGGCCGTCTTTCAAATGGGGGCTTTCACTCCAAAGGATCGTGACAACCGGCTCCGCTGCCGGATTCTGTGCGATCTGCCGCTGGGCGTTGGCAACGGCAATCTCACTTTCGATCTCGCTTTTCACAAAGGAATCCATCTGGCCCTTTTGCAGCTCATAGCCCTGTTCACACAGGCGGTTGATAAGCCCGATCACCTTGTCCGTATCTCCCACGGCCTCGGCATAGGCCACGATCAACTGCCGTTCTTCGCTGCCCAAACGCGGGGCGTTTTTCTCTGCCAGCTCGATCAGGGCGGTGGCCCGGTCAGCCGGGGACGCCTCCGGCATGAACGGCTTTCCATTCAAAAGGCCGTCGATCCCGTTCCACGCCTGCGGCCGGGGAATGGCGTTGGCCTGTTCAGCGGCTTCCAGAAAACCGTCCAGCCTGTCGCCGGTCAGGGGTTCCCTTGCCCCAGCCGGTAGCTCATGGATGGCAAGAATTTCTTTTCCGGCTTCCGCAAGGGACAGGTCGGGATTATCAAGCTGGCCTCCGTCCAGTTCCTTGTAGTCGGGGCCATACAGTGTGTAATCATAGCCGGTTTCCGATGTCTGGATATACAGGTAATCGCCGCTTTCCAGACGGTAGGCGGCCTCCTGCGGAGCTTCTGCCTGTTCCAGCGTTCCATCCCCGGCAATGGTAAAGCCCTGCGCCTGCGCCGCCTCCTTGGCTCCCTGCGACACTTCGCCGGTAGATTTCAAATCCGCTTCAATGAGGGTTTGCAGCATGGCTTTTACGCTGTCGGTCATTTCCTGCTGTTGCTCCGGGGGCAGCTTGGAAAATACGCTGTCCGGGTCTGGCTGCTCGGCGGCCTGTTCCAGCGGCGCGGCCTGCGGCTGTTCCTGGTGGGCCTGCCGTTCTTTCTGAAGCTGGGCAAGGTGGCCGTCAATGGTGGTAATCAGTTCATGGGCGGTGGCCCGGATGGTTTCAAGGGAGGCTTTCAGCTCTTTCAAGTCCTTGCCGGAACTCCAACCGGCCACATAGCCAAAGGAATAGTCGGAGGTGTCCAGCCCGTAGTGCTGGCAGACGGCATAGGCCACGCTTTCGGCCTGTACCTCGCGGGTGCGGCTGTCGGGGCGGTCGGCCTGCTCTATGGCCGGGGCTTCCGGGTCGATGGCGTGGAGCTTGGAATGGGCAATCTCGTGGATAGCCGTCTTTAGGGTCTGTAATTCGCTCATGCCCTCCTGAATGGCGATCCGCTTTTCCGTCAGGTGGTAGTAGCCGTGGGAACCGCCCGGAATGTCCTCAAAACCAATGGGAACCGGGGAGGTCTGTTCCAGCGCCTTGAAAAATTCCCCGTAGCGTTCCACGCTGCCGGTCAGTTCTTCCACGCCGATAGAGGGCAGCGGTTCCCCCTCGGTCTGGCTCACATCAAAGACGGAAACGATCTTAAAGGCCGGAACCTGTATTTCCTTTACTTCGGTAACAGGCTTTCCGTCCTTTCCCATCACCGGCCTGCCCTGTGCGTCCAGTTTTTGCACTTCCTTTTTTGCCTTGAACGGGGCTGGGGCCAGTATCTTGATGGCCTTTTCGCCTTTCCTCACATTGCGGTGAAAATCGTCCCGCCACTTGTTGTAGCCCGCCACAAGCTGTCCGCCCTGCATGGCGATCAGGAGGGTGTTGTTGAAGCTGTAACTGTGGAACTTGGACATGGTGGTGAGATAGGCTTTGTAGCGTTCACTCTCGAAAAGCTCCTGTATGCCGGTTTCCAGCCGGTCGGTGATCTCTTTCATGCGCTCGGCGCTGTTCTGGCCGTTTAAGAGAATGGGGGTAACAGGCTGCGGGGCCTTTGTAGGCGCTGCCGCCTCCGGCTGTACCTTGCTTTCCTCCCGCAGAATTTCCGGCGCAGGATAGGCCATCACCCGGTATTCCTCCGGCACTGGCCGTCCCTCATGGACGCGCTGCCATTTGTCGCTGGTTCGCAGAATATAGCCGTAATCGGTAAAGGTTCCCTGTTCCTCGTTGGCGATAAAACTTCCCAGCCGTTCCGTGTCAATGGCCGGTTTCCACGGGTCAGGAACGACAAACAGCCCGGAATCATTCAGATAATATTCCCCCAGACTGCGGTTGTCCTTGGCGTTGATTAAGACAAAACAATCGGTGTTTTCGGCGTAGTCCAAAAGCTGCCCGATGGTCTGCATTTTTGCCGGGGACTGCATGGCGGCGTTCAGCTCCGCAAGCTCCACGGCGTCCAGCCTTTGAAGCTGGACGGCAAGGAAGTTCAGTTCGTCCACGCTGGCGGCCTTGATTAAATCCTCCGGCAGTTCCAGCGGTTTTTCCTCCGGGGCGGAAAAGCCGCCAATGAACAAGTCCTGCTGGTTGTCGGCGGTGATGTGGATTTCCTTTAGGGCTTCCTGTACCTGTTCAGCGGAAGTCGGCAGGGAAAGCCAGTAGCCATGCGGCCCGCCGGTCTGCGCCTCGGCGCGGTTATCAAGAAAAATAGAAAATACTTCGTTCACGGGTTCCCTCCTTTCCGGGGTGGCTGCGGTCTGCTGCGGCTGCGCGGTTTCTTCCTGCGCGGGAAGCTCTGCGGCTTTTGCCGGTTCCTCTCCCTCAATGGTGTAGCCGGGGAGCAGGCAGCCGTTGACCTTGAAATAGTCGGCGTATTCCTTGGGGATGGCCGGGGAAATTTCGGTAAAGTAATGTTCATGGGCTTTAATCCGGCCATTCAGGTACTTGTCCAGTTCTTCCCGGCTGGAAAAGACTTTCCGATCCTGTCCGGCGATCTTGGCCTGCTGGTAGCTGCCCGGCGCGTTAGTGCGTAGGCTCCAGCGGAGCGTCCACGAGTAGGGAACGGATTTTGGGGCGGCGCTGTCATACCGGGTGTTCTCGGAAATGGAGTAATCCATCTGGTAAACCATGTTGCTGCGGATATGGCGGTATTCGTCCGGGGCCTCCCACTGGTTTGCGGTGTGGGTGACGGGAAGCGTCCGGGCATATTCAAGAGCTTTGTCCAGAAACAGGGTTCTTCCGGCCTGTTCCTCCCATGCGGTGGCCTGTTCTTTCAGGCGGTCAAACACTTCCTGTTCTGCGGCGGCGCTTTCCGCCCGCAGGGAAAGAAGCTCCGCAAGGGGCAGCTTTACCATTTCGGAAAGATCGGCCTTGCCGCTTTCAAAGTAAATCCGGCGCTCGATCCGCATAGTGCTGGCCGGTTCTAAATCGTCATGGTCGTAGGAGCTGTAAGACATTTTGGTTTCACATCCTTTCTATGGTGGTGATCTGATACAAGGGGGTTGGGGCTTCCCCAAAGAGAAAATCCCCGGCCCGGCAGGTGCGCCGGGTCAGGGATTTTGCCGGGAGTGTGGCTACACTCCCTATGCTTGCTGTTTTTAGTTTTTGCCCCTCTGTTCCACGCGGTAGTTCACATACTTGCCGCCGGTATCGGCCAAAAGCACCGTTCCGTCATAGGTCTTGCCGGTTTTTAGGGAGCGCAGGCCCTTTACCTTTGCCTTTCCGTCTTTAAGGAGCGCGGCGGCGATTTTCGGGGTGAACGCCTTGCCCCGTTCCTCAAAAAATCGGTCATTCTTCCACATGACAAACTGGCAGCTTCGGTTTCCGCAGTAGTAGTTCTTTTTGCCCTCGTAGACGCTTTCCCCGCAGCGCGGACATTCGCCGATAACCACACGCTCGGCTTGAAACAACTTCTGCGCGTCCTCGCTGATCTGAGAGTAGTTTGCGATCAGGCCCCTTGTCATTTCTGCAATGCCAGCCATGAAGCCCTCCGGGTCGGCCTGCCCCTTGGCAATGGCCGTCAGCTCCGTTTCCCACTGTGCCGTAAGCTGGGGAGAGGTCAGCACCTCCGGCAGCACACAGGCAAGGTTGTGGCCGTCCTTGGTGGGAAGTAGCTGTTTGCCCCTGCGCTCCACAAAGCCCATCTGCACCAGCTTTTCTAAGATGGAGGCGCGGGTGGCCGGGGTTCCCAATCCCTGCCGCTCGGCGTCCTCCGGCAGATCGTCCGCACCGGCGCGCTCCATAGCGGAAAGCAGGGTATCTTCCGTGTAGGATTTTGGCGGTGTTGTGAAATGTTCGGTGACGGCGGCAGTTACCTTGTCAAAGGTCTGTCCCTCGGTAATTTTGGGAAGTTCCTGCGCAGGCTCCGGGGCGGTGTCGTCGGCGTCTGTTTTGAACGACGCCTTAAAGCGGCGGTCAAGCTCTTTCCAGCCGGGGGTCAGGATGGTTTTTCCCTTGGCGGTAAAGGTGTTCCCGGCACAGGTGAATGTAGCGGTGACAGCTTCGTACACATGGGGCGCGGCCACGGCGCACAGCAGCTTGCAGCACACAAGGGACAACAGTTTCTTTTCCCCCTCGGCCAGCCCGTCAAAGCCTTTCTGCACAAATTCCATCGTCGGGACAATGGCGTGGTGGTCGCTCACCTTTTTGCTGTTCAGCACCCGGCCAAACTGCGGGGACAGATCAAGCCCCGCCGCAAAGGGCAGCAACGGCCACAGGCCGGACACAAGGCTTTCCGCCGTCGGCAGCATATCGTCGGTCAAATACTGGCTGTCGGTGCGGGGATAGGTCAGCAGCTTCTTTTCGTAAAGCTGCTGGGCATAGTCAAGGGTCTGCTTGGCGGTAAATCCAAACAGGCGGTTTGCCTCCCGCTGCAAGGTGGTGAGGTCATAGAGGCGGGGCGGCTGCTCCGTCTTTTTCTCCCGTGTTACCGACACACAAACGGCCTGCGCCGTTTCACAGGCGGCTTTCAGGGCCTTGGCGTCGTCTGCGTTTCCCATGCGTTCACTGGCCGCCTCCATGCCGCCCGCCGCGATCTGGACGATGTGGTATTTCTCTTTCTGAAAGCTGCTGATCTTGGCCTCCCGGTCAACCAGCATTTTCAGGGTCGGCGTCTGGACACGGCCCACGGTCAGGGTCTTGTGGTAGAGGATGGAGAAAAGTCTTGTCGCGTTGATCCCCACCAGCCAATCCGCCTGCGCCCGGCAAAGGGCCGACTGATACAGGTTATCATAATCGGCTCCCGGTTTCAGGTGGGCAAAGCCGTCTTTAATGGCCGCATCCTCCATGCTGGAAATCCAAAGGCGCTGAAACGGTTTCTTGCAGCCCGCCATCTGGTAGACGAAACGGAAAATCAATTCCCCCTCGCGCCCGGCGTCGGTGGCGCACACAAGGCCGGTGACATCGGGGCGCTCCATCAAAGAACGCAGGGTGTCAAACTGCTTTTTCTTATCGTCGGGAATGATGTACTGCCATTCCTGCGGCAGAATCGGCAGGTCGTCATAGCGCCATTTTTTGAAACGCTCGTCATAAGTCCCAGCGTCGGCAAGGGAAACAAGGTGGCCGATACACCAGCTCACCAGATAGCCGTTCCCCTCCATATAGCCGTCCTGTTTCTTGTCCGCGCCGATCACACCCGCAATGCTGCGGGCTACGCTTGGTTTCTCTGCAATTACTAACTGATAGCTCATACTTCGTCCTCCTTATTTCCATCTTCGTCTGTCATATCCTCGTCCGGCTCCGGGGCTTCGTCCTCGTCGTCCTCGTCCTCTCCAAAGTCATACTCGGCCAGATCGTCATTTCCTGTGGTGTCAGCTTTTTCCTTTTTGAATTTCAGGAAGTAGAGGGCTGCGCCGCCGCCCAGCAGCACTATCACAAAGAACACCACAAGGCCGCCCATGCCGCTTGGCTTTTCCTCCTGCGGCTTTTCTTCCTCCGGCTGGGGCTTCGGCTCCGGCCCGTTGCAGGCGGTCAGGTTGTTTTTACAGACCGGGCAGGCCGTATTGACGGCCCCGGCTTGACATTTGGCCGTACAGGTGCAGACCTCCGGCTCTTTTTTCCCGTCCTCCAACAAGGCTTGCAGGTCGGCGTCGTCCACTTGGTTGAGGAAATGCACCGCTGTTTCCTTGTCCTCGTTGGCCCGGTCGATCAGGATATAAAAATAATTCCCGGCCTTGGTGGTGACGGTGATAAGCTGCTTATCCCCGAAAAAATCATCCACCAGCGTAGCGTTGCCCTGCGGGGTGACGGGTACGCCCACCGGCTCCATGCCGCCGGTGGTAGGTTCTTCGGTTTCCTCCGGCACTTCTGCGGGGGCCTCGGTGGTTTCCGGCAGCGGCACAGGGTCAGGGTCAGCGCCTCCGGCGTAGGCGGTAACAGTCGTGGTCGCCATGCAGAGCGCAGCGGCCACAGCCAGCGTCAAAGTGCGGAACAGTTTAGATTTCTTCATGGGCGTTGTCCTCCTGTTCAAAGTCCGGGATCGGGGCCGGGGCCGCCTGCAACGCGCCGCCGCGCACAAAGGCGGCGAACTCCTGCGGGGTCATGTTGAGGCCGCGCACAAGCTGGACGATCTGCAAGTTTTCCTGTTCGGTCTTGGCCGCTTCCAGCTCCCGAAGCTGCTTTTGCAGCTCCGCGATCTTGCCCTTGGTTTTCTCAATATCCTTTTCAATGCGCTCCAATTTGTTCATTGCCATAGTCAAAAACTCCTTTCTGGCGTTTAAGGCAAACGCCCGTAACAATAAAAATGCTGCTGCCAGTAGCTTGAATTGAGGTTCGTGTAGGAAATGGGGTCGCCGCAGTGCAGCATGACCGAATTTCCTACATACAGCCCCACATGGGACATCCCGGCAGTGTCGTAAGTGCCGACGAAAAATACAAGGTCGCCGGGCTTGGCCTGCTCCGGGGAAACAGGGGTGCAGATGTTGTAAAGCCCCTGCGCCGTCTGGCGTCCCACATTCCAGCCGGAATGATTGATAACCCAGCTAATGAAGCCGGAACAATCAAAGCTGGTGCTTGGGGAGCTGCCGCCCCACACATAGGGATAGCCCACATACTTTTCCGCCTCCGCGATCATGGCGGCAAAGGCTTCGTCCTTTAGCGCCTCCGGGGGAATTTCATAGTAGGTCGGCTCTTTCGGGGTGGAGGCGTGGGGATAGCTGTCGTTGGGAAACAGGTCTGGCCGGTTGCCCAAAGTCTGCATATAGGCAGCATAAAAGCCCATCTGTTCCTCGGTGAGAATGTAGATGGGCAGGTGGGACAGGTCAAAGTTTTCCAGCTTCACATTACAGATATAGTAGGTGTAGGGGACTTCCACGGTGTAGGTGTTTCCCTCGCTGTCCGTCCTCGTTTCGGTGCGGTAGCGGGTTTCCGTTTCGATGGTCTGGGTCAGGATGTACTGCTTTTCAAAAAGCATGGCAAGGTCGCCCTGTACCTCCCCCAAAGTGAACACGCCGTTATGCAGCGCGGAGAGGATGGAGGTCAGCACATAGGGGTCATGCTTGATCTCGTCCAGATCGAAACGGTATTCGTCATAGCCGGGGTGCAGGCTTTCGTAGTTGTCAAGTTCATGCTGCAAGTCTGCTTCCAGCGCGGCATAGGCGGCTTCGGCCCCCAGCATATCGCTGTCCTCGGAGAGATAGGAGGTGGCGGCAAGGCCCGTCCCGGTGCTGCCAAACATGGCGGTGCAGGATTGCAGGCCGCCCATCACCAGCAGGAACATAAGGCCCACGCCGCCGACGATCAGCGCCCCTTTCCAGTGCCGGGCGGCAAAGGACGCGGCCTGTCTGCTTTTCTCTGCGGCTTTCTTGGCTGCGGCAGCCGTGGTCTTGGCGGTGCTTGCCGCCCCCTGTGCGGTCTGGCCCGCCGCCCTTGCTGCCTTGGCGTATTCCCGCTTGATGTGCTGTTTCTGCCAGAAGCGGGAAACGGGATTTTTGGCCGCCTGCGCCAGCTCCGGGTTGTCCCGCAGGGATTTTTGATACGCAAACTCGGCGTTGGCGGCGATGGACTTTCGCTCGGCCTTGGCGGCGGCCCGGTAGGGTTTGAGCTTATGGCGGTGGACGCCGCTGCGGATCATGCGGCCCGCCTGCCGTTCCGCCAGTTCCTCCCCCTTGTGGCCGCCCTCCACGCCCACATTTTCGTGTTCTACCTCATGGATTTTTCCGTGGAGGTAAAGCCCGGCTTCCTGTATGGGACGGCTGGCCGGGTTTGGTTTGAGCTGGGGAGGGGCTTTCTCCACCTTGTCAAAATACAGCCTGCTTTTGGCCTTGCCCTTGGCCTCGTCATAGACGGTTTCCTTGGTGACGACGCGCTTTTTCGGCAGGGTTTCTTTGGCCGCTTCCAGCTTATCCGCCCGTTTTTCCGCCTTTTTGATATACGGGGCCAGCTCCGGGGAGGCCCGTTCCTCGGCGGTAAACTGCAACCGGGAAACGGGGCCGGTGGCCTGCGCCACGGTTTCCCCGGCGTCCTTGGCCGCTTTCTTTGCCTTGTGGCGGTCGTGCAGTTCATCCGCCCGTTCCAGTATTTTTTCCGCCGCCCCCTCCGGCTGGGCGGTGTATTCCTGCTCGGCCTCCCGGCTGGACACATTGACGCTTTCGCCTGTGGTCTGGTTATCCAGCGTCAGGCCGTCGCGGGTCATGTGCTGCGTTACCTTGTCGCGGGGTTTTAAGGGTTCCATGACTTCACCTCCTTGTGCCTCATACCGTCGCCCCCTCGCCTAACCGGGTCGTCATGATCTGGTAGATCTGGGTGTTTTTCGGGATGGGGTTCTTAAAGGGCAGGATCACATTTTCGTAAATGAGAAGCCCCTCGCCGGGTTCGGAATTGTCCACATACCGTAATTGCTGGGGTGAAATGTTCAGCCGTTCCGCAAGGATTTTGCGGTCGCCGCTGGCCTGATTGAGCAGGCAGATAAAGTCGCTGTTTTCCAAAATGTTCTCAATTTCCGGGGAGGAAAGCAGGTCTTTCACATTCTGCGTGGCACCTGTGGGAACCCCGCCCCACTTACGGAAACGCTTCCAAATTTCGCAGGAAAAGGCCGCCGTCTGTTCCTCACGCAAAAGCAGGTGGAACTCATCACAGAAATACCATGTCGCCTTGCCCTTGCTGCGGTTTTGGGTGACGCGCCCCCAAATCTGGTCTTGGACAATGAGCATACCGATTTTCTTTAGCTGCTTGCCCAGCTCCTTGATGTCAAAGGCCACAATGCGGTTTTGAATGTCGATGTTGGTTCTGTGGTTGAACACATTTAGGCTGCCGGACACATACAGGTCAAGGGCCTGCGCCACCCGGTCAGCCTCCGGGATATGCTGGTCTAACAGGGCTTTGTGCAGGTCTGCAAGGATGGGCATATTTTCCGGCTTGGGGTTTGCCAGATAAGGCCGGTAGATCACCTGTACCGCCCGGTCGATCACCGTCTTTTCAATGGCTTCCAGCCCGTTCTTGCCGCCCATGACAAGCTCACAGAACGACAGCACAAAGTCGGATTTCAAGGCCAGCGGGTTTTCATCCTCGGAGTAATTCAGGTTGATGTCCAGCGGGTTCACATAGTTTTTGCTGGTAGGCGACAGCTTCACCACCTGCCCATGCAGCCGCTTCACAAGGGGGTAATACTCGGCTTCTGGATCACAGATATACACATCGTCCGGGGTGCAGAGGAACACGCTCAAAATTTCGGATTTACAGCTCATACTTTTGCCGCTTCCCGGTGTCCCCAGCTTTAGCCCGTTGGGACACCTCGCCCGTTTGCGGTCGAGCATAATCATGTTGCCGGTCTTGGCGTTGATCCCGTAATACATGGCGTCGCCGCCCTGAAAAAGCTCCTGCGTCACAAAGGGGACGAACACGGCCACGCTGGAAGTCGTCAGGGAGCGTTCAATCTGGATGTGGCTGGCCCCCAGCGGCAGGCTGCTCATAAGCCCCTGTTCCTGCTGGTAGTCCAACCGCACAAGGGAACAGTTGTACTTCTGGGCAATCCCGGCAGCCCAGAACACATCGTTTTCCAGCTTTTGCCGGGTGTCTGCGGTGTTCAGCACCAAAAAGGTAAGCTGGAACATCCGTTCATTCCGGCTCTGCAAGGTCTTTAACAGCTCCTTGGCGTCCTGCCCGTAGGTGGCAAGGTCGCTGGGAAGTATATCCATGTCGTAACCACTTCTTACCGCCCGTTTCTGTTCCTGAATCTTCATGGCGTCAAGGTCGGTGATCTTGCGCTTGACCGTCTTAATGGCGTCGCTCTGGTCGATGGCCTGCACATGGAGGTTCACCACAATGCCGTTTTCTGTGTTGAGGAAGTCGGCCAGCATTTCATCCGACAGCTCCGGGGAGAGGATTTGCAGGAAGCTCACCGCCCCGTATTTGCCGCCCAGCCCGAACATCCGGGCATTGCCGAAGCGGAACGAGGACGGGGCGATAAAGTCCTTGGTGGAAAGCCCCGACGGGGCAAGCCACTTCCAGTCAAAAGAAAACGGCTCCCCGTCCGGGTGGAAAATGCTGTGCATGACTTCCAGCCGCTGCTTGGCGTCCAGTCCCCACGCGGAGGCCCCCATGCTCTTGAAATAGCCCAAAAGGTCGGTTTCGATCCGGCGCAGTCTGGCGCGGGCCATTTTCAGGCTGTCCGCCTCAATGGTGTAGGTCACAAATTTCCGCTTCATCAGGCCGTTGTTCCCGTTCACAAGCTGGTCTTGCAAAATGTCGGAATACTCGCTGCGGATGTCGTCGAAGTCGTCCCCCTGCGCCCGGATTTCAAAGCTCTTGGCGTACTGCTTGGGGTCAATCTTGCAGTTGATAAAGGAAAACTGCACATGAATGGAGGCGTCCAGATAGTTGTAGAGGTCGCACAGGTTTTCAAAGATGGCGGTCTTGGTGTCCGCCTGCGCCAGTTGGTAGCTGATGTCCGTAAACTCAATGCACTTGGAAAAGGTGCGGGGCGTCACCCGGCATACGCCGTCCTGATACATGGCCTCATAGGGAATACTGGTCTGCGCCGAATGGGGCTTGCCGTCGCCCTTATACTTTCGGATGACAGCCTGAATTTCTTTCTTTTCGGCGCGGGTGAGCTTGACCGGCGCTTTTGCGCTCGTTTCGTTCTTTTGCTTTTTGGACAATGGCGTTGACCTCCTTTTCCATTTGGGATTGCCGCACAAGGGCGGTATAAGCGTTGTTGGTCTGGTAGGGGCGTTCCTTGGGCTGGATGAAGCAGCACTCGACGATCTGGCGCGCCACCACTTCAAGGGGCTGGCCGTGTTTTTCGTAAAGCGCCAGCAGAAAGCCCGGCAGCATGGCGAACACCATAATGAGCGCCGCCGCGCTGGTCGGGACGCGGCCCCGGATCAAAAAGAAAAGCGGGATGCCTACAAGCAGCGCACCGCCAAAACAAATGAGCTGGCGTTTCGTCAGCCCGAATACTACCTTGGATTTGACCTTGGTTAAATCCTTGGGGACAGTTACATAAGCCATAAAAAGTCACCTCGTTTCTGGTACGGACAGGGAAAAATCGCTGTCCACTTCGTTGCCCCACGCATCCCAGCCGGGGATTTTCTGTCTGGCAAACAGTTCTGCGCGGGGCAGGTCGCCCGCAAGCTCTATGATTTTTTCGCGGGTAATGTCTGGTTTCTTGCTGTGTTCCTCCACCGGGGAAATGATAAACTGATGGACGCTTTTGGAGTAACGCTTGGGATGGCCCCGCTTGGCAAGCAGGCAGATTTCCGCGTTTCCTCTCGTCCAGTAGCCCAGCCCGTAAAACCATGTGGGGCTTTTGCGGTTCAATTTCAGCCAGATAAAGGCCACGGTCTTAAAGGTGAAGCCCCACGCCTTAATCAGACGCAGCGCCTCCGGGAGTTGGGGGAAAGTCGCCCACAAAAACAAGAGGCAGTCTTTTTCCGCCAGCGTTTCCACCGGCAGGGCGCACAGCTCGTCAATGCTCATGGTGGGATAGTGCTTTTCTGCTGCACCCTGTACTGCTTTCTGTTCATATCGCCACGGCGGGTCGGCGTAAAGGATGTTGTAGGTTTTCTTTTGTGTTTCTTCGATAGTTGGTATTCCTCCTGTCTGTCAATGTGCGGTAAATACGGCTTTCGATATGCTGCCGGTCTTGAACAGACAGAAGCAAAGCAAAACGGTATAGCCCATACAGCCCCAGATTGCACCGGATATGTCGTCAGCGGTTCCGATCTGCTGGATCAGCACCGCATAAATCCCGACAACCACCATGATTAAAAAGGCTTGGAAGCCCAGCGCAAGCAGGGATTTCAAGTAGTTCTGGCCCATGCCGCGCCACTCTGCATTGCCCAGCGTGGCAAGGGGGATCGGCCCCAATGCGGTCACGGCGTAAATTTCAATCATTCTTCCATAGGTCACAAGGAAAATGCAGATGGAAAGAATGTTCATCGTCAGCCCCACAACAAGGGTCTGGAACCACAGGCCGAGCAGCGGCCCGATGTCCATAGCTTCCAGTTGTGCTTCAAGGTCGGGAATGAGGGTGTCAAAGTCAATGCTGGTTTCCCCGATAATCACCCCGGCGCTCTGGTTGACGACGGCTTGGGTG
>USLH01000009.1 GCA_900555435.1 uncultured Oscillospiraceae bacterium | reverse complement strand
CAAATGCGGATATGGCGGAATTGGCAGACGCGCTAGATTCAGGTTCTAGTGACTTCACGGTCATACAGGTTCAAGTCCTGCTATCCGCACCAGCCTCGACAAGCTCTAAAAAGAGCTTGTCGTTTTTCTTTTCCCAAAACTTAACCCCCGGTAGCCCAAACGCCTGCCGGGGGTCTTCTTTTCCCAAAAATTTTCTCTTATCCTTTGACTGCGCCGATCATCATGCCCTTGACAAAATACTTCTGCACAAAGGGATACACCATCATGACCGGAAGCATGACCACGATGATGGTGGCGCACTTCAGATTCTCCCCCACCAGCTCGGTGGTCTCCATGGCGCTCTGCCCCACGGCGCTGTTGCCTAGGTCGTTCAGCGTGTTGGCAGTAACGATCTCCTTTAAAATGACCTGCAGGGGGTACCGGCTCTTCGTCTGAAGATAGATGAATGCATCAAAGAAGCTGTTCCAGTGCCCCACGGCGAAAAACAGGATCAGCGCCGCATAAATGGGCAGCGAAAGCGGAATGAAAATCCTGAAAAGGATCTGCAGATCGTTCATGCCGTCGATAATGGCCGCTTCCTCCAGCGCATCCGGGATCTGTTCAAAATTGGTGCGCAGGATGATCATGTAAAAGACCGAAACCGCCCCGGGCACCGTTACCGCCCAAATGGTGTCGTAAAACCCCAGCTTCTGGATCAACAGGAAATTGGGCACCATACCGCCGCTGAACAGGATGGTGAACACAAAATAAAGGGAGAACCCGGAACGCCCCCGGAGCCGCTTCTTGGAAAGCGGATAAGCCGCACAGGTGATGGCCGCCAGATTGAACCCGGTGCCGATGACCGTGTAAAGGAGGGTGTTTAGATATGCCCTTAAAATGTTGTCGTTGGAGAAGACGATCTCATACGCCTTCAGATGGAAGTCCACCGGATAAAGCCAGACACGTCCTTCCATGACCGCTAAGCTCCCCGAAAAGGAAACCGCCAGAATATACACGATGGGGTACACGCAGATCAGTCCGAACAGGCAGAGAAAGAACAGATTAAAGGCAGAGAAGACCTTCTCTCCGGTGCTTTTTTTGTAATTCATTTCCTCTCCCCCTTACCAAAGCGCCGTTTCCGTCAGGCGCTTGCTGATGAAGTTGGCGGTTATCACAAGGATAAAGCCGATCAGCGACTGCAAAAGCCCCATGGCCGTTCCGTAACTGTAATCCATGTTCAAAAGCCCTCGCTTGTAGACATAGGAGTTGATGACCTCCGACACGTCCACCGTAATGGGCTTCTGCAGCAGAATGACCTTCTCGAAGGAAACCTGCAAAATGTTTCCGATGCTCAAAAGGAACATGACCATGATCGTAGGCAGGATCCCCGGAATGGAAATGTACCGCATCCTTGCCCAGCGCCCCGCTCCATCGATGTAGGCGGCCTCATATAGCTCCTGATCGATGTTGGTCAGGGCGGCAAAATAAAGGATCGCCGAATACCCGGTTCCCTGCCAGATGCTGGAGCCGATGTAAATGGTCCGAAACCACGAGGATTCCCCCATAAACATGATGGGGCTCACTCCAAAAAGCCCAAGAACGTGATTGACGATCCCGCTGGTCGGCGAAAGCAGCTGGGTCAAGATCCCCACCATCACCACGGTGGAAACGAAATACGGAAGATAGCTCACCGTCTGAATGGCCTTCTTGATCCGCTTTCCGTTCATCTCATTGAGCATCAGCGCAAACAGAATGGGCATGGGCATGGTCCAAAGCAGATTGTATACGCTCAGCAGAATGGTGTTCCGGAAAACCTGCCAGAATTTCACATCCGTCAAAAACTTCCGAAACCACTTGACCCCCGCCCAGGGGCTGCCGAATATCCCCTCCATGGGGTTAAAATCCTTGAATGCAATGATGATCCCCGCCATGGGGACGTACTTAAAAAGAAACGTGTGAAGCACCGGGATCAAAAGCAGCAGATAGAGGATCCAATCCCGCTTGATCCCGCGCCACAGCCCGGAGCCCTTGCCCGCAGTGGACATAGAAATCCTTCCTTTCCAATGATAGCCCTTCCGCAAGACGCAGGCGTCCGGCCCTCTTTAAGCCGGGACAGGGCGGATTTTTCACAAAAGCCGGTGCAGACGCTTTTGCCTGCGCCGGCTTTGGGTTCCGGATCAAAGCATGGTGTTCTTTGCTTCGATGTAGGCATCGTAACCCTGTGCGTTGAATTCGGCAATGAACGCATCCCACTCGCTCATAGGCCGCTGTCCCATGATGAACTTGTCGATCTCGCCAATCATGGCCGTCTGAAGATTGGCGGTAAAGTCCTTCCGGGTCTCCAGTGCGTCGCCGGTATAGTTGACCGCCGGGCAGCTTGCCACCGTCTGCCCCTGATAGACCCGATAGGTCTCCTTCGCCGGGTCGCTCATGTTGGGATCGTTCTCAAAATCGATGGTATAGCCGAAATCGCCGGGCATCAGGCCGCAGAACCCGTAATAGTCCACGCCGTATTTGGAGGCGATGGAGGTCACGGAGTTCGCATCGTCGCTGTACACATAAGAAACCTTCTTGTCGCTGCCGATGGTGTAGGAAACGCCTTCCTCGCCGAAGTAACCCAGCATGGCACCCTCCTCGGAGAAGAACCACCAGTCATAAACCTCCATCAGCCGCTCCGGCGCTTCCACCTTCGCACTGATCCCCTGATAGGAAACGGGAACGTTCTTCGCATACACCTTTGCCTCGCCGTTTTCCGTGGCGGGAGGCAGAATAGGATTCAGCGTATAGCTGGTGTTCCCGCCGGATACTGCCGCATTGGTCATGGTCTCGGGCCGTGCAAAATAGTCGATGGAGAAGAAGCCCTTGCCGGCAATGATCTTATCCTCCCACGTCGTGGTGTCCGAAATGGCGTACTCCTGATCCAGCAGCCCCTCGGCGTAGCACTTCCGCATGAAGTCTACTAAGAACTTGAAGTTCTCGTCGTCCAGAGCCGTCTTGAACTTTCCGGAAGCCTCGTCCCACATGGTGTAGTCGGTGATGTCCATGGAAAGCCCTACGGAAGGAGCCAGCGTCCAGATGAGCGTATTGTTCTTCATCCGGGTGACCCACGGATAAGAATCCGGATAAGCTGTCTTCAGCGCCTTGAAGACATCATAAAGCTCGTCATAGGTGGTAGGCACGCTGAGTCCCTGCTCCTTTAAAATGTCGCCCCGAATCATGGTGATAAAGTCAATGGAGGTCTTGGGCAGATTGGGGCTGGGCACCTTGGAGGGCAGGGCGTACCACGCATCCTCCGAAGCCTTGCAGATGGAAAGATCGCTGCGGGCCGCAAAGGCCGTCTGCGCATTGGGCATCTGATCCAGGTACTTCGCCATATTTAAGAACATTCCCTTGCTGCCCATGTCGTTTAAGGTGTTCAGGTCCACGCTGTTCATAATATCCGGAATGGACTGAGACGCAATGGCCATATTGACCTTATCGCCGTAAGAAGAGGAGGGAATAGGCATGACCTTCAGGGTCACATTAAACTTTTCCTTGATGACTTTTGGGAAAAGCCAGGTCTCTTCCACATACGGCTGGCTGGCTGCTTCGGAGAACATCAATTCATATTCAATGGGATCACGGGAAGGAGCCGCATCCGAAGCCCCGGTGGAGCTGCCGGAAGAATTGGGAGTCGAAGAAGACGGAGTGGAGGAATTCCCGCCGCCGTTTCCGCAGCCTGCCATGGACGCCGCCATAACAGCCGCCAGCAAAAGGAGAGTGGTGCGCTTGAACTGCTTTTTCATTTACCTCAGATCCTTTCCAGATTCGTAAGAGGAGCCATCGCCCTCATGCCTTCATTATACCGAAGCCCCTGGCGATTTTAGAATTGGCAATTTTAAAATTCTGTTTCAATTATACCAAATCCCGCTCCGATGCGGTGTAACAATTTTAAAAATCTGTATCACTTTTGAGTCTTTCTCCTCTAACCGGTAGATTTTTTTATTGAAAAATGCTATAATATGTCGAAAGTGTTACGAAATCCTCGTTCATTCAGGAAAGGAGAGCAAAAGCACCTTGAAGCCCTTCAGAAAAAGAGCTCCCCTGACAAACCGGAGCTTTTTCCGTGTGATCTTCGCCCTGTTCCTAACGGCTCAGCTGATCTCTTTAGCCACCAATACGGTCGTCTCCACCTTCCTGCGGAACTGGCTGGCGGAAGATGCCAAATCCTATAATAAAAGCGTGATCGATTCGCTGGAGGCCACCATGAATTCCATGCTGACCGAGATCTCCCGTCTGGTGCAGGTGACCACCATCGCCGCAGACAGCGTCGACCAGCTCCACGACTACGACAGCTTCACCCCGGAAGACTACATTCAGGTGCAGAAGGTCGCTCAGGATCTCTCCTTCATCATGGGCGCCAAACAGAGCATCAGCTCCTGGTTCTACTACTACCCGGAAAAGAATCTGGTCATTTCCAACGGCAGCATCTATCAGGCTGAAACCTACTTTTCCAAATACAGCTTCTATGACAGCCTGAATCCTCAGCGCCTTGAAGAGCTGATCGAGATCCCCAGTCACCTGCTTTTGGGGCTGGACATTCAAAACCGATGGAGCCTTGCCGGAAAGTCCGTTTCTCAGGAG
The DNA here is from genome assembly GCA_900555435.1 of uncultured Oscillospiraceae bacterium. Classification (GTDB taxonomy): domain Bacteria; phylum Bacillota; class Clostridia; order Oscillospirales; family Ruminococcaceae; genus Merdivicinus. The sequence goes on along the minus strand of USLH01000009.1, from coordinate 19,222 downwards.
GTGGTCCCCTTTGTCACCTCCTACCGCAACCTCATCCGCCAGAAAGCCTTGATGATCGTCAACATCCAGGCCTCTTACCTCTATAATCAGACCCTCCACTACCGCACCTCCGACCAGATGGGCCTTCTGATCGCCGACAGCGAAGGCCGTCCCATCGTCTCATGGGGCCTTTTGCAGGGTCCGGATGTCACCGCTTCCTCTCTCCCGCAGGTGGAATCCGGCGAGTACCGCCTGACGGAACAGCGCTTAGACGGCTCCCCTGCGGTTTTCCTTTCCTCCGGCTGCACCTTCCCCAACTGGAACATTTATGTGGCTTACAGCAAAAGCTCCTTCTACCAGAAATCCAATCTTCTCTTCTGGTCGCTGACCATCTTTAATCTGATCGTGACCCTTCTGGGCGTCGGTGTTTCCTATCTGTTCAGCCGCCGGATCTTCAGTCCCATTTACAACCTGACCCAGCTGCTCTACCCCAATACGCCCCGCTCCAGCCTCCCCCGCCGGGACGAGCTCCATCTGATCTCCGCCCGGATGAAGGAAATCCAGCAGAAGAATCAAGCCCTTCAGGAAAACCTCCAAACCATCCTCCCCAACGTCAAGCAGTACCACCTCCGAGAGCTTCTGACCCGCCCGGACTACCTTTCCGACCCGGAAAACCGGGATTTTCTGGAAAACCGCTTCCTTCTTCCTTTGGATCGCCCCTTTCTCCTCTGTCGGGTCTTCGTCCGTTACCGCAAGGATTTTCTGGCACGGCTCTCCCCTGAAGAGCAGGAGCAGCAGCGCAGCGACGTATTGGACGTGCTCCTCACTCTGGCGCAAACCATTTGCCGGAGAACCGAACCCGTCCTCCTCTCCCCGGATCACTCCTTCTTTCTCTTCCCCCTGTCCGACCTGACCGAACCCCAAACGGAAGCCTTCCCCCCAAAAGCGCTGGCCATGCTGGAAGAGATCCTCACCCTCTTTCATACCGACCGGGAAAACATCCGGGTCCACTTTGTTTTAAGCGACCGGATCCCCTCCGCCTACACCATCGCTTCCCGCTGTGAGGTTCTGATCCGGGCCAGCCAGCGATTGGTGCGCTTAAATGGAGAAAACGCCTGCTTCTCCCTCTCCTCCGAGCTGCCTCCGCCTCCCGCCGACATTCCCAGGGAACAGGCGGAAAAGCTCTGGAACCTCCTGCTGACCGGGGAGGAAAAAGGCGTCGAACGACTCATCCGGGAGCTTTTCGGTCCGTCCGAAGCCTGCTCTCTGGAGCAAGCGGAACAAAGCTGTCGCTTCCTTTCCCAGCACACCAACGCACTGCTGCAGGAACTGCATCAGCTGCCCTGCGCCTTCCCGGATCCCCTTTCCGCTTTCTCCTGCGAGGAGCTGCAGCAGTCACTCCTGACGGCCCTCCAATCGGTGTCGGAGGCCCTGAAGCGTCGAAAGCCCGGCCGCCGGGAAGCCTACCTCTCCTTCCTGCAGACAAACTTCACCGACTGCAGCCTTTCCATTGAAACGGCTGCCGCCTACTTTCAGCTGCTCCCCTCCGCTTTTTCCCGCAATTTCAAGGAGGAGTTCGGTTTATCCTTCCCCAAATACCTGACCCAGTTGCGGATCGACCGCTCTAAGGAGCTCCTGCGCTCCACCGCCCTGACCGTAGACGAGATCGCCGAGCTGGTGGGCATCTCTAACCGCACCACCTTCAACCGCCTCTTTAACCAGCAGGAGGGGATGCCTCCTGGAAAATACCGCACCCTCTTCCGCTCCCCCATCACCCCCGATCCGCAAGAAACGAAACTGCCCGGCTCCCGGACAAGTGCAACCGCTCCCTAAACGGTCAATTCAAGCCCTTTCTCCTTTGCAAGATCGACCAGAGTGGTATTTGTCATTCCATTTGGTATGTGAGAAATTCTTTCTATCAGTTATTGACAAAGTCCTCCTTTGATTCTTCGTGCGGTTGGCAAGACCTGCACTTATTTTATCAAAGAAGGACTTTCTTCTATACTAAAGTTTCTTTTTTCACCGGCCTGGTTGGTATTTTGGGAGTTACGGAAACCGCTGGCTCTGCCGGTAGAGGGGTCTCATAAAAAGTTTTTGCTCCAAGCATCCAGCGAATCAAGCCGTTAATAAACACTTTCCGATCGGAGAGCAATCGCCGTTTACGGGCTGTGGAGCAAATGATACAAGCAAAATAAAATTCCTTGCGTCTTAAGACGTTTGCCGGAAATAGGGTCTGCTCAAGCCACTGGCTGCGACTCACTAAAGGCTTTCAAAAAGAGGTGCTCGTTCGTTGAGCCAAGCGCCTCTTTTTGAAAGCCTTAAAAACACCGCCTCCGACAAAACGGACTTTTGTGCCCTCCTGCAGCCGAACCTGCAGGAGGCGCCCCCTACACCCGCCCCTTCCCCTCCCATCAGCAAACAGCCCCTACCATTTCTGCGACCGGGCTTACAGCATATTCCCTGTTTCCACCATTCTTTTCCCGGACACGCTCTTCCGATCATCTCACACCTCGCCGCCACTGGTGCGATCCCGATATACTCCTGCTAACGAACGGAAACGATTCACCCCAAGCCCGTTTTCAACCAGCAAGGGTGTGTCCCCCTCCACCACTCCATCCCTCTTCCGGATCAAAACTACTTTCCCTTCTTTGCTTTTTCTCATCCATGCAGCATCACCCAAACGATTTTTCTCTGTCACCCACCCTGGCTGCCGAAGGACGAATGCTATCTTTCGTATCCTCACCGGCGGAATTTCTAACATCAAAACCGGCGCAGCCCCCAAAGGACTGTGCCGGTTCCTTTTTCTCACTCTTTATGCTCCCTCTGCGTTTCCTTTTTCTCCCTTCTGTTTCCAAAAAAATCTCCAGAAGAAGGCTCGCCGCCAGCATCTCTGCCGCTACGCAGACCCAGCCGAAGCCCCTTATAAAGCGGCAGCATCCGTACCAGCTTCCCGACAAACCCCAGCGGCAGCCCTCTGAAGCTGTCAATCTTTTTTAAAAATTTTGATCAAAGCCTCTGAACCTCTTTTTTCAGCTTCTCCGCAAAGCTCCGGTTCAGCCGCTCGAGCATCTCCCGCTCCTCCGGCGTCCAGCTCTCATAGATCCGGTTTTCCGCCTCGATCAGCCGCCAGGCCGTCCGCTTGGCCAGTTCTTCCCCTTCATCGGTCAAAATGACCCGGACGTTCCGCCCCTCTCCCGGCTCCAGCCGCAGAAATCCTTCCCGCTCCATCTTCTTTAAGGAAGAATTCACGGTGGTCTTGATCATGCAGGTCTCCTTCCGCATCACACTCTGCAAGCAGCTGTTCCCGCTGGCAGAAAGAATGTAGAGAATCCACATCTCGCTGTCGGAAAGCCCCATTTTTACCGCAGCCTCATGATAGGCGTTGTCGATCTGCCACTGTATGTGGTTCAATTCTTGAAATTCAACCATCTGCGTTCCCCCTTATGCGTAACCGTATTTTTTTCGGTTGCGGATCACGCATGCCGCCGACAGGATCAGCGCCAGCCCTTCTGCAAGGATCACCGCCGCCCAGATACCGTCCACATCAAAGATCAGCGGCAGCAGCAGCACCGACGCAACCTGAAACATCAGCGTCCGCCCGAAGGAGATCAGCGCCGAGGTAAGCCCGTCGTTTAAAGCCGTAAAGAAGGAAGAGGCAAAAATGTTGAATCCTGACATCAGGAAGGCGAGGGAATAAATGGTAAGTGCCCGCTTCGTCAGCTCCAGAAGCTCCGGATCATATGCCACGAAGATCATAGCCAGCGGCTTTGCCAGCATCATAGCCAGCCCTGTCAGCACCACACTGAACACCAGAAGGATCCAGAGGCTCTTCCGGAACAGCCCCTTCAGTTCCTCCTGGTTTCCGGCACCGTAATGAAAACCGATCACCGGTGCGCTCCCCATGGAGTACCCGATGAAAATGGCGGCAAAAATGAAGGACACATACATGATGATCCCGAAAACCGCCACGCCCTGAGCTCCGATGAGCCGCATCAGCTGCCAGTTGTAAAGCATATTCACCAGCGACATGGAAACATTGGTCATGAATTCCGAAGAGCCATTGGCAGCCGCCTTTCCGAGCATCCGGAAATCCATCTTCGTTTTCCCCAGCCGCAGCTTGCTCTTGTTGGGACAGATAAAATAGACAAGCGGGATCACGCCGCCTACAATCTGACTGATCACCGTCGCCGCAGCCGCTCCTGCCACGCCCCACCGGAACACGCCCACGAACAGGGCATCCAGCGCCATGTTGGTGACGCCTGCCGCAATGGTGATGTAAAGCCCGAAATGCGGCCTCTCCGCCGTTACCAGAAAGCTCTGGAAGGTGTTCTGCAGCATAAAGGGGATAAGCCCCAGCATCACGATCCGCCCATACTGCACACAAACGGGAAGCATCGCCTCGTCTGCTCCTAAAAGCCGGGCCATGGGTTCCATGAAAAGGATGCCTCCAACCATGAAGATCCCGCCCAGCACGATCAGCACATAGACCATCAGCGAAAAGACCCGGTTGGCCTTCTGCCCGTCGCCGGTCCCCAGAATAAATGCAACCAGTGCGCTTCCTCCGGTGCCCAGCATAAAGCCGATCGCTCCTAAGACCATCAAAAACGGCATAATGAGGTTCACCGCCGCAAAGGACTCCGACCCCGCGAAATTGGAAACGAAGACCCCGTCCACTACGCCGTAAATGGACGTGAAGACCATCATAACGATCGATGGGAAGGTGAATTTCAAGAGCTTTCCATAGGTGAAATGCTCCGACAGCTGGATGTTCATGAAAAAAGTTCCTCCGGTAAAGATAAGAATATCCGAAATCGTACTTTGGAAGTCTACCACAACCTCGGACAAAAGTCAACCCCTTATCCCGGAAGAGCAAACAGCCCGGTCTCCGGCGGAAAAACCGTGAACACCGGAAACAGCACCCCCTGAGAGACCGCAAGGAAGCAAAGCCACCCGCTCCATTTTTCCGCCCCTTCCGAGCCCGCCATTCGTTGGATCACCAAAACCCCGCCGCAAACGCTTCCTAAATTCCCGGATCTCCTTCCGAAATCACCCGATCAGAAATCCCCCATCCGATCCAGTGCTTGGTAAACCGCTTCAAAAAACTCCTCCTTCCATAGAAAACGCCTCCTGTTGGCACAGGAGGCGTTTTGTCGTTCCGATTCTTTTATGCTTTCTTTTCCGCAGCAACGGCTTCCATCCGTACTGCAAAGGCACGGATCACGTCCACACAGCCGTCGATCCCGACCTTTGCACTGTTTAAAGACAGGTCGTAGTTTTCTGCCCGTCCCCATTTCAGGTTGGTGTAGAAGTTATAATAGGAAGCCCGCTTCTTATCCATTTTCTGCATCTGCTCCCTTGCCCGCTCCGGTGAGAGGCCATAATACGTCGTTGCCCGGGCCACCCGGTCGTCCAGATCCGAGTAAATATAGACGTTTAAGCAATTTTCCTTTTCCCGCAGCACATAGTCCGCACACCGTCCTACGATGACGCAGGGTCCTTTGTCGGCGACCTTCCGGATCATTTCCGACTGGATCAGAAAAACCTTGTCGTTCAAAGGGAGATCCGGCACTCCCGCCATGCCGTGAAGCAGGTAGGAGTTCATGGAAAGGGTATAAAGCAGGCTGCTCCCCGCCTTTTCATCGGCTTTTTCAAACAGCTCCTTGCTCATGCCGCTTTCTTCCGCCGCCATGGTAATGAGCTCCTTATCATAAAACGGGATCCCGAGGGCCTCCGCCAGCTTCCGGCCAATGAACCGGCCGCCGCTTCCATATTGTCTGCTGATGGTGATGACTGTTTCCATTGCCATACAGATCGCTCCTTTATCGGGTAGGATGTATTTTTATTATAGTTGTTATTCACAGTATTGTCAAGTGTTTTTATTCTAATTTATACATCTGCTACAATCATCCGGCAAAAAATTTACATACACTCTCTTGTTTTTCCCTAACAAAGCCGGTATACTTGAGAAAAAACAAAGGAGCCGACGCATTTTGGAACAGATTCTGCAGCTGGACAACGTCATCCTCAATTGGATCGCAGAGCACCTCCACAACCCCTTCGGCGATGCTGTCATGCCGTGGATCACTGCTCTTGGAAACGTGGGGATCCTCTGGATCGTGACTGCTGTCATCCTTCTGTTCCTTCCGAAATGGCGAAAAGCCGGCGTGCAGATGCTGCTGGCTTTAGGCGTCGCCACCCTGATCGGAAGCGCCGTTTTAAAACCTCTTATCGGTCGGATCCGCCCCTTTGAAGCAAATGGCTTTAAGGACCTCCTGATCTCCGCCCCTAAGGATTATTCCTTCCCATCCGGCCACACCGCCGCCTCCTTTGCCGCCGCCCTTGTCCTTTTCCACCGGAGCCGGAAGCTGGGTGCCGCTGCATGGATCACTGCCCTTCTCATCGCCTTTTCCCGGCTCTATCTCTACGTCCACTATCCCGCTGACGTTCTGGCGGGTGCTGTTTTGGGCTGCCTTTCCGGAGCGGCCGGCATCTGGCTCGGGACCTTTCTCTGGAAAACCGTTTTCAGGAAGCCACAAATATGAACATTTTGTAAATTTTCAATCAACCTTTCCGGTTCTCTCTTGATTTTCTTCCGGAAAGGTTTTATACTGAATATTAGTTAGCACTCATATTATTTGAGTGCTAAAATATTTCAAAAGGAAGGCTGCATCACAATGGCCAAGAAACAGTTCAAAGCAGAATCCAAGCGTCTGTTGGACATGATGATCCACTCCATTTATACACATCGGGAGATCTTCCTCCGGGAACTGATCTCCAACGCCAGCGACGCCATCGACAAACTTTATTATAAAGCCCTCACCGACGGCATCTCCGGGCTGAACCGGGACGATTTCGCCATCACCCTGACCGCCGACAAGGAGGCCCGGACTCTGACCGTTTCCGATAACGGTATCGGCATGACCTCTGAAGAACTGGAAAACAACCTGGGCACCATCGCTCAGAGCGGTTCCTTAAAATTCAAAAAGGACGCCGAAGAAAAGGAAGACATCGACATCATCGGCCAGTTCGGCGTCGGCTTCTATTCCGCCTTCATGGTCAGCGATAAAGTCACCGTCCTCACCAAGCCCTACGGCTCCGACAAAGCGTGGAAGTGGGAATCCACCGGCGCTGACGGCTACACCATCACCGAAGCTGAAAAAGCCTCCCACGGCACCGACATTACCTTAAGCATCAAAGCAAACACCGAAGAGGAAAACTATGACGAGTTCTTAGACTCCTACCGGATCCAGAGCCTTGTCAAAAAATACTCCGACTACGTCCGCTACCCCATCCGCATGGAGGTGGAAAAGAGCCGGATGAAGGAAGGCACCGGCACCGACGAAAAGCCCGCCGAGTACGAAACCTACACGGAAATGGAGACCTTAAACAGCATGGTTCCCATCTGGCGGAAGAACAAAAGCGAGTTAAAGCCCGAGGATTACAACCGGTTCTACAAAGAGAAATTCTTTGACTATCAGGATCCGCTTGCCGTGATCCACTCCAGCACCGAAGGCACCGCCACCTATAACGCTCTCCTCTTCATCCCCTCCAAGCCCCCCTTCGACTTCTACACCAAAGAGTATGAAAAAGGGCTTCAACTCTATGCCAGCGGTGTCCTTATCATGGACAAGTGCCCGGATCTGCTCCCCGATTATTTCAGCTTTGTAAGAGGTCTGGTGGACTCTCAGGATCTGTCTCTGAACATCTCCCGGGAAATGCTTCAGCACGACCGCCAGTTAAAGCTCATCGCCGATCGACTTCAGAAGAAGATCAAATCCGAGCTGAAATCCATGCTCCAGAACGACCGGGAAAAGTACGAGACCTTCTATAAGAGCTTTGGCCTGACCCTCAAATACGGCGTTTACAGCGGCTACGGCGTCAACAAGAACGTCCTGCAGGATCTGCTCCTCTTCTACTCCTCTTCGGAGAAGAAGCTGGTCACTCTGGAAGAATACAAGTCCCGCATGAAGGAAGACCAGAAGTACATCTACTACGCCTGCGGCGAAAGCGTCGGGAAGATCGACCGCCTGCCCCAGACCGAACTGCTCCGGGATCACGGCTACGAGATCCTCTACTGCACCGACGACGTGGACGAGTTCGCCCTCCGGATGATGCGGGAATTTGACGGCAAGGAGTTCCGCTCCGCCTCCGATAAGGAGCTGGGGATCGACGATGCCGCCGAAACCGAATCGGTCAAGGAAAAATCCGAGGAGAACAAAGAACTGCTCCGCCTGATGAAGGACGCTTTGAACGGCAAGGTCAAGGACGTCCGTCTCTCCACCCGCTTGAAGAGCCATCCCGTCTGCCTCAGCTCTGACGGCGGCGTCTCCATCGAGATGGAAAAGGTTCTGAACACCATGCCCGGCGACCAGAAGGTGCAGGCCGAGCGCGTTCTTGAGATCAACTCCGGCCACCCCATCTTTGAGACTCTGAAAAAACTCTTCGCCGAGGATCCGGAAAAGCTCAAAACCTATTCTGACCTGCTTTACACCCAGGCGCTGCTCATCGAAGGGCTGCCCATTGAGGATCCTGTGGCGTTCTCCAACTCCATCTGCGATCTGATGACCCGCTGACCGGGTTTCTTAAAAAGCCAAAAAGGTGCACGGACTTTCTCCCTTGCAGAGGACAGCCCGTGCGCCTTTTGCTGTTCAAAATGGCTTGAAGCGGTCGTTTCCTTGTGCTACAATAAAAAAGAACCAAACACCCGAAAAGAGATCTTTTTCATGCTGCTCTGCTTCCAAGTTCTGGGCTGCTGCCTGCTGTTTTTCCTGCTGGTCAGGTGCGCCGTAAAAAACGACGGTTTAAACTGCATCTATTTCTACCCCAAGCCTACATCGACGAAGCCCAGAAACGGGGTCTGACCGAAAAAGACACCGCCATGAAAAAGGGGGGAAACGCTTCACCCTCGCCCTCTGCCTTTTTCTTTTGATCGTCCTGATCCTCTCTCAGGAACCGTGTGAAGGATTTTAAAACCGCCTATCTCCAGTCCGCTCTTTTTCTCATGGTTGCCAACTGGTTTGACGGGATCGTCCTCGACCGCCTATGGGTCGGCTACAGCAAGATCTGGCGCATCCAAGGGTATGGAAGACGTTCCCCTATGTGAAAGCCGTTTTAACAAAACGCAGCCTTGCCACCGTCCTTTATCTGATCTTCTCCTTTGCGGTCGCCGGGATCGTCGTGCTGATCGGCAAGATCGGTAAGCATCGGTTTTCCCGATCTTCCGCGCGTTTCTGCGCATCCTAACAAATATCTCCCCCCGAAAGGAGCCTTTTATGCCCCCGATCCTCTTAGACGGCGGAATGGGTACTGCCCTCTGGCAGCGTTCCGCCCGCCGCTCCCTCCCCTGTCTTTTGAATACGGAGGAGCCGGAACTGGTTTTTTCCCTCCATCGGGAATTCCGCTCCGCCGGAGCGCAGATCCTTCTCTCCAATACCTTCTGCGCCCACGCACAGGCCCTTCCCAAAGACGGCCCTTCCCCGGAGGAGGTCGTGACTGCCGGTGTAAGCCTTGCAAAACAAGCCGCCGGAAACGGAGCTGTTGCCCTTTCCATGGGTCCGCCCTTTTCCCCGCTTTCTCCGGAAGAGCTGCCGGAGCTTTACGCTTCCCCTCTCGCCGCCGGCGTCCGTGCCGGAGCGGATCTTATCCTCTTTGAGACCTTCACCGACGCCCGGCTCCTTGCTGCCGCAGCCGCATTTGCCCGTTCCTTCAGCGTTCCCGTTTTCGCCTCCCTGACCTTCTCCAAAAACGGGAAGACCCCGGCCGGTCAGACCCCGGAGGAAGCTCTCTCCCTCCTTCTTCCCGACCCGCCGGATGCCGTCGGTATCAACTGCTCCGACGGCCCCGCTTCCGCCCTCCCCCTGATCCGCCGTTTCCGGGAGCAGACGGATCTTCCCTTGCTTTTCAAGCCCAATACCGGTCTTTCTGACGCTTCCCTTTCTCCCGAAGCCTTCGCCGAAGCCCTTCTTCCGGCGGCTTCCTTCGTTTCCTATTTGGGCGGCTGCTGCGGCGCTTCCCCCGCTCACATCAAAGCCCTTCACGACCGTCTTTCCCGGCTGCCGGAAAAATAAGACGCAAAAGCCCCCGGAAGATCTCTCTTCCGGGGGCTCTCATTTTCCAAATCAGGACGCCTGCTCAAACTGGCTGTTATAAAGCTCAGCGTAGAAGCCGCCTTTGGCCATCAGCTCCTTGTGGGTGCCGCTTTCCACCACATCGCCTTCCCGCATGACCAGGATCAGGTCGGCGTTTTTGATAGTGGACAGCCGGTGGGCGATCACGAAGCTGGTGCGCCCCTTGGTCAGCTCATCCATGGCTCGCTGGATCAGAAGCTCCGTCCGGGTGTCCACCGAAGAGGTGGCTTCGTCTAAGATCAGCATCGGCGCATTTTGCAGCATGGCCCTTGCAATGGTCAGCAGCTGCTTCTGCCCGGCGGAAATGCTGGTGCTCTCCGAAAGCACCGTATTAAAGCCCTCCGGCAGCGAATGGACGAACTTGTCAAGTCCGCAGGCCTTGCAGACCCGCTCTAACTGCTCGTCAGTGATCCCTTCCATGTTGTAAACAAGGTTCTCCCGGACCGTTCCTTCAAACAGCCAGGTATCCTGCAGAACCATGCCGAAGAGCTTGTGGACGTCTTCCCGTTTCATGTTCCCAATGGGCACTCCGTCGATCCGGATCTGCCCGCCGTTTATCTCGAAAAACCGCATCAGCAGATTCACCATAGTGGTCTTCCCCGCACCGGTAGGCCCGACGATGGCCACCTTCTGCCCCGGATGGACGTCAGCGGAGAAATCCTTGATGATGATCTTCTCCGGCGCATCCGGATAGCTGAACCGGACGTGCTCAAAGCTCACCTGTCCCTTGACATCCGGCAGCTCCTCCGTCTTCCCGCTTTCATCGGACAACTCCTCGCTTTCTAAGAAGTCGAAGATCCGGTGGGCAGAAGCGGACACCGTCTGCATATTCGTCATGCCCTGTGCAATCTGGGTCAGGGGAGAGGTAAACAGCCGGACGTATAAAATAAAGGAAACGATCACGCCGAATTCGATGGTGCCGTTAATGGCGAGGATGGAACCGAAGACACACACCGCCACATACGCCACGTTGCCGATGACGTTCATCATGGGCTGCATGATCCCCGACAGGAACTGGGACTTCCAGTTTGCGTCGTACACCTCTTTGTTGAGGCCGTCAAACTTCTCGCCCACCTTCCGGTTGGCACGGCTGATCCGGACGACCTCATGACCGGAGTACATCTCCTCCACATAGCCGTTCAGCTCACCCAAGCTCTTCTGCCGGGCGGCGAAGTACCGCTGGGATTTGGAAAGAATGAGCACCGTCAGCACCATCCCCACCAGCGTGACCCCTAAAGAGATCAGCGCCAGCCGCCACTCGGTGACGAACATCATGATGAGGCACCCTACGAACTGAGTAGCGGCGCTGATGATGGTGGGAAGGCTGTTGGTCAGCCCCTGCTGCAGCGTGGACACGTCGTTGGTGATCCGGCTTAAAACATCGCCCTGAGAGGTGGTATTGAAATATTTCTGGGGCACCCGGTTGATCTTTGCGGAAAGCTCGCCCCGCATTTTATAGGACATTTTCAGGGTGACCACCGACATGATGTAGTGCTGCGTAAACCCGAACAGGGCGCTGAGCAGATAGATCACCGCAAGGAAGATCCCGACCTGTGCGATGGCGCCCAAATCGATGCCCGTAAACAGCCCGTCGGACATGATGGTCGCCATCCGCCCGATCTTATCCGGCCCGATGATCGTCAAAACAGCACTCAGCGCCGCCAAAACCAGCGCTACGATCAGGATCCCCATCTGGGACTTCATATATCCGGCGATCCGTGGCGCAGCCGTCCGGATCCCGCCCTGCTTCTGATTCTTTTTCATGGTCATCCCTCCTTACTGCAGTTCCGCTGCGCTCAGCTGGGAGGTTGCGATCTCCCGGTAAACGCTGCAGGATCTCATCAGCTCTTCGTGGGTTCCGATTCCCACAGCCTCGCCCCGATCCAGCACAAGGATCTGGTCGGCGTGACGAATGGTGCTGATCCGCTGGGCGACGATCACCTTTGTAGTGCCGGGAAGCTCCTTGACAAGCCCCTCCCGGAGCTTTGCGTCCGTCCGGTAATCAAGCGCCGAGAAGGAGTCGTCGAAGACCAGAATTTCCGGCTTTCTCGCCAAAGCTCTCGCAATGGACAGCCGCTGCTTCTGCCCGCCGGAAACGTTCCGCCCCATCTGTGCGATGTGGTGCTCCGTCCCCTCCGGCAGCTTCTCTATAAACTCCTCCGCCTGAGAGATCTCAATGGCGCTCTTCAGATCCGCATCATCCTCCTTGACAGCACTTTCCCCGAAGAAAACGTTGTCCTTGATGCTTCCGGAGAACAGCACCGCCTTCTGGGTCACATAGCCCAGCTTGTCGTAAAGGGCGTCGAAGGTGTAATCCTTCACGTCTACGCCGTCCACCAGCACCTGTCCCGCAGTTGCATCGTAAAACCGGGGGATCAGGCTGACCAGTGTGGTCTTGCCGCTGCCGGTGGCGCCGATGATGGCAAGGGTCTGCCCCTTTTCCACCCGGAAGCTGATGTTGGAAAGCTCATCCTCCGAAGCGTGAGGGTACCGGAAGGAAACGTTTTTAAACTCCACCGTACCGGTTTCTTTCCCTTCGGAGACCGTTCCTTCCCGAACCGCCGGCTGCCGATCCAGCACCTCGTTGATACGCTCGGCGGAAACCTGTGCCTGAGGCACCAGCATAAAGATCATCACCAGCATCATGAAGGACATGACGATGTAGGTGGCATAGGTGCTGAAGACCAGCACCTCGCTGAACATGGAAAGCCGTGCCGCCGAATCGGTCAGGGCGATGTTGTTGACCAGAGCCGCTCCCAGCCAGTAGATCACCAGCGCCAGTGCGTTCATTCCAAGCCCCATGACCGGCTGGATCACGGCGAAGAGCTTCTGGTTCTTCATCTGCAAGTCCATCATTTCCTTGCTGGGTCCGTCAAATTTCTCGTTCTGGAATTCTTCCGCATTGAAGGCGTGAACCACGTTGATACCGGTCAGATTTTCCCGGGCGACCCGGTTGATCTTATCCGTCATCTTCTGCACCAGCCGGAACCGGGGCAGGCAGCTGCTCATAATGACCAGCACCGTGGTGCAGAGGACGACCACGAACGCCGCCGTCACAGCCGACAGCTCCCAGCTCTTGCCCAAGATCTTAATGACCGCCCAGACTGCCATGATCGGTGCTTTGATGAGCATCTGCAGGCCCATGGCGATGATCATCTGGATCTGGGTGATGTCGTTGGTGGTGCGGGTGATGAGGCTGGGAATGGAGAAATCCTGCATCTCCTCGCTGCCTGCATCCATAACATGGTGGAAGAGCTTCTCCCGCACCGTAAAGCTGAAGCCGGATGCGGTCCTCGCCGATAAAAAGCCGCAGCCGATGGCCAATACGGCGCTGACCGCCGTGCAGCCCAGCATCTTGAGCCCTACCACGACGATATCCCCGGTGGTTCCCGAGGTTTTAATCAGGGTGGTCAGCTCCGTCATATAATCCGGCAGCCGCAGGTCAAAATACACCTGCCCCACTACCAGCAAAAGACACAAAAGCGCCATCAGCCATTCCTTCCGGCGCATGTTTTTCAAGAGTTTCAGCATGGGTCATTCCTCCGTTTCGATCCCGTTTTTCCGGACGTCTTCCACATTCTGCCCCAGAACTGTCAGGCAGTGGTAAAAGATCCGAAGCTCCTCGTCTCCCAGCCCTTCCATGAGCCGCCGGGCAAACCGCTTCTGCAGCTCCCGTCCCCGTTCGACCAAAGGCTCCGCTTTTTCCGTACACCGCAGCAGTACCTTTCTCCGGTCGCCCGGCACTGGTTGCCGCTGCAGATACCCTTCGCTGACCAACCGCTCCACATAAACGGAAACGATCCCTGGTTTTAATCCCCGGCACCGGCAGATGTCCTGCGCCGTGGTCTTCTCCGGGTTGTTTGCCCAAAAAAGCAGCATATCCATGGCGATTATCGGAAGGTCTTCCTCCTGACAAAGGGGCTGGAGCACTTTGTGATAGGCTTCGATCACTTTTCCGGCACTGCTGAAAAAATGAACGGCTGTTACATTCCGTTCCACCACAGCCGGATCCCTCCTTTTAAATATTCTAATTTTAGAACATTTATAATTATATCATTCGGTTTTAAACGAAAATTCCTTCTCCCGTAAACAATCCGTGAACGACCTCTTCCGACGGTTGCCTCCCTTTGCCCCAGCCGCTCCTCCTAAACCGCCCCTAACCTCTTCCCCTTTTTCTCCCCACAAGTCATCCAAACTGAACGCTTTCAAACCGCCCCCTCGCCCGAACCTCTCCTCAAAATATCCTCCCTCAAAAGGCGAAAGCCCTTTCCGGATTTTGATCCTGCACTTTTTTCTCACCCTTTTTCATGCAGTTTTCTCACCATGCAGACTACCCTACCGAAACCATCCCTTTTCTTCCCCTTTTTCTCCCCCGGACACCCAAAACTTTTCCAAAAAATCCTCAAAAAGCATGACAAACGCCCCTTCTCATGTTATAATACTGGAGAATATTCTCCCACAACACTTTCAAAACAGAAAGGCGATTTCCATGAGATCCGACCCCAAAAAGACCATGACAGCCTGTTTCATCGGCTACATCGTTCAAGCCGTGGTCAACAACTTCGTCCCCCTCCTTTTCGTCACCTTTCAGCATAGCTACCACCTCCCCCTCTCCCGGATCACGGCGCTGATCACTTTAAATTTCCTGATCCAGCTGCTGGTGGATCTGCTTTCCGCCGCGTTTGTAGACCGGATCGGCTACCGGACTTCCATTTATATTGCCCATGGCTGCGCTGCTGCCGGGATCATCCTGCTGACCATCCTTCCCGAAGTCTTCCCGGATCCGTTTTTCGGGATCCTGACCGCCGTTTTTGTTTATGCGGTCGGCGGCGGCCTGCTGGAAGTACTGGTCAGCCCCATTCTGGAAGCCTGCCCCACCGATAACAAGGAGCAGGCCATGAGCCTTCTCCACTCCTTTTATTGCTGGGGGCATATGGGTGTGGTGCTGATCTCTACCCTGTTCTTTGCCTGCTTCGGCATCCAAAACTGGAAGATCCTGGCGCTCTGCTGGGCGCTGATCCCGCTGGGAAACCTGATTCTCTTCGCAAGGGCTCCCCTCTATTCCCTGAACGCCGAAGGGGAAAAGGGCCTGACCATCAAGGAACTGTTCCGGAAAAAGACTTTCTGGCTGATGATGCTGATGATGCTCTGCGCCGGCGCCAGCGAACAGGCGGTGAGCCAGTGGGCCTCCACCTTCGCCGAACAGGGCTTAGGCGTCAGCAAAACCGTCGGCGATCTGGCTGGCCCTATGGCTTTTGCAGCGATGATGGGACTTTCCCGGCTGATCTACGGAAAATACGGGGATCGGATGGATCTTGATCGCTTCATGGGCGGCAGCTGCCTTTTGTGTATCGCCTCCTACCTCTGCATCTCCCTGATCCCCAACCCCGTAGCAGGACTGGTGGGCTGTGCCGTCTGCGGTTTCTCCGTGGGCATCCTCTGGCCCGGCACCTTCAGCAAAGCCACCGCTTCCATCAAAGGCGGCGGAACTGCCATGTTCGCCCTGCTGGCTCTGGCGGGAGATCTGGGCTGCTCCGGCGGCCCCACTTTAGCAGGCGCCGTCTCCAGCACCTTCCAGAATAACCTCCGAATCGGCATTCTCTCCGCCATCGCCTTTCCCGCCCTCTTATTCATGGGCGTCCTCCTCTCCGCCCGAAACACCCGCCGCAGCTGAAAAATTCTCCATCAAAAAGCGCCGTTCCGCCATAAAAGAAGCAGAACGGCGCTTTTCTTTTCATTCAATGCAAAACGCAAAAATCCCGGAAAGCAAACTGCCTTCCGGGATCTTGTCTTTTAGCCTCAAACGGGATGGATCTCGTTCTTGAAGTCGGCACGCTGGCCGTCGATGCCGTAACGGGCGTTGCGGCGCTTCTCGAAGAACTTGGTGGCGACCTGTCCGAACTGGGCATAGCTGAGGACGTCTTCCTCCTGCTCCGTCCACTCGGCACACTCCTTGCGGAGGGTTTCAAGCTCGGGCTTCAGCAGGTCTGCGGGACGGCAGGTGATGATGGGCTCGTCCTTGCAGATCTTCTTCTGGAAATCGGGATCAATGGCCTCAGGGGTCTTGCCGTACTCGCCCCGAACCAGACCCTTGAACTCCTTGGTGACCATCTTGTAGCGCTCGCCGGTGATGACGTTGAACACCGCCTGGGTGCCCACGATCTGAGAGGTGGGGGTGACCAAAGGAGGCATGCCGGCGTCCCGACGGACTCTCGGCACTTCCTGCAGCACTTCGTCCAGCTGATCGGCCTTGCCCGCCTGCTTCAACTGAGACAGCAGGTTCGACAGCATACCGCCGGGAACCTGATAGATCAGGGCGTTGGCGTTGGTAGCCAGCATGGAAGGATCCAGCAGACCGGAGTCGATGTATTTCTTCCGGAGCTTCATGAAATAATCCCGGATCACCATCAGCTGCTTCAGATCCAGACCGGTATCATACTCGGTGCCTTGGAGCGCCGCCACCATAGACTCAGTGGGAGCATGGGAGGTGCCCAGCGCCAGAGGAGACATAGCAGTATCAATCATGTCCGCGCCTGCCTCGATGCCCTTCAGCAGACACATAGAAGCCAGACCGGAGGTGTAGTGGGTGTGGATCTGCACGGGAACCTTGACCGCTTCCTTGATGGCCTTCACCAGGCTGTAGGTACGGTAAGGAGTCAGCAGAGCCGCCATATCCTTCAGGCAGATAGAATCTGCGCCGATGGCTTCGATCTGCTTTGCGTAGTTCACATAGTACTCATCGGTGAAGGTATCGCCGGTGGTGTAGGAGATAGCGATCTGAGCGTGGCCGCCTTCCTTCTTTGCGGCCTTAACGGCCGTTTCCAGATTGCGGATATCGTTCAGAGCATCAAAAATACGGATGATGTCGATGCCGTTGGCGATGGATTTCTGGACGAAATACTCCACCACGTCATCGGCATAATGCCGGTAACCCAGCATATTCTGGCCCCGGAACAGCATCTGCAGCTTGGTGTTGGGCATCTCCCGACGCAGAACACGCAGCCGCTCCCATGGATCCTCGTTAAGGAAGCGCAGGCAGGAGTCGAAGGTCGCCCCGCCCCAGCACTCGGAGGAGTAGAAGCCGGCCTTGTCGATCTCCCCTAAGATGGGAAGCATATCCGAAAGAGGCATACGGGTCGCAATCAGAGACTGATGTGCGTCACGCAGCACAACTTCGGTCACTTTGATTTTTGCCATGATTTTCACGCCTTTCCGACCTGCCGGAGAATCCTCTCCGACAGGACTGTTTCATAATTCACTGAGGGAGGCTTAGCCGATCACGGCCATTACGTCGCCGGCATTAACGGAGTCACCCTTCTTGACCTGAACGGCCAGAACCTTGCCGCCAACGGGGGCAACGATCTCATTTTCCATCTTCATGGCTTCCATGATGATAACAACCTGTGCTCTCTCCACGGAATCGCCCACGTTCACCTTCACGTCCATGATGGTGCCGGGCATGGGAGCCTTCACCTCGGTGCCGCTGACAGGACCGGCGGGAGCCGCAGCGGGAGCAGGGGCAGCTGCCGGAGCAGGAGCCGCAGCAGGTGCGGGTGCGGGGGCGGCGGGAGCTGCAGCAGGTGCCGCAGGAGCAGCAGCCACAGAGGCGGCAGCGCCGTTTACTTCCTCAACCGCAACATCGTAAGCTTTTCCGTTTACCGTGATATTGAATCTTCTCATGATGGTCATTCCTTTCAAAATAAATGATAAAACCTTAGATGGTGTGCTTTTTGGGAAGCCGGGAGACCCGCTTGCAGGCAAGCATCTCCAAAGCGGAGATCAGAGCGCTGCGGGTGTTGGCGGGATCGATAATCTCTTCCACCATGGAAGCCTTGGCAGCCTCGTAGGGGCTTGCTTCGGTGGAAGCATACTCTTCCGCCAACTGCTTGCGGAGGGCAGCTACGTCTTCCGCACCTTTCAGCTTGTCGTGCCAGAAGAATTCCACAGCAGTCAGGGGATCCAGTGCAGAGATCACAGCGCCGGGCCATGCAATGCGCAGATCCGCATTGCCGAAGGCAACGGCAGCGCCGCCGACGGCGGAGCCTGCATAAACGGTGATCTTGGCGGTGGTGGCGTCGGCATAAGCTCTTGCCAGCTTTGCCGCAGATTTTGCACTTTCGGTCTTGGCGCCGCATTCGCAGTAGCCTTCCACGTTCACGAAGGTCACCACGGGCAGGTTAAAGCAATCGCAGAACCGGACGAAATCGGCAATCTTCTCGTTGGATTTCCGTCCCATGCGGCCGTTTGCGTAAACAACGCCGACGGTGCTGCCGCCGACGGAAGCCAGAGCGGTCACTGCAGAAACGGCGCACTCGCCTTTCAGCTCCACTACTGTATCCGCATCGCAGACCGCTTTGATGAGCTCAGCCGGCTCCATTTCGGGAGCGGCTGCCGCATCGGAGGAAGCTCCCTCAAACACGGGAGCGGTGGAAAGATTATTGAGAGGAAGCATGGAGATAAGCTCCCGGGCCTTCCGGACGGCAGCCTCTGCATCCTCGCAGACCAGGTCGGCCACACCGGCCTTGGAAGCGGCTTCAGCGGTAGCGTCGCCCTGGGCGTCCGCCAGATACAGGGAAGCGTCCTTCGCCATAACGACGAAATCGGCGGAGCAGGCCATCATAGCACTGATGCCCACGCAACTGCCGGCGATTACTGCGATCTGAGGAACAACGCCGGAAAGGTTTGCGGCGTCGGAAAGGATCTTGCCGTAGCTTGCAAGGATCTCCGGACCCTCGCTGAGCTTAGCTCCGTTGGAATCATAAATCGCAACGAGAGGGGATCCGTTCTTCACGGCCAACTCGTAGAGCTTTGCAATCTTTGCGGCGTGCGCTCTGGAAACGGCGCCGCCTAAGGTGGTCACGTCCTGGGAAAAGGCGTAAACAACATCGCCCTCGACGCTGCCATAGCCGGTGATGACCCCGACTCCCTCTTCGCCGCAAGCGGCAAAGGCGTCCAGCTCCACGAAGGTTCCCTCATCGAACAAGGCGACCAGGCGGTCTCTTGCGGGAGAGGATTTCTGGAGAGCGGCTTTTTTCTGCTCAAGCTGTTCCAGCTTGGTTTGATAACTCATTGTACAGCCCCCATTCTATGTAATTGGCATAAAAAACGTTTCATTT
>USLH01000008.1 GCA_900555435.1 uncultured Oscillospiraceae bacterium | reverse complement strand
ATCCAGTGGCTGTCGGAGCTTGGCGTGGAGTTTGACAAGGCGCCGGACGGCACCATGATCACCACCCACGGCGGCGGCACCTCCCGCAAGCGCATGCACGCGGCCAAGGACTACTCCGGCGCGGAGATCATGCGCACCCTGCGGGACGAGGTGCTGAACCGGGGCATCCCGGTGGTGGACTTCACCGCCGCCATCGAGCTGATCCTGGACGAAAACGGCCGCGCTGCGGGCGCTGTCCTGATGAACATGGAAACCAAAGAACTGATGGTGGCCCGGGCCAAGACCGTCATCATCGCCACCGGCGGCGCGGGCCGGATGCACTATCAGGGCTTCCCCACCTCCAACCACTACGGCGCTACCGCCGACGGTCTGGTGCTGGGCTACCGCGTGGGCGCGAAGCTGCTCTATGCCGACACCCTGCAGTATCATCCCACCGGCGCTGCGTTCCCGGAGCAGATCTTCGGCGCGCTCGTGACGGAAAAGGTGCGTTCCCTCGGCGCGAAGCTCGTCAACCGGGACGGCAAAGTGTTCATGCACCCGCTGGAGACCCGGGACGTTTCCGCCGCCTCCATCATCCGGGAATGCTCCACCAACGGCAAGGGTGTCCACACCCCCAGCGGCGTCGGCGTGTGGCTGGACACTCCTATGATCGAGCTGAAAAACGGCGAGGGCACCATTGAGAAGCGGATCCCCGCCATGCTGCGGATGTTCGGCAAATACGGCATCGACATCCGGAAGGAGCCCATTCTGGTTTACCCGACTCTCCATTACCAGAACGGCGGTCTGGACATTGCCGCTGACAACATGACCGGCATCGAGAACCTCTTTGTGGCCGGCGAGGCAGTCGGAGGCATCCATGGCCGGAACCGTCTGATGGGCAACTCTCTGCTTGATATCATCGTCTTCGGACGCAGCGCAGGCCGCAACGCCGGCGAGAAGAGCAAGTCCGTGAAGATCGGCAAGCTGACCCTCGACCATGTGACCCGCTTTGAGGCGGAAGCCGAAGCTGCCGGCATCCACAGCGACATCGTTTCGCCTAAGCTGCTGCCCAACTACGCCCGTAAGAAATAATTGTGATTTGAAGGAGACAACATGACTGATTTACTTGAAGCGCTGATGATCCTCTGCTTCGGTCTTTCCTGGCCGATTTCCATCCGCAAATCCTGGACTTCCCGGACCGCCAAGGGCAAGAGCCTCTTTTTTGAGATCTTCCTGCTGGTGGGCTACATCTTCGGCATCGTCCGGAAGGTGATTCTCTTTGCAAATGCTGTGTCAGTCGGCCAGCCGGAAGGCTTCCTCTTCTATCTGAGCTGGTTCTTCTATGTCCTGAATTTCATCGAGATCTCCATCGATGTGGCGCTCTACTTCCGCAACGTCAAGCTGGACAAGGAAAGAGAGTCCGGGCTGGCAGTACAGTAAGTCAGGCAGGGGGAAAGCATGGAGAAGCGATCTGTATCGACGCAGACGCTGCAGCGCCTGCCCCTTTATCTCAACTATCTCCGCTCCCTCCCGAAGGGAAAGTCGGAGAATATCTCAGCCACCGCCATTGCCGACGCCCTGCGGCTGGGCGACGTTCAGGTCCGGAAGGATTTGGCGTTGGTCAGCTCCGGCGGGCGTCCCAAGGTCGGGTATGTGACCCGGGAGCTGACCTCGGACATTGAAAACTTCCTCGGCTACCACGATGTGGAGACGGCCGTTCTGGTCGGGGCCGGGGATCTGGGGCACTCGCTCCTCTCCTACGACGGTTTTTCCGGCTACGGGCTGGAGATCGCCGCCGCCTTTGACCGGGATCCAGCGCTGGTGGGAACCACCATTGCGGGAAAGCGGGTCCTTTCCATGGAAAAGCTGGTGGATCTTTGCTGCCGGATGCAGATCCACATGGGGATCATTGCGGTTCCCGGCGGGGAGGCGCAGGCTGTCTGCGACACGCTGGTCAGCAGCGGCGTCCTTGCCATCTGGAACTTTGCGCCGGTGCGGCTGGACGTGCCGGAGGATGTGCTGGTTCGCAATGAAGACCTTGCCGGTTCTCTGGCGGTCTTGGCGAAACGGCTGGCTGAACGAATCGACTGAAAATCACAAACAAGGGGAGTCAATATGAAAATCACGGTATGTATCGGAAGTTCCTGCCACCTGAAAGGCTCGAAGGAAATCGTGGATCAGCTGCAGGAGCTGATCGCAGCCAACAACGTAGGCGATCAGGTCGAGCTGGCGGCGACTTTCTGCACCGGAAACTGTCAGCAGGGCGTCTGCGTCACCATCGACGGCGAGCTGTTCTCCGTAAAACCGGAAACGGCAAAAGAGTTCTTCGAAAAGGAAGTTCTCACCCGTCTGTAAAAAAAATCGGTCGGAGCTGTCTGAAAAAGATAGCACCGGCCGTTTTTTATTGCAAAACTCCTCACCGGCGGAACGTTTTTGCAGCCGGCGGGGTTTGTGTTTTTATTTTTCCAGCTCCTTTAAAATATAGGGCAGGACCTCTTCCGGGGAAAGGTTCAGGACAAAGGCAAATTCGTCGTAGAGCTGCCGCTCCGCTTCCTTCATGAAGCGGTCGTCCTGAACGCAGGGCTTTTTGTGCTGCTCCCGGCGGGCCTTCTGACGCTGGTGGAGAGTCTTGATCAGCCGGATCAGCTCTCTCCGGTCGCCGGAGCGGAGAATCTGGGTGCAGACGGCTTTCTGCTGGGCGGGGTCGTCGAAGGCGAGAGGCTCCTCCTCCGGCATTTTCCGGATCATTTCGTGGATCTCGTCAGAGGTGAGGATCCGACGCATTTTCGCAGAGACAGCGGGGCTATCCACCGGTACAAAGACCGTGAAAGCCCCGGCAAATACCGGTTCCAGCACATAGTAAAGGGCTTTCTTGCCGTCAAATTCCCGGGTCACGGTTCCTGCCACCCGGCAGACCCCGTGGGAGCCGTAAAGCACCATTTCGTTTTCTGCGATCATGAAACGGATCCTCCTTTTTGGTTTCTTACTGCGGAAACAACGTGCCGGTCACACCGGAAAGGAAAAAATTCTGGTATGAGGGCACGCTGTTACTAATTTTATTATAGCACAAATTAAGATAATTTTCAAAGGCGATTCTGAAGAAAAAAGAGGGATAAAAAGGAACAAAAAGGATCGGAAAGAGGAAGGCGCCGGTTCGTTTTAGGGGTGCTTTCGTTGATGGCGGGGACGGGTCATGTAATAGAAACGGATCGTTTCGCCGCATCCGGAAACAGGACAAAACGGAAGGAGAAATTTTTGGTGAAGACAATCGAGGTAAATCAGTGGGGAAAAATCCGGGTGATCCTTTTTACAGCCCTGCTGGGGACCGGGATGCTGGTGTGCGGGATCTGTGATCTTGCAATTGCCGGTCGGCTGACGTGGTCACTGATCGTGTGGAGCTCGATCTTAGCGGCGTGGGTCGTGGGGATCTTCGTTGTGCGGTCGGGGAAAAAGGGGATAAGAACGGCTCTAATTGCGTTCAGCATCGTTCTGGTGCCCTTTTTGTACGTTCTGAGCTGTTTGATAAAGGTGCGGGAAGTGTTTCGAATGGGGGCGGTTTTGGCCGTCTTGGGGCTCCTTTTCTTGTGGGGCGCCTATTTTCTGTTTGCACGGCTTCCGGAAAGGAAGAAGCTGGCGGCAGGAGGCGTGTGCTTGTCGGCGATCCTGCTGGTTCTTCTGGTGAATTTAGTCGTTTCCGGATGGGTCGGAGGGCCGGCCATAGACGGCTGGGATCTGCTGGGGATGGGTTTATTGCTGGCTGGAGCGACTGCCTTTTTTCTCGCAGACTGCGCCAAAAAGAAGAAAAAGTCATAACCACCGGCCTATTGCCGGTAAGCGTCGCTTATCCACAGCCCGCAAACGGGTGCTTTCTATCAACGTCTCACTTTGTTCAATGCTTGAAGCGAAGCTTTTGCGGGACACCGCTGTCGGTAGAGGCAGAGGCTTCCGTAATCAATAAAAGAGACCCGGCGTGGATCTGTTTTCACGCCGGGCCTCTTTTTAGGAGGGCCGATTATTTTTCAATGGCATCGGTGCGGTAGATAAAGTTCACCTTTCCGTCCATGCCGCCGGCGATCCCGCCGTAGCTCTGGTAAGCCTTGGCTGCGTCGCTTATGGCACGGATTCGCTCAGTGAGGGCGCCAAGGTCGCCGCTGACGGCATCGGTGAGCTTCTGGACACCCTTTTCGTTGAACTCCTTCAAGCCGTCGGAGAGCTGCATGGCACCGTCACGGAGCTGGGTTACGCCGTCCACCAGGGCAGCGCTGCCATCCTTCAGGGCTAAGATGCCGCTGTTCAGGGCATCTGCGCCTTCCTTGAGGGAGGAAGCCCCGTCGGAGAGCTGGCCGGCTCCTTCTTTCAAAGCAGCGGCGCCGGTGTCCAGCTGGGCGGCTCCGGCATCGGCAGAGGCGACGCCGGCGGTGTAGGTCTTCAGGCCCTGATAGAACTGGTTATAGCTGTCAAGCTGTGCTTTCAGAGCGGCGATGCTGTTTTCGCCGGCAGCCGCTTTGTTGATGGCGGCGTCGATCTGGGACTGGACTTCGGAGGAGTTCAGATTCTGCTGGATCAGCTGGTCGATCTGCTGGGAAGTGGCGGCGTCAATTTGCGCCTGGATCGCTTCGGAAGCCATCTGCTGGGAAACGGCGGCGGTGATGGCCGCCTGCGTTTCGGCAGGGATCTGTCCGGCAGCCACGGCTGTCTGATACTGCTCGACGGTCAGACCGGTCCCGGAAGCCTGCAGGACGCCGGCCAGCACCTGACCTTCCACAACCTGGGAGACCTGAGAACGGATGTAGTCTTTCTTTGCGTAGACGGCGGCGGTCACCTGATCGGAGGCGGTGTTGTAAGCCAGCTTCCAGACTGCGTCGGAATCAAGGCTTGCGAGGACGCCGTCCAGCACCTTGCCGTAGTTTTCGATGGTCAGAGTCTCAACGGAGAGCCCGGCGGATTTCAGCTGAGTGTTCGCCATGGAGAGGAGGGACTCGAAGACCTGCCTGGCGCCGGCGTTTAAGGTGTCGTTGTTGGCGGTGAGGGTATCAAGGCCGGATTTCAGCTGGGAGGCGCCGTCCTTTAAGGAGAAAGCGCCGCTTGCCAGCGTGGAAGCGCCGTCCTTCAGGGAAGAAGCGCCTGCGCTCAGTTGGGCGGAGCCGGCAGCCAGCTGGTCGATGCCGGAAATCAGATCGCCGGACTTATCGAGAAGGGTGTTCAGCCCGTCGTAAAGGGCGGAGGAGCCGTCCATCAGCTGGGTCATGGCGTCGGTGAGCTGAGACAGGGCGTCGGTCAGATCGTCCAGCCCGGAGGTGTCATCCACGTCCACGCTGCCGAAAAGGCTGGAGGAGGCGAGGGTGACGGTATTGGAGAGGGTGAAGTCCTCCGCATCGGCGGTGATCTCCACATATTCGGGGAGGTTCAGCTTTTCCCGATCCAGATCCAGATCATCGGAAAGGCCGGGGAGAGCGACTCCGGCGACCACGGTATGGTCGCCGTCGTTTACGAGCTTGCCGTTGGTGACCTCAATGTTGCGGAAGTGGTCGTTGTCGAGGATCATGCCGGTGAGGACGGCAAAGGGAACGTGGATTGTTTCGGTCTTGCCGTCGATGGTGGCTTCGGTGGTCAGGGTGTTCTGGTAGTCGTAGCGGATGGCGACCTTGCCGCTCTTGCCGACCAAGTCCTCGGCAGAAATGGGCTGGCCGTCCAGGGTGTAGCGGACGGTGACTTCCACGGGGAGCTGGCGGTCAGAGGTGCCCTGATAGTAAACGTCGCCGCTCTGGGCGTCCCAGATCCGGGCTCCGTCGGAGCCCATGGTGTAGGAGGTGTCGCCCTTGACGCAGGAAACGTCGCTTAAGTCGGTGTAATCGCCGAGAGAGGTTTCACCGCCGGGGTTCTTGAGCCAGTCGCTGACGATGATCTTCCGGGCGGTGCCGTCGGCGTTTGCCAGAACGTAGACGGTCTCCTCTTTATAAGGGGCGGAGTCGGCGTTGGAAGAAGCGGTGACGACGGCGGAAGAGGAGGACACTGTCTGGCTGGAGGCGGAAGTGGCGGTGGAGCTGTCCGATTCTTTGTCGCCGGAGGCGCAGACCACAGCAATGCTGCCGCCGCAGGCAAGGGTCAGGCAAAGCAGGAGCGATGCGATGCGCAGACCGGTTTTTTTGGATTCTTTCATAAGATTAACCCTCCCGATTGGATTTTTTGGAGCGGAAGCCCCAGGTGGTAACGGAAATCAGCTTGTCGAAGAGCATCAGCATGGCCGGCAGAATCAGGATGACGCAGAACATACTGACCACAGCGCCTCTTGCCATCAACATGCACATGGAGCGGATGATATCGATGTCGGAGTAGACCGCAACGCCGAAGGTGGCGGCGAACAGACCCATGGCACTGACAATGATCGAAGGGATGGAGGTGGAAAGGGCGGTGGTGACGGCGGAACGCTTGTCCTGACCCGCATGGCGCTCGGCCTTGTAGCGGGTGGTCATTAAGATGGCGTAGTCGACCGTTGCGCCCAGCTGGATGGTGCTGATGCAGATAGGGGCGATGAAGGGGAGCGACTGTCCTAAGAAGTGGGGCAGGCCCAGGTTGATGAAGATAGCCAGCTCGATGACTGCCACCAGGATGATGGGAAGGGTGATGCTCTTTTCCACCAGAGCGATGATGACGAAGATGGCGATGATGGAGATCATGTTGACCACCTGGAAGTCATGGCCGGTGGTTTCGATCATGTCCTTCATGCAGGGCGCTTCACCGATGAGCATTCCGCTTAGGTCGTGCTCTTTTAAGATAGCGTTTAAGGAGTCAAGCTGGGTGTTTACGGCATCGCTGGCAACCCGGTACTCGGAGTTGATCAAAAGCAGCTCCCACTTATCGCTCTTCAGAACGCTGCGGACGGAATCGGGGAGGATGTCTTCCGGCACCAGAGAACCGACCACGGATTCCAGCCCAAGAACGTATTTGACGCCGTCCACGTCCTCCATTTCGTCGATCATGGAGCGGACTTCGGAGGAAGGCAGATTTGCGTCCACCAGAAGCATGTGAGTGGAGGCAATGTCAAAGTCTTCGCTTAATTTGGAGTTTGCAATGACGTAATCGATGTCCTGGGGCAGGCACTCGCCCATGTCGTAGTAGACCTCGTCGTTCGTCTTGCTGTAGCCGTAGTAGAAGGGGATCACAAGGGCGACGAAGAGAGCTAAGAAGGCGGGGAAGATCTTGACGACTCCTTTGGAGAATTTCCCCATATTGGGGATCAGGGAGCGGTGGCGGGTCTTCTGGAGAGGTTTATCCAGCAGGAGGATCAGCGAAGGCAGCACGGTAACGCAGCCGACGACCCCCAGAAGAACGCCCTTTGCCATGACGATACCAAGGTCAAGTCCCAGAGTGAAGGACATGAAGCACAGGGCAATGAATCCGGCGATGGTGGTGATGGAGCTCCCGATCACGGAGGTGAGGGTGTCGCCGATGGCGGCGGCCATAGCCTCTTTATGATCGGAGAACTGCTCCCGTTTTTCGTTGTAGCTGTGCCAGAGGAAGATGGAGTAGTCCATGGTCACGGCCAGCTGCAAAACGGCGGCGAGGGCTTTGGTGATGTAGGAGATCTCGCCCATGAAGTAGTTGGTGCCGAGGTTTAAGAGGATGGACATCCCGATGCTGGCGAGGAAGACGAAGGGAACCAGCCAGCCGTCTAAGAAGATCATCATGGCCGCACATGCTAAGACGACCGCCAAGGCAACGTAGATGGGCTCTTCCTTTTCGCAAAGGTCTTTTAAGTCGGTGACCAGAGCGGACATACCGGAAACGAAGCACTGCTTTCCGGCGATGGAGCGGATCTCACGGATGGCGTCCATGGTGTCGTCGGAAGAGGTGGAGGTGTCGAAGAAGATGGCCATCATGGTGGCGTTTTCGGTGTTGAAGGCGTTATAAAGCTCGTCGGGAAGCATTTCCATGGGAACGGAAATGTCGGCGAAGCTGTCATACCAGAGGACGGTGTCAACGTGTTCCACCTGTTCGATCTTTTCCTTTAGAGCGGAAACGTCCTTGGGGGGCATATCCTCCACAATGACGAAGGAGAACGCACCCTTGTTAAAGTCCTCCAGCAGGGCTTCCTGGCCGATGACGGTGTCCATGTCATCGGGGAGGTAGTTTAACATATCGTAGTTGATCCGGGTGCCGAGCATGCCAAGCACCGACGGGATCAGGAGGATCAGGGCGATGATGAGGATGGGGATGCGGAATTTGACAACAAACTTGCCGAACTTCATGACTCAGCGTCCCTCCGTTTCTTCGGTGTAGGAAACCTCGATCACATCGGGTTTCTGGTGGCGGACAATCTTCACGGCACAGAGGACGACGCTCAGGTTCAGGATTCCTTCTGCCAGCAGGCCCACGCCCATAAGGATCATGGCGGCGGCAGCACCTGCAAAGGGATGGAGGATCAGGAGCAGTCCGACCACACCGGTGAGGATGGCCGCGGCGGCAATGAGCCACCAGCGGGAAACGCCGAAGCGCTTGGCGTCAATGGCAATCTGAATCTTGAAGAGGCCGTCGGCTAAGATCAGGATGCCGATCACCGTGTGGGTCACGGAAATGACGCCGTCGGGAATCACCAGCATGATAACGCCCAGCGCCGTGATGAGAGCGCCGGATGCCAGATCATACTGGAACGCCAGCCGGTAGAGATCCTTCGAGAAATAGCCTACCATCTTGATGATGCCGTAGACGGTGAGGACGCCGCCTAAAATGTAGCAGAGGGCTTTGGCGGAGATGGTGGGATAGACGATCAGGAGAACGCCTAAGATGCACAGGGCGGCGGATATGACCAGATAGCCGACCTTTGCGGTTTGAATTGAGCGGATGGAGCGGACCGATTTGTCAGAGCGCATACTCTCGCTTCCTTTCGTTTTCTTTCCGGAAATTATTATAGCAAGAGAGCGGGAAAGAGGGTATAGGCAGCAAAAAGCCCGTGCCGCAAAAATGGGCACGGGCAGGGAGTTATCTGTTTTTTAGGCAAAAAGGGTCATTTGTCTGAATCGGCAAAGGGCTCCAAACCGGCGGAACGGCGGAAGGCGGTCTGGGCGGAGCCTTCAAAAAGGCGGCAGAGGCGGTGGAACTGCCCTTTGATGTCGTATTTCATACCGGCATTGAGCCAATCGGTAATCTGCCCCACGCATTCGCATTTATAAAAGTGGATCAGCAGCTTTTTGTCCTCCGGCTGGACGGGAAGGTCGGGAAGGACGGTGTCCACATACTCTTCCAAGACATGGGCGCAGATCCGGCTCAAGAAAAGCTCATAGGTGTCGTGGCTGGAGGAATTGTGCAGGTGGAGGACGGCTTTTTTGTTGTTCAAGGCAAAGTCCAGAGCAATGTCCAGGCACTCCTCCAGAGAGGAAACGGCAGCGTGCTCGGCGATGATCCGGTCGGCTTCCTCCTGGATGAC
Source organism: uncultured Oscillospiraceae bacterium (assembly GCA_900555435.1). GTDB lineage: Bacteria > Bacillota > Clostridia > Oscillospirales > Ruminococcaceae > Merdivicinus. Next base: position 18,410 of record USLH01000008.1, on the reverse strand, counting down.
CGTTTCCACCAGATCGGGGAGGTCTTCAAAATGATAGTAAAAGGAGTTGCGATTGATGCCGCAGTCTTCCACGATGTCTTTGATGGTGATCTGGTTTAAAGGGCGCTGGTTCAAGAGCTTTAAGAATGAGGCGATGATGGCTTTTCGGGTAAAAGAGGCCACGAAAACCGCTCCTTTCGTGTCGGATCTGAAAATCAGTATAGCATATTTTGGAGAAAAAAAAGAAAACAGATTGTAAATCCTTGCGATTTTTTGAAGAATCTTGCGGGAGTGTTCCGGAGCGGTTGCCCATTTTCGGGAAATCTGCTAGAATAAAAAAACAAGCTCTGGATAAAAAGAAGAAAAGGGAAGGGATCTTTTATGCCAAAAATGCAGCCGGAAATAGTTTCCAGCCCGGTGATCCACCGCTACAACGGCGGCGCACCGGTTCTTTCTGCCAAGGATATTCCTTATGCGGCGGACTGCATCTTTAATGCAGGCGTTGCAAAATATCAGGGCAAATATGTGATGGTTTTCCGCAACGACTTCGACCACATCCCCCATGGGGGCTTCAAAGGCTGTGTTGTGGGCGTTGCTTTCAGTAACGACGGCAAAAACTGGGAGGTCCGGGACACGCCGTTTCTCAATCGGGACTCGTTGGGCGATCCGGACGTGACCCGGGTCTACGATCCACGTCTGACGGTGATGGACGGGAAGTGCTACCTCTGCTTCGCCGTTGACACCCATCACGGGCTTCGGGGCGGCATTGCCGTCACGGAAGATTTCGAGAAGATCGAAGTCCTCTCCCTTTCGGAGCCGGACAACCGGAATATGGTGCTGCTGCCGGAGAAGGTGGGCGGGACTTACGTCCGTCTGGATCGGCCCATGCCCGTTTATTCCCGGGGGAAGGACCGGTTCGACCTGTGGATGTCCCGTTCTCCCGACCTGCGGTACTGGGGCGACCACAAGCTGGTCTTAGGCGTGGAGGATGTTCCCTTCGCAAATGATAAGATCGGCCCCGGGGCGCCTCCCATCAAGACGAAAGACGGCTGGCTCACCCTGTTCCATGCGGTGCAGCGGGATGAGAGCCGGGGCAAGAACGGCTGGGAGGACAAGTGGACGAAGTGCTACCACGCCGGTATTGCCCTGCTGGATCTGGAGGATCCGTCCAAGGTGCTCGGTATGTCCAAGGCGCCGCTGCTGGCTCCGGAGACTTCGTGGGAAGCCGACGACGGCTTCCGCACCAACGTCATCTTCCCCGGCGGCATGATTTTAGATGATGACGGCGAAGTGAAGATCTACTACGGCGCTTCCGATACGGTGGAGTGCCTGGCGACGGCAGACGTAAACGAACTGATCGCTCTCTGCAAGTAAAAAGTTGAAAAAAGCGCAGGGTTTTCGGATCCTGCGCTTTTTTAGGAGGAAGAAGTATGGAAGAACTGGCAAGTCAGGCGCTGCGGCGGCTTTCGCCGGAGCTGGATCCGCTGCGGCTGGGAAGCGGGTGGACGATGGAGGATCTTTCCAAGCCACAGATCCTCATTGAAAGCACCGCCGGGGACAGCCATCCGGGCAGCGTCCATCTGGGAAGGCTCACGGAGCTGGTGAAAAAGGGGGTTCTGGGCGCCGGCGGGTTCGGGGCAAGGTATGCCTGTACCGATATCTGCGACGGGGAGAGCCAGGGCACAGACGGCATCAACTACAGCCTTGCCAGCCGGGAAATGATCGCCAATCTGGCGGAGATCCACGCCTGCGCCACGCCTTTTGACGGGGCGGTGTTTTTGGCAAGCTGCGACAAGGGGATGCCGGGGATGCTGATGGCGCTGGCACGGATCAACATCCCAGCGGTGGTGCTGCCGGGCGGAGCCATGAGTGCCGGACCGGAGCTTCTTACCCTGGAGCAGCTGGGGAAATACAGCGCCGAGTTCCAGCGGGGGGAGATCCGTGAAGAGAGGCTCAACTGGGCCAAGCGCAACGCCTGTCCCGGATGCGGCGCCTGCAGCTTTATCGGGACAGCTTCCTCCATGCAGATCATGGCGGAAGCGCTGGGGCTGGCGCTGCCGGGGACGGCACTTCTTCCGGCTTCCGGGCCGGAGCTGGAAGAGGCTGCCATCCGGGCAGGGGAGCAGACGGTCGTCCTTGCAAAAGCGGGGCTTCGGCCGGGAGATTTTGTGACGAAGGGGAGCTTCGAGAACGCCATTCTGGTCCATGCGGCCATTTCGGGCAGCACCAATTGCCTGCTCCATCTGCCGGCGATCGCCCACGAATTCGGGATCGAGTTGACCGGCGATGACTTTGACCGGCTCCATCGAGGGGCGAAGTATCTTCTGGATATCCGGCCGGCGGGGCGGTGGCCTGCGGAGTTCTTCGGCTGTGCCGGAGGGGTGCCTGCGGTGATGGAGGAGATCCGGGAGAGTCTGCATTTGAACGTTCTGACGGTGACCGGGAAGACGCTGGGGGATAACCTGAAGGAGCTGCGGGAGAACGGATACTATGACCGGTGCAGGGAGCGGATGGAGGCGGTGAACCGCCGCTGTGGGCTGCACCTGACCCGGGAGGACATTATCCGCCCGGCTCTGCACCCCATCGGCGAGGATGGAAGCGTGGCAGTCCTCCGGGGGAATCTGGCGCCGGAGGGGGCGGTCATTAAACACACCGCCTGTCCGAAGGAGATGTTCGATGCGATCCTGACCGCCCGGCCCTTTGACTGCGAGGAGGAGTGTCTCAGCGCCGTTCTGCACCACAAGGTGCAGAAGGGGGACGCCGTTTTCATCCGGTACGAGGGTCCGAAAGGCAGCGGGATGCCGGAGATGTTTTACACCTCCGAGGCCATCAGCAGCGACAAAGAGCTTGGGAAGAGCATCGCCCTGATCACCGACGGACGGTTTTCCGGGGCGTCCACCGGGCCGGTGATCGGGCACTGCAGCCCGGAGGCGGCGGCAGGCGGGCCCATTGCCCTGGTGGAAGAGGGCGACCTGATCCGGCTGAGTATCGGCGAGCGGGCTTTGGAGATCATCGGCGTCAAGGGCGAGCCGAAGACGCCGGAGGAAATGGAGCGGATCCTTGCGGAGCGGCGGGCAAAATGGAAGCCCCGGGCTCCCCGGGACCGAAAAGGGGTGCTGCGGCTTTTCTCCATGCTGGCGGCAAGCCCGATGAAAGGGGCTTATCTGGATTACGGAGAGGAGGAAGACCGGTGATCTTAGGATATGTGGTCGACGGGAACACCGTCACAGAAGGGGACGCCCGGCGGCTGACCCACATCCACTGCGCCTTCGGATATTTGACGAAGGAAGGGGAACTGTCGGTGGAGAAATTAAATATGCTGGGGCAGATTTCCCTTTGGCGGCAGTGGAACCCGGAACTGAAGGTCGTTCTTTCGGCGGCCGCAGGAGAGCCGGGGGCATTTTCCTTCTGCGCCGGAAGGGCGGAGCTGCGGAAAAAGACGGCGGCTTCCCTTAAAAAAGCGGTGGAGCAATACGGCTTTGACGGCATTGATCTGGACTGGGAGTACCCCTGCGTTCCCACCACCAACGGGGGCGTGGCGTTTCCGGAGGACCGGAAGAACTTTACGCTGCTCTGCCGGGCGATCCGTGAGGCGCTGCCGGAAGGGAAGAGTCTGAGCATTGCTTCCGGGGCGGACGAGTTTTATTTGCGGTGCGTGGAGCCGGAAGCACTTGCGGGAGTTTTGAACTATGTCTGCGTGATGACCTATGATCTGCGATGTCAGTTCCATGCGCTGACCGGGCATCATACGGGGCTGTTTCCGGCTGTCGGCGACCTTTTTTATAACAGCTGCAGCCGGGCGCTCCGGCTGTTTGAGGAGGCGGGCTTCAAGCGGGGGCAACTGCTGTTGGGGACTGGGTTTTACTCCCGGAAATGGGAGAACGTGCCGGACAAAAACCACGGCTTCCTGCAGGCCACGGCTTCCGGCGGGGGATACGGGCCGATCTATCGGGATCTGGTTCCCTTAGCGGCGGGAAAAGACGGATTTGTCCGGTACTGGGACGAGGAAGCGAAAGCGCCGTGGCTCTTTGACGGCTCCACCTTTTTAAGCTACGAGGACGGGCAGTCGGTGCGCTTCAAAGCCGAGTATGTAAAGGCGGAAGGATACGGCGGGATCTTTTACTGGGAGCATCGGTGCGACCCTTCCGGGGAACTTTTAGGAATCATGGCGGAAGTCCTGAAATAAGGGAAAGCGGCGTCCTTTCGGACGCCGCTTTTTGTGTGGTGCTCAGCAGCCGCAGCCGTTGTTGCACCCGCAGCCGTTGTTGTTGCAGCCGCAATCGTTATTACAGCCACAGCCGCCCCATCCGCAGCCGCCGCAGCAGATGAGAATGAGGATGATAATGATGATCCAGCTGCCATTTCCGCCAAAACAGTTCATAAAAGAACCTCCTTTGTGTGATGTACCCCATACTATGCGGGGGAGGAGGTTTGTGTTACGGCTTTTATCCGGGGTTGGAGCGGGGATAAAAGGCAAAAAAGGAGCAGACACTGAGAGTTCCCAGTGTCTGCCCGCTTTTCTGCTATTCAAAAGCTCCGGAAAGCCGGGGCTTTGTTCCTGAAGTCAAGACTGCAGGTTAAGCAACGTTGTCCTCAATGTAGCGAACGATATCGCCGACGGTCTTGATGTTTTCGACCTGATTGTCGGGAATTTCTACATCGAACTCCTCTTCCAGGGACATGACAAGGTCAACAACGTCCAGAGAATCGGCACCCAGATCGTCTGTAATGGACGCATCCATGGTCACCTTTTCTTCCTCGACATCCAGCTGATCCACCAGAATGTCGCGAACCTTCTCAAATACCATGAGTCTTCTCCTCCTTACTCTGTGATTCTATTATAACACTTAGAGCGGTTATAACCGTTAAATTCCGGGAATCTCTTCAAAATCTCCGATTTTTCTGAATTTATTATAACGTGCTTCCAGCAAATTTGCAACACCTTTTTGCTGGATTTTCCGAAGAGTTTCTAAAATATAGTCGGCAATGTTTTCCGCCGTCAGTCTGGGGTCGGTGTGAGCACCTCCGGGAGGCTCCGGAATGATGGCGTCGCAGACCCCGAAACGGACCAGATCCTCTGCCGTGATGTGGAGCCGTTCGGCAGCTTCCTTTTCCCTCGAAGCGTCCTTCCAGAGGATGCTGGCGCAGCCACGGGGGGAGATGACGCTGTAGACGGCGTTCTGGAGCATGGCAAGGGAGTCGCAGACGCCCAGCGCCAGCGCTCCGCCGGAGCCGCCCTCGCCTAAGACGATGGAAATCACGGGAGTCTTCAGCCGGGAGAACTCGAAAAGGTTTCGGGCGATGGCTTCACCCTGTCCCCGTTCCTCCGCAGCCACGCCGCAGAAGGCGCCGGGGGTGTCGATGAAGCAGATCACGGGACGGTGGAACTTTTCCGCCTGCTTGGCAAGGCGGAGAGCCTTGCGGTAGCCTTCCGGGTGAGGACAGCCGAAATTGGCCTTCCGGTTTTCCTCCAGATCCCGGCCCTTGACCTCGCCGATGACTGTAACGGGGATGCCGCTGAACTTGCCGATGCCGCCTAAAATAGCAGGGTCGTCGCCGAAGCAGCGGTCGCCGTGGAGCTCATAGAATTCGTCGAAGATCATGGGAATGTAGTCGTTCACGGTGGGGCGGTTTTTGTTATGGATCAGCTCCATCCGCTCCCAGGTGTTCAGTTGTTCACTCATGGGCTGGTTCCTCCGTAGCGCTGAGATGGAGCTTTAAGAGCTTGGAGATCGTCCGCCGCATATCCACACGTTTGACGATCCTATCCACAAAGCCGTGCTCCAGCATGAATTCCGCCGACTGGAAGTCGTCGGGGAGCCGCTGTTTGATGGTGCCTTCGATGACCCGGCGTCCGGCGAAGCCGATGAGAACCTTTGGCTCGGCGAGGATGATGTCGCCTAAGGAGGCAAAGGAGGCGGTGACACCGCCGGTGGTGGGGTCGGTGAGGACAGAGATGTAGAGGAGCCCTGCGTCAGAATGGCGTGCCACAGCGGCGGAGGTTTTCGCCATCTGCATCAGGGAGAGGATGCCCTCCTGCATTCTTGCGCCGCCGGATGCCGCAAAGACCACTACGGGGAGGCGTTTTTCGGTGGCACGCTCGAATGCACGGGTGATCTTTTCGCCAACGACAGAGCCCATGGACGCCATCATGAAGCGGGAGTCCATGACGACGATGACGCATTTCCGGGTGCGGATGCTGCATTCACCGGTGAGGACAGCGTCCTTTAAGCCGGTGGCCGCACGGGCTTCCGCCAGCTTTTCAGGGTAGCCGTCGAATTCCAGAGGGTTCCCGGAGATGAGGTCGGGGTCGTATTCGACGAAGCTGTCCTTATCCGCTGTAATTTCCAGCCGCTCCCTTGCGGAGATGCGGGAGTGGTAAGAGCAGGCGGAGCAGACCTTCAATCCGGCCTTGTAGTCGTCCATGAACATCACGTTCTGGCAGCGGGGGCACTTGAAAAGAAGGTTGTCCGGGATCTTGCTCTTGGCGGGAGGGGTGTCGTTTGATTTGGTGTTGTCGGAGTCCAGCCGGGATCGGACCACTTTAAAAAGGTCTTCCAGCATAGGGTTTCACCCTGCCTTTCTATGAGCCGTCAGGCTTTGGGAAACAGATCCTTCCGGCGGCTTAAAAAGCCGATGTCGTAGCATCCTGCTTCCACGTCGGCGTCTTTGATGAGGTTCAGCTGAAAATCGATGTTGGTGTCCACGCCCTCGACGATGAATTCCGCCAGCGCCCATTTCATCTTCATCAGCGCTTCCTCCCGGGTGGGGGCGTAGGCGATGAGCTTGGCGATCATACTGTCGTAATAGGGGGTGATCTCACAGCCTTGATAGACGGCGGAATCGATGCGGATCCCGGGACCGCCGGGCATATGGAGGGCGGAGATCCGTCCCGGGCAGGGGCGGAAGTTTTGAGCGGGATTTTCGGCGTTGATGCGGCACTCGATGGCGTGGCCGGTGAGCTTTACGTCTTCCTGACGGAAGGGGAGGGGTTCGCCGGCGGCGATGCGGATCTGGGTCTTCACCAGATCGATGCCAGTGACCATTTCGGTGATGGGATGCTCTACCTGGATCCGGGTGTTCATCTCCATGAAGTAGAATTCCTTCCCTTCCAGGAGAAACTCCACGGTGCCGGCGCTGCGGTAGCCGCAGGCGACGGCGGCCTTGACGGCAGCCTGCCCCATGGCTTTCCGGAGGGAAGGGGTCATGATCGGGCAGGGGCATTCTTCGATGAGCTTCTGGTTCCGGCGCTGCAAAGAGCAGTCCCGTTCGCCTAAGGAGACCACGTTCCCGTAGCTGTCGGCCAGGATCTGGATCTCCACATGGCGGGGATCTTCGATGAATTTTTCGATATAAACGCCGTCGTCTCCGAAGAAGCGGAGGGCTTCCTCCTTTGCGGCGGTGAGGGCGGCTTCCAGCTGGGAGGGGGTATCCACCCGGCGGATACCACGGCCGCCGCCTCCGGCAGAGGCTTTGACCATAACGGGGTAGCCAATCTCCTCCGCAATGCGGCGGGCATCTGACAGGGAAGGAACTTCTCCGTCGGATCCGGGGATGACCGGCACGCCGGCGGCTTTCATGGTGGCTTTGGCCATGGATTTATCTCCCATCTGCTCCATGGAGGAGGCTGGGGGACCGATGAAGGCAACGCCGCATTTTTCGCACATCCGGGCGAAGGCGGCGTTTTCGGAGAGAAAGCCGAATCCGGGATGAAGAGCGTCAGCGCCGGTGACCTCACAGGCGGCTAAGATGGCCTTGATGTTTAAATAGCTGTCGGCGGTGTTGGCGGGGCCGATGCAGATGGCTTCGTCCGCCAGCTGGGCGTGGAGGGCAGTGCGGTCGGCTTCGGAGAAGACGGCTACGGTAGCGACACCTAATTCCCGGCAGGCCCGGATGATCCGGACGGCGATCTCTCCCCGATTGGCGATGAGAACCTTATGGAACATGGGTCACTCCCCCAGCACCGAGGAGAACTCGGCGGTGACGATGCGCTTGCCGTCGACGGAAGCAGTTCCCTTGCAGAAGCTGACGCCGTGGACGGTCTTGGTGACCTCGACTTCTAAGGTCAGGGTGTCGCCAGGGCCGGCTTTACCACGGAAGCGGGCTTTGTCGATGCCGGCAAAAAAGGCAATCTTGCCCCGGTTTTCCGGCAGGGACAAAGCGCAGACGGCACCGGTCTGCGCCAGCATCTCGATGGTCAGAACGCCGGGCTGCACCGGCTCCTGGGGGAAGTGGCCTTTGAACCAGGTCTCCTCCGGCTTTAAATATTTCTTTCCCACGGCACGGACGCCGGGCTCCAGCTCAACGATCTCGTCGATGAGGAGGAAGGGGTCCCGGTGGGGGATGATCTCTTTGATCTGCTCCAGATTCAGAACGGGCATGGGGATGCTCCTTTCTTATTCAATGGTGAGGATGGGCTGGCCGAATTCCACGGCCTGGCCGTTTTTGACGAGGATCTCCCGGACGGTGCCGGAAAACTCGCTCTGGATCTCGTTCATCAGCTTCATGGATTCCACGATGAAGAGGGTGTCGCCTTTTTTGACGGTCTGGCCAACGGCGACGAAGTCGGGTTTATCCGGTGCGGGCTTTGCGTAATAAGTGCCCACCAGCGGGGATTTTACCACGTTTCCTTCCGGTTCGGATGGGACTTCGGGAGCGGGGGAGGAAGGCAGGACGGCGGCGGGAGCCTCGGCGGAGGAAACGACCACAGGGTGCTCCGACCGCAGGGCAAGGGAAAAGCTGCCGTCGGTGATCTCCAGAGCGGTCAGGCCGGTGCGGGCCATTTTATCCATCAGCTCTTTGATCTCAGCCACGGTGAGCGTAAGTTCGGACATGGGTATCGTTCCTTTCAGGCGGTCAGTCCGCAAATTTTTTCAGGCAGAGGGCGGCATTGTGACCGCCGAAGCCCAGGGAGTTGGAAATGGCAGCGTGGAGATCCTGCTTCCGGGCAACATTGGGGACCACGTCCAGATCGCACTCTTCGTCGGGGACTTTGTAGCCCACGGTGGGGGGGATGATTCCGTCCCGGAGGGCGAGGGCGGTAAGAATGGCTTCCACGGCGCCGGCTGCGCCCAGCATATGGCCGGTCATGGATTTGGTGGAGGAAACGGCCACGGTCTTTGCGGCGTCACCCAGGGCTTTTTTGATGGCAATGGTCTCGTACCGTTCGTTGACGGGGGTGGAGGTGCCGTGGGCGTTGATGTAGTCGATGTTTTTGGGGGAGAGGCCCGCTTCGGTGTAGGCGAGCTCCATGGCCTTTGCGGCGGCTTCTCCATCGGGGGAGGGACTGGTGATATGGTAGGCGTCGCCGGTGGCGCCGTAGCCGGCGATTTCGGCGTAGATTCTGGCGCCCCGTGCTTTGGCGTGCTCCAGTTCTTCCAGGATCAGGATGCCGGCGCCTTCGCCCATGACAAAGCCGTCCCGTTCCTTATCAAAGGGAATGGAGGCACGGTCAGGGTCGGCAGAGCGGGAGAGGGCTCCCATGTTGTTGAAGCCCGCCATGGCGAATTTGGTGACGGTGGCTTCCGCACCGCCTGCCACGCAGGCATCCAAATAGCCGCCCTTGATGAGCCGGAAGGCTTCGCCTACGGCGTGGGCCGAGGAAGCGCAGGCGGTAACGGGAGCAAAGTTCACGCCCTTGAAGCCGGTGCGGATGGAGATGTTCCCGGCGGCCATATTGCTGATCATCATGGGGATGAAGAAAACGGAGACCCGCTTTGCGCCTTTTTCGAGGAATTTCTGGTGTTCCTCCTCAAGGGTCTGCATCCCGCCGATGCCGCTGCCGACGATGACGCCGACCCGGTAGGGGTCAAGATCCTTTAAGTCGGACCCGCAGTCCTTTAAGGCTTCTGCGGCAGCGCAGAGGGCCAGCTGGCAGTAAGGGTCGGTGCGGCGCTGTTCTTTTTTATCGACGATGGGGGTGGGGTCGAAGTCTTTTAAAAGAGCTGCGACGGAAACACCCATGTCTTCGGTGTCGAAGCGGTCAATTTTAGAGAACCCGTGGCGGCCGGCGCAGATGCTCTCCCAGGTGGAGGGGGCATCGTTTCCCACAGGGGTGATAGCGCCGATGCCGGTGATGACAACTCGTTTCATGCATTTCTCCTTTGATCACATGGAGAGGCAGCCGGAAACCTCCAGCACCTGTCCGGAAATGTAAGAAGCCCGGTCGGACGCGAGGAAGGCCACGGCATTCGCCACGTCCTCCGGCTGGCCCAGACGCTGCAGGCCGATCTGCTTCAAGATGGCCTCCTTGTATTCTTCGCCCAGGACTTCGGTCATGGGGGTCTGGATGAAGCCGGGGGCCACAGCGTTGACGGTGATGCCCCGCTTGCCCAGTTCCTTTGCGCCGGTCTTGGTCATGCCGATGATGCCCGCTTTGGAGGCAGAGTAGTTCATCTGGCCGGGGTTGCCGTAAAGGCCGGCGACGGAGGTGATGTTGATGATGCGGCCGGAGCGCTGACGGACCATGATCTTGCCCACATGGCGCATCATGTTGAAGACGGATTTGTAGTTGACCCGGGTGACCACGTCGAACTGCTCTTCGCTCATCTGAACGAGAAGGCCGTCCTTGGTGATGCCGGCGTTGTTGACCAGTACGTCGATGGTGCCGAAGCGGTCCTTCACCGCTTTTGCCATGGCTTCGCAGGCGGTGAAGTCGGAGACGTCGCAGAGGAAGCACTCTGCTTCCACACCCAGCGCCCGGCAGGCTTCAGCGACCTGATTGCCGCCGTTTTCCCGTTCCCGTTCGCCCAGGCAGTTGATGGCGATGTTGAAGCCGTCGGCGGCCAGCGTTTTTGCCATGCAGGCGCCCAGACCCTGAGAAGCGCCGGTGATCAATGCGGTTTTTGCCATAATAAAACGACCTTTCGTGATAGACTTATTTGATAAGGCTCAGGCGGGCTTTCATGACTTCCTCGCCTTCGGTGAAGATGTCTTCCAGAATCTTTGCGCAGGGGCGGAGCTCCTTGACCAGTCCGGCAATCTCGCCGCACATGAAGCTGCCGTTTTCCTTGTCGCCGTCTTTGACAGCCCGGCGGAGGGAGCCGACAGTCAGCTCCTCGATTTCCTCAAAGGTGGCGCCGGCCCGCTCCCGTTCGTTGACCTGGCGGGTGTAGCGGGTCTTGATCTGGCGGCAGGGGGCGCCGCCGCAGATTTCGCCGGTGACGGCGGTGTCGGTGTCCTTTGCGCCCAGAACCAGTTCCTTATAGGTGGGGTGGATCCGGCACTCTTCGGAAGCTAAGAAAACGGTGCCCATCTGGACACCCTCTGCCCCGAACATCAGAGAAGCCGCCAGTCCTCTGCCATCGGCGATGCCGCCTGCGGCCAGAACCGGGATGGACACGGCGTCCACGACCTGAGGAACAAGGCACATGGTGGTGATGGAGCCGATGTGGCCGCCGGATTCGCAGCCTTCGGCGATGACGCCGTCTGCGCCGGCCCGCTCCATCCGTTTGGCGAGAGCCACGGATGCGACTACGGGGAAGACCTTGATGCCGGCGGCCTTCCAGGATTCCATGTACTTTCCGGGGTTGCCGGCGCCGGTGGTGACCACCTTCACGCCCTCTTCCACCACGATCTTTGCCAGATCGTCGGCGTTGGGGCTCATGAGCATGATGTTCACGCCGAAGGGCTTATCGGTGAGGGCTTTCGCCTTGCGGATCTCCTCCCGGATCACTTCGCCGGGGGCGGAGCCGCCTGCGATCAGTCCCAAGCCGCCTGCATTGGAAACAGCGGCAGCCAGGGTGGATTCGGCGACCCATGCCATGCCGCCCTGAAAGGCGGGGTAGCGGATGCCGAGCAGTTCGGTCAATCTTGTCTGGATCATGAGATTCGGTTCCTTTCTTGTGGGTCAATACTTGAAAATGGCGCTGCCGTAAACCAAACCTGCGCCAAACCCGACGGCGCAGACGGTCTGCCCCCGGCGGATCCGACCGTCACGAACCGCCTGGTCCAGAGCGACGGGGATGCAGGCCGAGGAGATGTTGGCAGACTCCCCAATGTTGCAGATGAATTTTTCCTCCGGGAGCTTCAAAGCGGAGATGGCGGTCTGGATGATCCGCAGGTTTGCCTGATGGGGGATGATCCAGTCTAAAGCTTCCGGGGCGAGGTTCGCTTTTTCGCAGGCCCTCCGGACGGCGGCGGGCATGGCGGTGACGGCGAATTTGTAGACGGCCTGTCCGGCCATGTGGATCATACCGGGCTTGCCTTCCGGGAAGCCGTCGGCTTCGGACAGGGTGCGCTGTTCCTTTAAAAAGGGATTTGAATTATCCGGTTTTCGGGCAAAGAGGGCGTTGACGCCGTCCCCGTCGGCTCCCAAAGCGGAAACGAAGGGAGAATCGTCGCCCTCCAGCACCACGGCTCCGGCTCCGTCTCCGAAAAGGACACAGGTGGAGCGGTCAGTGAAATCGGTGATGCGGGAAAGCTGCTCCGCCGAGATGAGAAGGATCCGGCGGTAGCCATGCTGCAGATAGAGGTTCGCCAGGTCAAGGCCGTAAACAAAACCGGCGCAGGCGGCGTTGATGTCAAAGGCCACGGCGTTTTTGGCACCCAGGAGCCCTTGGACGACACAGGCCATGGCGGGGGTATCATAGTCGCCGGAAACGGTGGTGCAGAGGATCAGATCAATCTGATCCGGGGTGAGGGAGGCCGCTTCCAGCGCGGCAGTCCCGGCTTTCACAGCCATTTCATAGGTGGGGCCGTTCTGGAAATGCCGCCGATGGATCCCGGAGTGCTTGACGATCCATTCGTCGGAGGTATCCACGATGGCGGAAAAGGCTTCGTTTTCCACCACGGTTTCCGGCAGGTAGGAGCCGGTGCCCAGAATGTGAATTCCCATGCTGTTCCTTTCTTTCAACGGAAGAACCGTTTGCGGAAAGAGGGGTTCGCCCCTTGCAAAACGGCTCCGGATTTGGTATAGTTAAAAGAGATCCGGGTGTCGGATCGGAATTGGTCTTTTATTATTGTATCGGTTTGTTACCGTTTTGTCAACAAATGACCCGGCGTTTTTGTCCGTCAATGAAGGACAAAACCGGTTTTTACAGAAAAGTCACAGAACGTTGCCAATTGTGCAATTTCTGTAAAAAAATGAGACGGACGGTGCGGACACGGAAAGGATAAGAAGCATGAACGCATTTCTTTTTTCCGGCCAGGGGTCTCAGACTCCGGGCATGGGAGCGGAGCTGGCAGCGGCCAACCCCAAAGCAAAAGCAGTCTTCGACACAGCTTCGGAGGTGCTGGGATACGACCTTCTGAAGCTCTGCGGGGAAGGGTCGGCGGAGGAGCTTTCCGCCACAGAAGTGGCTCAGCCGGCGATCCTGGCGGTCTCCATGGCGGCGTTTGCCTGCATGGAGGAAGCGGGGATCGGATGCTCGGCGGTGGCGGGGCATTCTTTAGGCGAGTATGCGGCCATGGCGGCGTCGGGGATCCTGACGCTGCCGGAAGCGTTTTCCCTGATCCGGCTCCGGGCGGAGGCCATGGGGCGCTGCGCCAGAGCGGGAAAGGGCGGCGCAATGGCGGCCATTGTGGGCTCGGATGAAGAGACGGTGACGAAGCTCTGCAAAGAAACGGAAGGGTATGTGGTCCCGGTCAACTTTAACGCCCCCGCTCAAACGGTGGTGGCCGGGGAAAAGGAAGCCGTGGCGGCTGTTTCTGCAAAATTTGCGGAGATGGGGAAACGCGCCGTGCCGTTGGCGGTAGCGGCTGCGTTCCACTCGGAGCTGATGCGGCCGGCGGCGGAGGAATTCCTGCCGAAGGCGAAGGAATTCACCTTCCGGGAGCCGAAGGTGCCCTTCTACTCCAACCTGAGCGGCAGAGTGCTGGAGAGCACCGGCGATCTGGCGGAGCGGCTGGCCCGTCACATCGTTTCGCCGGTATTATTCACCAAAGAGCTGGCCGCCATGCAGGCGGCGGGCATCGACACCTATGTGGAGTTAGGGCCGGGGAAGGTTCTTTCCGGGCTGGTGAAGAAGACCCTGAAGGGGGTCACCATCCTCAATGTGGAAAATCAGAAGAGCCTTGAAAAAACGCTGGAAGCGCTGAAGGGCTGAAGGGAGAAGTTAGAATGAAAGCGATCAAATTAAACCCTGCGTTCAAGGATTATCTCTGGGGCGGCACCAAGCTCCGGGATGAATATGGGAAAAAGTGCGATCTGGACAAAGTGGCGGAGAGCTGGGAGCTGTCCTGCCACAAGGACGGCTGCTCGGTGGTGGCGGACGGCGAGTATGCCGGACTGACCCTGCCCCAGTACATTGAAAAGGCCGGGAAGGCGGTCCTCGGCACGGATTGTGAGAAGTTTGAGTATTTCCCCATTCTCATCAAGCTCATCGACGCCAAGCAGAACCTGTCCGTTCAGGTCCATCCCGACAACGACTATGCCATGCGGGTGGAAGGCGAGTACGGCAAGACGGAGATGTGGTACGTGGTGGACTGTGAGCCGGGAGCGGGACTGCTTTACGGCTTCAAGCATGAGATCTCCAAGGAGGAATTCCGCCGGCGGATCGAGGACAACACCCTGCTGGAGGTGACCAACCGGGTGGAAGTTCATCCCGGCGACGTTTTCTTCATCGAGGCGGGCACTCTTCATGCCATCGGCGAGGGGATCCTGATCGCCGAGATCCAGCAGAACTCCAACACCACCTACCGGGTTTACGACTACGGCCGGGTGGGAGCCGACGGGAAACCCCGGCAGCTGCACATCGAAAAAGCCATCGACGTGACCCGTCTGGCCCCGGCGACCCGTCCCTGCGGACGGCCTCAGGCGAAGCCGGAAGCCTTTGACGGCGGAAGCGTGCTTCCCTTGGCTAGCTGCGATTACTTCACCGTGAAGGAAATGGAGGTAACTTCTCACGCAGCGCTTATGGCAGATGAGAAGTCCTTCCACTCCCTGCTGCTTCTGGACGGCAGCCTGACCCTTTCCATGGGCGGTGAGAAGCTGGAAATGAAGAAGGGCGCCAGCGTTTTTGTCCCTGCCGGATCCGGGGATTATACCCTGACGGGCAAGGGCAGGCTGATCCTGACCACGGTCTGATGAGCGGCTTTTTTGAAGCAATCTACCGGCTGGTGCGGCAGATCCCGCCGGGGAAGGTGGTATCTTACGGGCAGATTGCCCTGTATCTGGGGCGGCCCCGGGCGTCCCGGATCGTGGGGTGTGCGATGCACGCTGCACCGGGGGATGTGCCCTGTCACCGGGTGGTGAACCGGGAAGGTCGGACGGCTCCGGCTTTTTCGGTGACCGGGACAGATCTGCAGCGGCTTTTTCTGGAAGAAGAAGGCGTGAGGTTTCTCCCCGACGGTCGGGTAGACATGGAGCGGTTTGCCTGGAAGCTGGAAGATTTTCCAAAGGCTTCCGAGCATAGCAAGAAGTCTTCCGAATAACAAGGAAAATCCTTAAGCATACGCACAGCACTTTTTGGTGTTTCAAGCCCTCAAAGAAAGACTTCGGATTTACGCTTCGGCTTAAGGTTTCTTCCTGTATTTGGAAGGTTTCTCCTTGCTGGTCGGAACAGTTTCGGAAAAGCAAATCCCCGCTGCCGGAAGGGGTTCCGGGCAGCGGGGGTTGTTTTTTAAAAGCTCTGGGGTTCTTCCAGGAGGTTCGTCATGCTCTTTAAGCTGATGACCAACGTGGAAATGTTGTGGAGCAGAGCCGAGGTCGCAGGAGGGAGGATACCCGCCACGCCCAAGCAGATCAGCATCAGGTTGAACCCGATGATGTTCCGGTAGTTCCGGTGGATCCGCCCCATCAAAGCGTCGCTTAACTGCTTTAAGGTCAGGAGGGCATACAGGTCGTCGCCGCCGACGGTGATGTCCGCCACCTCCCGGGCGATGGCTGCGCCGTCCCGGATGGCAATGCCGGCGTCGGCTTCGGACAGCGCCGGAGAGTCGTTGACGCCGTCGCCTAACATGATGACCTTTCGGCCGGCTTCGTGTTCTTTTCGGATAAAGTTTGCCTTATCCTCCGGCAGCACTTCGGCATAGAACTCATCTACGCCTACCATTCTTGCTACGGCACGGGCGGTTTTTTCGCTGTCTCCGGTCATCATGACCAGCTTCTTGACGCCCAGCTGATGGAGCCCGTCCACAACGGCTTCGGCTTCTTCCCGCAGGGGATCTGCAACACAGATCACCGCCGCAAGTTCGCCGGAAACCGCCAGATACAGGTGGGAGTATTCCTCGGGAAGCGATTCAAACCGCTCTTCTTCACCCTCGGGGATCTTGCAGCCCTCGTCCTCGAAGACGAAGTGATGACTGCCGATGACGACTTTTTCGCCGTCTACCGCACTGGAGATCCCGTGAGCCACCAGATACTGAACCTGGGAGTGCCGTTCCTCGTGGTGCAGGTCACGGCGGGTTGCCTCCGCCACTACGGCTTTCGCCATGGAGTGGGGATAGTGTTCCTCCAGGCAGGCTGCCAGCTTCAGCATTTCGTTTTCGTCCCGGCCGCCGAAGGTGACGATCTGCGTCACTTTCGGGGAGGCGTAGGTCAGGGTGCCGGTCTTATCGAAGACCATCGTCTCCGCTTCTGAAACGGCTTCCAGGAACCGTCCGCCTTTCACCGACAGGTGATGGAGGCTTGCTTCCTTCATGGCGGAAAGCACGGCAATGGGCATGGACAGCTTCAATGCGCAGGAGAAGTCCACCATCAACACGGCTAAGGCTTTCGTCACGTTCCGGGTCAGCAGCCAGATGAGCGCCGTCGCTCCCAGACTGTAGGGAACCAGCCGGTCCGCCAGATGGGAGGCTTTATCCTCCGTGACGGATTTGAGCTTTTCCGACTCCTCGATCATCTTGACGATCCGGTCATAGCGGCCGCCGCCGGAGGCTTTGGTCACCTGGACGGTGAAGCTGCCTTCCTCGACAACGGTGCCGGCGTAGACATAGCTGCCGGGCGCCCGGCGGACTGCCAGCGGCTCACCGGTGATGGAAGCCTGATTGACCATGGCTTCCCCGTCCACGATCTTGCCGTCCAGCGGGATCATGCCGCCGGTGCGGACAATGATCCGGTCGTCGGGCTGCACCTGCCGCACGGGAACTAAAACTTCACCGCTGTCGGTCAGCTGCCAGACCTTGTCCACGTTGAGGGACATGGTGCTTGCCAGATCCGCCACCGACTTTTTGTGGGTCCATTCGTCCAGAATGTCGCCGATGCCTAAGAGGAACATGATGGAGCCGGCTGTCTCAAAGTCGCCCCGGAGGATGGACACACCGATGGCCACCGCATCCAGCACCGGCACCTGGATCTTCCCGTTCAGAATGCAGCGGAGCCCCTTCGACAGGTACTTGACGGATCTGATCGCGGTCAGCGCCGTCCGCAGGGGGAGGGGGAAGAAGAGCTTGCTTACCGCTCTTTGGCAGATGGCGAAGACCAGCTTGTCCTGATATTCCCGGTTCAGCTCCCGGCTGCTGTGTTCCGGCGCCAGCTCTTTTGCTTTTTCGTAGGAAAAGGACCCGAGGGCGGCTTTGATCGCCTTTCGGGAGCTTTTATAGCAGATGACCGCATCCCGGGTCCGGTCGCAGACCGAAACCTCAACGACTCCGTCCACCTTCCGAAGATAGGCTTCCAGAATGTCCGCCTGAAGGAGGGTCATATGCTTCTGCTCCGCCCGGATGCGCATCCGTCCGGCGGATTCATGCAGGATCGTGCATTTCATGGTTACTCAGCCGTTCCCTCTTCAACTTCTTCGGCGGAGGTGTCTTCAATGACTTCCTCGGCTTTGATGCGCTCTTCGTTGATGTTCTTGGCGTCAGCCAGAATATCCCCGGCGTTTTCCTTGGCGTTAGAAACCACGGTCATGACGCACTCTTTTGCCCGCAGCGCGGCAGCGGTCACGTTGGTGTAGAGTTTCTTGGCGTCCTTGCTGGTCAGGATCTTGATCCCGGCCGTTCCGAACAGCACGCCGCCGGCAAATAATCCGACTTTTTTCAGATTCAGTTTCATAAGAATTGCCTCCTAAAATAGAAAAAATGAAAATCTATCAAGATCCGTCTTTTGGCGGGATCTCGCTTAAAAAATGCCCGTCAAAGGGGCAGGACGGAAGGAATGAGAAGCTCCCAAAGCGCCGTCGCTCCTCCTGCCGCCAGACAGAAGGGAGCGTCTGTCTCCCGCCTTTTTTTAGGGCGGCTTTTGCGCCTTCCGGGTTTTTTCTCCGCCGTTCCGGCAGCCAGAAAAGAATCAGCGTCCGGTACCAGATGAACAAAAGAGCCAGAACGCCGCTTTCCCAAAGCCCCTGCCAGAAGCTCCATGCGCCGTTTATCAGATGCAGGAAAAGCCCCAGCAAAATGGCTGTTCCAAACGCAAGCAAAGCCTTTGTCCACCGTTTCTGCTCCGGATGCTTCCTTTTCGGGAGCACCGGTGCCAGCTGGCAGAGAAGGCAAAGAAGCAGGCATTCAACGAGCAGGATCATTTTATTTTCCTCATTTCTTCAGGAAACCGAACA
>USLH01000007.1 GCA_900555435.1 uncultured Oscillospiraceae bacterium | reverse complement strand
TGACCTACCTCGACGAGGCGGGCGAGAGCAGGAACCCGATCATGGGCTGCTACGGCATCGGCGTCGGCAGACTTGCCGCATCGGTGTGCGAAGCGCGCCATGACGACTACGGTCCGATCTGGCCGATCACGATCGCGCCCTGGCAGGTGCAGCTCTGCTGCGTCCGTGCGGACGACGCCGACTGCAAGTCCTTTGCGGACGGGCTTTACGCCGCGATGCAGAAGGACGGCATCGAAGTGATGTACGATGACCGCGACGTGCGCGCAGGCGTCATGTTCTCGGACGCCGACCTGCTCGGTACACCGGTGCGCGTGGTCGTCAGCCCGCGCAACATGAAGGACGGTCTCGTCGAGATCTCGACCCGCGACAAGAGCGTGGACATCAAGGTCCCGAAGGATGAGGCGCTCGACGCCGTGAAGAAGGTCGTCGCCGACCTGTTTGCCGCGATCGACGCAAAGGTACCCGAAAGCATCTGACACCTGTCCGACAAGGAGGTTTGCATGAGCAACATTTGGCATGACATGAACCCTGCCCGGATCCACCCAGACGATTTTATTGCCGTCATCGAGATCACAAAAGGCAGCAAAAAGAAGTACGAATTGGACAAGGAGACCGGCTTCATCATTTTGGATCGGATCCTTTACACCTCCACCCACTACCCCGCAAACTACGGTTTGATCCCGAGAACTTATGCAGACGACGGCGATCCGCTGGACGTACTGGTTCTTTGCTCCGAAGAGTTGGAGCCGCTGACGCTGGTTCGGTGCTATCCCATCGGCGTGATCAAAATGATCGACAACGGCCGCAACGACGAAAAGATCATTGCCATTCCTTTTAATGACCCCACCTACAACGTCTATCACGACATCAGCGAGCTGCCGTCGCACATTTTTGAGGAGATGCGGCACTTCTTCTCGGTTTACAAGGCTCTGGAAAACAAGCAGACCGCCGTGGACGAAGTGCGGAATGCAGAAGAAGCCCTGCGGATCATCGGGGAGTGTATTGAGCGTTACGAGGTCGGTTTCTGCGGGAAAAAACCGAAAAAACAGCAATCCGCTGAAATAGAGGAAGACGCAGAATGAACCAATATGCAAGTCTCCGGGAACGCCCGAAATGGGTGAGCTTGGAAACAGCTCGAGGTTGGGAGCCAATGGAGCGAACCGGAGGACTTTATGAGCTCCGGGATACTTCGGCAGCGATCCGGGAGGATGGAACCGTTCTCCTGACAGCCTGGGAGCCGATCTTTCGGCTGCGGATCGCATGGCGGCAGGAGATTTTAGAACCCGTAAAGATCCTCGGCGACCACTGGGAACGGGGGTACGGCGATCTGGAATGGCGGGGGATCCTGCCGGAGCGGGTATTGCCGTGGTATGTCTTGGCGACCGATGGAAACGACGTTTTTGGATGGGGCGTCAAAACCCAGCCCAACGCCCTGTGCAGCTTTCGGTTTGAAGCGGACCGGCTGATCTTGGAGCTGGATGTGCGCTGCGGTGGAGACGGTGTGCTTTTGAACGGCTCCGAATTACCGGCAGCAGCATTGGTGGAATTCCACAGCACAGAGCGGCCTTTTGCGGCGGCGCAGGCATTCTGCCGGCAGCTTTGCGAAGCTCCGAGAATGCCGGATGGCCCGATCTACGGCGGAAACGACTGGTACAGCGCTTACGGAAACAATTCTTCCTCTCTGATTCTCGAAAACAGCCGCATGGTAGCCGAATGGGCAGGGGACAATGAAGTTCGGCCCTTTATGGTCATTGACGATGGGTGGCAGATCTGCCACTGCCCGGTTCAAGGCTACAATGGCGGTCCCTGGATGATGTCCAATCGAAAGTTCCCGGAAGGAATGGAAGCGATAGCTTCCCGGATGAAGGAGCTGGGGGTGCGCCCCGGAATCTGGTTTCGACCTCTGCAAACCATGGAAGAAGCGCCTGCCAATTGGTACTTAAAGACCAAAGAAACCGGCACGTTTCTGGATCCCAGCGTAGACGGTGTGCTGGAATGGGTGACGAAAGATGTGAAGCGCTTATCTGACTGGGGATTCGAGCTGATCAAGCACGATTACTCCACCTACGACATATTCGGGTGCTGGGGATTTCAGATGGGAGAAGAGCTGACAGAACCCGGGTGGCATTTTTCCCGGACGGATCTGACCACGGCACAGGTGCTGAAGCGGTTTTATCAGACCCTGCGGAATGCGGCAGGGGAGAAAGCTATGCTCATCGGCTGCAACACCATGGGGCACCTGGCAGCAGGTTTTTTTGAAATCCAACGGATAGGCGACGACACCAGCGGGCGGAAGTGGGATGTGACCCGGAAGATGGGGCCCAATTCGCTGGCTTTCCGTATGCCTCAGCATGGGACGTTTTTCGCAGCGGACGGCGACTGTGTGGGGCTGACCTGCAATGTACCGTGGAAGAAGAACAAGCAGTGGCTGGAGCTTCTTTCTCGCAGCGGAACACCGCTTTTCGTTTCCCCGGAAGCGGCGGTGGTCGGACCGGAACAGACGGCTGCCTTAAAGCGTGCTTTTTCCTATGCGGCTGCCCCTGCAAAAAAGCCCGGTGAACCGTTGGACTGGACTTGGAACCGCACTCCCGCCAAGTGGGATTTGAACGGCGAGATCGTTTCCTTTGATTGGTAAAAAACTCGACCGCAGATCTTTGCTGCCGAGAAAGATAAGAAAAGAGCCTGCTCCCGAGGGAGCAGGCTCTTCATTTTTCGATTAGAAGGGTTCGTCTGTGCCGGCTTCAATATAGGAGTTGCAGCAACGGCGATAAAGCCAGTCCACAAGGAGATGGATCCCCTTTAAGACCAGAACCGTTCCGATCACGATGGAACATGCTTTTAAGATCCATTTAAAAAGTTGTTTCATAGGCCGTTCCTCCTTTTGAATCCAGTATAGCACAGTTTGATAGAAAAATCAATTTCAGCGGAAGATTCGTTTATAAAAATCCTTGCGCCAGAAGGTCAATGAAAGCAGCAGACCTAAGGTGTAGCAGACCAGGATCTCTCCCAGAGCAACGGAGATAAAATTCAGGGAGAAAGGCGTTTTAAAAACGAAGGTCAGCTCTACGCCTACGATCAGGCCGTTCAAAAGCACCGGAGGGACGGCTCCCAACAGAGCCTTTCCCCAGTTTTTCATGGGCATTTTCCCGATCATGTAGGTCAGAAGAGCGGCAGCCAAGGTAGCGGCGGTACCAATGGGGGCGTCGATGAGTCCCAGCATATTGCTCCCCATAAAAAAGCCTACAATGTTTGAAAGAAAACACCCAAAGGTCACGCCCCAGATGCCGATGGGGGAGAAGAGGGGAAGAAGCGTCAGCGCCTCACTGATCCGGACCTGGACGATGCCGGCCGACGTACCAAAGGCAAGGGGGCCGCTGATCAGGGTCAGGATGGTGTAGAGGGCGCCGATCAGGGCGATCTGCGCAAGGGATTGGATGCGGTTCGAGTTTTTGGCGATTGCGTTCATGATAGCTCCATTTCTCCGTGCAACAAACTTTTTTCGCCGGAAAAGACCGGTGCAGGCCTTCTCCGCCGGGCACGGGGAAGCGGAGAGCCTTGATTTATTCTATCATAAAATCCAGACGGAAGCAAGAAGACAGAAAAAAAATCTCCGTTTTTTTGGAAGAGATGACAGGAAGCTGGGATTTTTCTTGACTTTTCAGGAAAGATGTCATATAATTTTAATGTCAATGCCCCTGGCCGGTTGGGTTTTTCAGCAGGAACGGCGGCATGGAGAACAAACACATTGGAGGAATTGTTCCATGAAACGAGTTGGAAAACCCGTCTTCTTCGTGGTGGCAATCCTGATGGTGGTCTTTCTTGTGTTGTCCCTGACGGGAATCAGCACAACTTATGGCGACCGGACGGACGTGTACATCAAAGGCGGAAACGACATTCGCTGGGGAATTGATATCCGTGGCGGCGTCGATGTGACCTTTACGCCTCCCGAAGAGGTTGACGCAACGGAAACGCAGATGAAAGCGGCGGAAGCCGTTATCAAGCAGCGTCTCGTTACCCTGCACATCACCGATAGTGAGGTCTACACTGACTACGATAAAGGCCGAATCATTGTCCGCTTCCCCTGGAAAGAAGGCGAAACGGACTTCGATCCGCAGGCCGCTATTGAAGAGCTGGGCGCAACAGCCCGGCTGACCTTCCGGGAAGGCTCCGGCACAGATGCAGACGGTCTTCCTACCGGAAAGATCGTTTTGGAAGGCAAGGACGTAGCGGAAGCTACCCCGTATTACGATTCCCAAAACGGCGGCTACGGCGTCAGCTTGGAGCTGAATGACTCCGGAAAAGAAGCCTTTGCCGAAGCGACGGCTCGACTGGCGGAATCCAAGGGCGTCATTTCCATCTGGATGGACGACACTATGATCTCTGCGCCTACGGTGCAGACGGCCATTACCGACGGCAAAGCGTCCATTACCGGCAGCTTCACCGCCGATACTGTTCAGACGCTGGCAAACCAGATCAACTCCGGTGCATTGCCCTTTAAGCTGGAGGTCAACAGCTACTCGACGATCGATCCTACTCTGGGTATCGGCGCTAGGGACTCTATGGTTATCGCAGGAGCTGTGGCTTTTGTGCTGATCGCTATTTTCATGATCTGCCTGTACCGGCTTCCCGGCGTGGTTGCTGTATTCGCCCTGATGGGGCAGCTTGCCCTGTCTGTGGCGGCTGTATCCGGCTTCTTCCCCTTCCTGTCCAGCTTTACGCTGACCCTGCCCGGTATTGCCGGCATCATTCTGGCCATCGGTATGGGCGTTGACGCCAACGTGATCACGGCGGAACGCATCAAGGAAGAAATCCGCAGTGGCAAGTCCATTGACGGCGCCATCGAGTTGGGATATCAGCGGGCATTTACCGCTATCTTGGACGGAAACATGACCGTCGTGATCGTCTCCATTATCCTGATGGGCGCATTTGGGCCTCCATCCTCTCTCTTTGCAAAGCTCTTGACCCCGATCTTCTTCATGTGCGGGCCGGCTCCTGCGGGAACCGTTTACTCCTTCGGTTACACCCTGCTGATCGGTGTCATCGGAAACTTCGTTTTTGGCATCCTTTGCAGCAAGTTGATGCTGAAATCGATCTCCCGGTTCAAGGCTTTACGCAAACCTGTGGTTTATGGAGGTGATCGATAATGCAGCTGAAACACAATTGGGATTTCTTCGGTCACCGCAAAGTGTTTTATGCCATTCCGCTGGTGATTTTTGCCATCATTCTGATCTTTGCGCTGATCTTCGGCGTGAAGGTGGATATTCAGTTTACCGGCGGCACCATTGCGACCTATTCCTACAACGGCACCATCGACCGCTCCGCCATCGCTTCTGCGGCAAAAGAAGAAACCGGACTCAGCGCCACGGTAGACACTTCCCAGAGCCTTTCTTCGGGCAGCCAGCAGTTCTCCATCAGCTTCGGCAACAAGCAGAGCCTTTCGATGGAGACCCAGCAGTCGCTGACCGACCGGCTCATCTCCGATTTTCCGGACAACAGCATTGAGCAGGTTTCTATCGACAGCGTTTCCGCCACCATGGGCAAGGACTTCCTTGTCAAGTGCCTGATTGCCGTGCTGGCTTCCTTTGTACTGATGATCCTGTACATTACCATCCGGTTCCGGCGGATCGGTGGTTTATCGGCCGGTATTACCGGCGTTATCGCTCTGTTCCATGACGTTTTGATGGTGCTGGGAACCTTCATCATCTTCCGTTTGCCCATCGACGACAACTTCATGGCCGTCATTCTCTTCATTCTGGGCTATTCTATCAACGATACCATCGTGATCTTTGACCGGATCCGTGAGAACGAAAAGCTCTACGGCAAGAGCCTTGACTTCCCGCAGCTTTTGAATAAGAGCGTCAATCAGACCTTTACCCGCACGCTGAACACCTCGATCTCCACTTTGATCGCCATGATCTCGGTCTGCGTGTTTGCTCTGATTTTCCGGGTGAGCAATATCCTGACTTTTGCGTTCCCCATGGTCGTGGGTTTGGTAGCCGGTTCTTATAGCAGTCTCTGCCTGACCGGAACCATTTGGGCTACCTGGAAGAACCGGAAACTTGCGGCAAAGAAGAAATAACCTCTGCTCTTAAAAGACTGCCTTGCGCTGCAAAAGCGGAGGCAGTCTTTTCTGATTTTGAAAGGAAAACGGAAATGAAAGGACTTGAAATAGGGATCTCCACCTCCTGTTACTATCCTCTTGAAACGGAAAAAGCTCTGATCCATTTGGTAGAATCCGGTGCGGATTGCGGAGAGATATTTATCAATTCGGACTCAGAGCTTTCTTCGGAGTATCTAAAAGAATTCCGGAGGGTCCTGAAAGATAAGGCAATCCGGATCCGATCGGTTCATCCGTTTACCTCTGGGATGGAATCACTGCTGTTTTTCTCTGAATATGAGCGGCGATTTTGGGATGGAGTGGAATATTACAAAAAGTTTTTTCAAGCGGCAGCTGAACTGGGAGCTTCTTACCTTGTCTTCCACGGTGAGAAGGCAGACACAAAAACATCGGAGGATCTGTATTTTGAGCGGTATTCTTGCTTAAATAAAGAAGCAAAGCGGTTCGGCATTTTGCTGGCGCATGAAAATGTCAGTCGGTGCCGAGGGCGGGATCCGGAGTTTTTGGAGCGGCTGAAGGATGCAATGGGTGATGACGCCGCTTTTGTATTGGATTTTAAGCAGGCCAGACGGGCAGGCGTTGATTATCACGAGCTGTTTCGGCGGCTTGGAACAACGATCCGACATTTACACATCAGCGATTGGGACGAAAACTGTGACTGTTTACCGATAGGGAAGGGGAGAATGGATCTTTCGATCTTGATTCGGGAATTACAGACACTTGGATATCAAGGCGGGATGATTTTAGAGCTTTACCGGCAGAATTATGGCGGTTACGAAGAACTTCTCACGTCCCTCTTTTACATGAAAAAGATCGCAGCGGAATTTTGAAAAAGACTTGCTCCATTTGAAAAATCATGGTATGATAGTTTCAAAGCAGTGAGAAAGAAGGTCGTTTTTTGAAGTGCCCCTTTTGTACTTATACGGAAAGCAAGGTTGTAGATTCCAGACCGGCCGAGGACAGCGAAAAGATCCGTCGACGCCGGGAATGCCTCTCCTGTGGGAAGCGGTTTACGACTTATGAAGTCATTGAAAATACCCCTTTGATTGTGGTGAAGAAGGATCATTCCCGGCAGATTTTTGACCGGGACAAGCTTCTGCGGGGGTTGCTTCGGGCTTGTGAGAAGCGGCCGATCTCCGTAAAAACGCTGGAATCTCTGGTCGATTCCATTGAACAGACCTACGCCAATGAAATGATCAAAGAAGTGCGTTCCACCGATCTGGGGGAACAGGTTCTGCGGGAGCTGAAAAAGCTAGACAAGGTCGCTTACATCCGATTTGCTTCCGTTTACCGGGATTTTTCGGATGTTGATTCCTTTCTCCAGGAATTGAAACGCTTGCAGGAAGAGAACTGAGCATCCTTTTTGAAAAGAAAAAGCAGATGCACAAAATTCTTGTTAGCGGGAGAATGCTTTTTACATTCTTGTCTTGGTTCCCCTTAAAATCGAATTTTTCCTTTGAAAAGCATTTTCGCTTTACAGAACAAAATATAAGTTGGAGGAATTTGTGTGAAAGTTCAATACCTTGGAACCGCCGCAGCCGAAGGGTGGCCCGGAATGTTCTGCCACTGCAAAAACTGTGAGGAAGCCCGTCGGAGAGGCGGACGGGATATCCGCACCCGTTGTCAGACGCTGATCGACGACGTCCTGTTTCTGGATTTTCCGCCGGACACCTATTACCATGCCCTGCAATTTGGGATCGATGCTTCTGCGGTAAAGTATCTGCTTTTTACCCACTCCCACATGGATCATATGTATCCGCAGGAGCTGGAGCTGCGGGGCGGCGGATATGCCCACGATATGGTAGCTCCGGATCTGGAAATTTACGGCTCGGCCGCAACGAAGGCCTCCTTTGACACCATTGTAAAGGAAGAGCTGGAAGCGGAGATCGCTCCTCATCTTCACTGGCACATTCTGGAAGCCTTTCAGCCGACTGAGGTGGGGCCTTACCGTGTGACGGCGTTCCCGGCCCGGCATATGGCTCCGGAAGCACAGCCCTATGTTTATCTGATCGAGAAGGAAGGGAAGGCATTGCTTTACCTCCATGATACCGGGTACCTCTTTGAGGAGGTTTTTGAGTATTTGCTCAAAAACGGCATTCATCCGGATATGGTCAGCTTGGACTGCACTTACGGTCCCATTTCCGCTTACGGTGGGGATCGGGACGGACATATGGGTATCCCGCAGAACCGGAAAGTAAAAGACCGCCTGATCGCAGACGGGGTCTGCAGCGATCAGACGATCTTCGTGATCAACCATTTTTCGCACAACGGCAGCGCCCTTTATGACGAACTGTGCGAGGAAGTGCGAAAGGACGGCTTTCTTGTTGCATTTGACGGGCGGATCGTGGAGTTTTAAGGAACGTAAACGGCTCCCAACGCAGCCGCCAGCAAAACGGTCTGCTCCAAATCGATCTTGGCACCTTTCAAATCCATTTCCAAAAGGTTTGTTTTTTCAAGGCAGCTGCCCCGCAGATCTGCATCCCGGAAACTGGCGCCGATCAAATTGGCGCTCCGGAAATTGCAACGGGTCAATGCTGCCTTTTCAAAGTTTGCGCCGCTTAAATCCGCTCCCTCAAAGTTTGTATCCGTCAGATGCACGCCGTGAAGATCCAGCTCATGGATCAGGGTGTACGACCAGTCGCCGCAGGACAACCGCAATGCGGTGCAGTTGCAGTCTTCAAAGGTCGTACCGGTCATTTTGCAGTCTTCAAAGGAAGCCGCAAAGCAGTTGGCGTAAAGAAAACGGCAGTTCAAAAAGGCGCAGTTCCGGGCAGTTACCCCCTGAAAGGCGGCAGCGGTAAAATCGCAAGATTCAAACCGGCAACTGGAAAGCTCCATGGATCCAAAATCCGCCGAGCGGAACCGACAGCGGCGAAACGTGATCCCAATCAGCTGATTTTCGCTGAACTCCCATCCGGAAAAGTCCTGCTCTTCATAAAGCGTTTCCGTCATGATTTTTCCTCTTTCTGACAGGCGGGGCAAATACCGAATACTTCAAAAGAGTGGCCGGTCACCCGAAAGCCATGACGTCTGCCCACTTCTTCCAGAAATTCTTCCCCGGGGCACTCATCGAGAAGAAGCGTTTTGTGGCAGCGGATGCAGGTCAGCTGATGCCGATGCCCCTGATGGGCCAGATTGTAGCACTGGCAGCTGTGATCGGGAAGTTCCCCCCGTTCCAGCACATGGCGCTCCGCCAGAGCGGATAAGGTGCGATAGACGGTTGCAAGGCTGTATTCTTCGTTCCGTTCCCGCAGCCGGAGAAAGAGGTCTTCCGCCGTCAGGCGGGTGTCGGCTTCCAAGAAGATCGATAAAATGCTTTCCCGCTGCCGAGTCACTTTCATGCCGGCTTCCCGCAGGATCTGGCGGTTGCGGATATGGGAACAGTCCACATCCACCGTGGTGCGGTTGACGGTGCGCACATCAGCCCCCAGCTCCCGCAGGATCTGAAGGATGGTCTCATTCATGGCAGATCCTCCCTCAGGGCACCAGCAGCTGAAGCATCATGCCGGCTGCTACAGAGCAAAGATACGTCCAGAGAATGATTTTGAGGCCCTCTTTCCGATCGGGGCAGTTCTTTAAAAGGATCAGATAACCAAAACCTGCGCCGGTGGACAACCCGGCAACGGCAGCGCCGAAGCTGATGCTGCCGCTGAGGAAAAGCTCAGTCAGCAAAACTGACGTGGCGCATCCGGGGATCAGACCGATCAAGGCAGTGATCGCCGGTTGAAAAATGCTGCCGCTGAGGAGGACAGATTGCAGCCTATCTTCTCCGATCCAGAAGACAATGAGGTTGATGATCAAAAGGGTAACGCCCAAAAACAGGGTGATCTGCACCGTATGTTTCAGGGCGCACAGGCAAATGTGGCCGATCCCGCCGCCCTCCCCGTGATGGGAATGCTCACAGCAGCCGCAGTTGTCCACTTCTACGTCTTTGGCAGGCTCCAGATGAGCGTGGCTGCTCTTCCGGAAAACGGTGAGTTTCATCAAATAACCCATGAGAACTGCCAGTACCAGCTTGCTTGCCACCAAAAGAAGGATCGGCTTCCAACCGGAGGCTTTTGTCAGCATGATGGGGATCGCTTCATCCGAAGTGGCCAGAAAAACGGCAATCAGCGTCCCGGCAGACAGCACCCGCTCGTTATAGAGGTCTGCTGCCGCAGCGGAAAAGCCGCACTGCGGGATGCAGCCGGCGCCGGCACCGATCAAGGGGCCGAATTTTTCCAGCTTCCCGCCGAACATTCGAGAGGTATTCACCCGTGATTCCAAATACTCCATGATCCCGTAGATGACAAAAAGGATCGGTGCCGCCTTTAACGTATCAAGCAAGGTGTCCAGTAAAACTTCACGCATAAATTGCTCCTTAATGAGAATGATTTTCATTTGCAATTATAAAGCTCTTCCGGATATTTGTCAAGTGGGGAGCGAAATTTTATTTTGCAGGCCTCTTTTTGGCTATGGAAAGGAAGGAATGCCATGTATCATCTTCTTGTAGTCGATGACGAAGAACAGATCCGCAATCTGATTAAAAAGTATGCCGCCTTTGAGGGGTATCAGGTGACAGAAGCCTCCGATGGGATGGAAGCGGTAGAAATCTGCCGGAAACAAGACTTCGATCTGATCATCATGGACGTCATGATGCCGGAGCTGGACGGATTCTCTGCCTGCCGGGAGATTCGTAAGACTTCCAATACTCCTGTTTTAATGCTTTCCGCCCGTGGGGAAGAGTACGACCGGATCCATGGCTTTGAGATCGGGGTAGACGACTATGTGGTCAAGCCCTTTTCACCGAAAGAGCTGATGATGCGGGTACAGGCAATCTTAAAACGCAGCCAGACGGCTTCTCCGGACAACGGTAAAGAGATCCTGACCTTTGAGGGGCTGACCGTGGATTTTACCGGCCGGATCGTTACCATAGATGGGGTAAAGGCGGATCTTTCCCCAAAAGAGTACGACCTCCTTTTCTATCTGGTGCGGAACCGGAATATTGCTTTGTCCCGAGAGACCCTGATCAGCAACGTCTGGGGCTATGATTTTTACGGGGACGACCGGACTCTGGACACTCACATCAAGCTGCTGCGGAAAAGCCTTGGGCCGTACAGCAAGTTTATCGTGACGCTGCGGGGAGTGGGGTATCGCTTTGAAACGTGAGAAAAAGAAACGGACCGGTGCGCCCATCAAATGGAAGCTCCTCATCACCTTTCTCGGTTTTGCCATCGGGATGCTGGGGCTTTTGTGGGTGTTTCAGGTGGTGTTTCTGGAACGGTTTTACAAGGCCATTAAGACCATGGACATTCAGAGTTCTGCGGAAACCATTGTACGCCACGTTGATGATTCGGATCTTCAGTCCCTTACGGAAAATCTGGCCGCCCGCAACGATCTGTGCGTCCTTATTCTGGACGGAAGCGGACAGGAAATCGCCTCGGCCGATACGCTGCCCGGCTGTCGCATTCATAACCTGAGGTACCAGGATCTGCTGCGGCTCTATGTATTGGCCCGGGAAAACGGCGGTTCCTATACCGAACAGGTAACGGAACAGGCGTACCAACTCCTGCCTGCCTGGGGGTTCCGCTCTGCTTATACGGATCAAAAAGACATTCTGGTGCTGGTGCGGGTTCTCTCCCTTTCCAACGGGGAAGAGCGGATCGTTCTTTTGAATTCCAATATTTCTCCGGTGGATGCGACCGTGCGAACCCTACGGGTGCAGCTGACTATTGTTACCGTAGTCATGGTGCTGCTGGCCCTTACGCTGGCGCTGCTTTTGTCCCGGAATCTGGCGCAACCCATTACCAAAGTCAACGAAACGGCTAAAGAGCTGGCTAAAGGGAAGTACGACATCACCTTTGAAGGCGGCGGCTATCAGGAAATTTCGGAGCTGAACGATACCCTCAATTACACGGCCGTGGAGCTTTCCAAAGTCGAAGGACTCCGGCGGGAACTGCTGGCAAATATTTCCCATGACCTTCGGACGCCGCTTACCATGATCACTGGCTATGCGGAGATGATGCGGGATCTTCCCGGGGAAAACACCCCGGAAAACGTACAGGTCATTATCGATGAAGCCTCCCGGCTGACCCGATTGGTCAATGACCTGCTGGACCTTTCCAAGCTGCAGGCCGGAGCGCAGAAGCTGTCGCCCGCAGATTTCTGCCTGACTCGGATGGTTCGGGATACCATTGACCGCATCAATCGGATGACCGGTGTTTCCGGTTATCATGTCAGTTTTCAGGCGGAAGAAGAGGTTTGGGTTCACGCCGATGAAATGAAGATCTCGCAGGTGCTATATAACCTGCTTGGAAACGCCATCAATTACACCGGCGAAGATCGCTCGGTAATTGTGACGCAACAGACAGAAGACGGCTGGGTGCAGATCCGGGTCACTGATACCGGAGAAGGGATCCCGGAAGATAAACTGCTCTATGTCTGGGATCGGTACTATAAGCTGGATAAAACCCACAAGCGGGCGGCAGTCGGAACCGGGTTGGGGCTCTCCATTGTCAAAAATGTTCTGGAGCTTCATAATGCCCGTTTCGGTGTAACAAGCGAGGTAGGGAAGGGAAGTACCTTCTGGTTTGCCCTCCCGGTTTCTGAAAAACCGAATGATCCGGAAGCTCTGCCTTCTGAAATCGAATCGACATAAAAAACTCCCGGATGCATCAAAAACGTGCACCCGGGAGTTTCCTTATTCTGCTTTTTTCCGGTCAATATCCTGATACGCTTGCTGATAAACGGTTAAAAGATAATTTGCCAAGTTCTCGGAACCGGCCTGCTTTACAGATTCCCGAACAGAGCTTTGAAGGATTTTTTTCTCCTCCGGAGATTTGTCACGGTAGGCGATCAGTTCCTTATACATTCCCTGTGCATCGTAGTAGATATATCCGTTGATGCCGCTACGGACCTGTCCTTCGTTCAGCTTGTCGAACCGATGAAGAACCGGCAGGCCGGTAGCCATAGCCTCCAGCATGGAAATCGAGTTGGTATCGGAAAGGGAAGCGGTCACATACAAGTCGCAGCTGGCATAATAGGGGGGAAGCTCGTTGTTCGGAATGGCTCCGGTAAAAACGACCATATCTTGAATTCCCAGACGCTGTGCCTGCTCCATCAGCTCCGGACGGCAGGGGCCGTCTCCGATAATCAGGAGCTTTAATTTATCCTCCGGCTTGACCGTTTCCGCCCAATAGTCCAGAAGGACATCCACGCTCTTTTCCCGGCCGATCCGTCCGCAGAAACAAACCAGCGTTTCATCGTCCCGGATGTTATATTTCTGGCGGAATTCGTGCTTCTTTTCCTCATCAATGTTGTGGGGAAGGAATTTGTCAAGTTCTACGGGATTCGGGATCACATGGACATTTTTATCCACACGACAGTCATTTTTGACGTACTCGCCGCATTTTTTGGAAGGCCCGGTGATAACAGTCGCTTCCTTTGCAAAGTGGCCGAAATAACGGTGGGAGATCCGGGTCATCATGGGGATCAGCCGCTTCGGCGCAACGTAGTAGATGTAGTCATCGTACATGGTATGCAGGGTGTAGACCAGCGGGACGTGGAGCGTTTTTGCGATATGGATGCCGGAAAGGCCGATGCCAAATTCGTTATGAACGTGGATGATGTCCGGAGCAAACTCTTCCAGCAGCTTGACCCGCTTGTGGGAATAAGGGGCGGCCAACCCGTAATTATAAAACCGTTTGGAGCGGGCTCCGGGGCAGTGAAGGACGTGATCTTCGATGTAATGATGCTTGGCGTGAGGGTCTGCGGCAACGATCAGAACCTCATGTCCTAATTTTTCAAGTCCTTCCTTCAGGAGCTTTACATGGGTGACAATTCCATTGATATACGGCAGATATGTCTCCGTAAACATTGCAATGCGCATACGCTGTTGCCGCCTTCGAATCCGAAAGCGGTCTCCCCCTTTTACGATTTCATATAGGAAACGAACAGGGGATCGGATTTCCGTCAATTCTGCCGTCTTTTTCTATCCGCAGAAAAAATCCGAATAACAGGATCTGTTTCCTTTTTATTATACCGGGAAATAGAAAAAAAGTAAAGACATTCCCGGTGCAGAAGCTGCGAATTTATAGAATCTTAAGTCTTCGGCGAAAAAAATGGAAAAAACTCTACCGAAAAAGCGTATTTTGTGCTATACTAAATAAGTACTATGCCCTTTTGCGGCATGAAAAGAGGAAACCGTATGACTGAAGAAGAAAAGCGGCGCTATCGGGAACTGGTAGCCCAATTGAATTACCACAGCCATCTCTATTATACCTTGGATTCCCCGGAGATCAGCGACTACGATTACGATATGCTGATGCAGGAGCTGAAAGCCATCGAAAAGGCCCATCCGAATGAGATCGCAGCAGATTCTCCCACTCAGCGGGTCGGCGATGAAAGTCTTTTCAACACATTTGAAAAGGTGGAGCACACCGTCCAAATGGGAAGCCTGCAGGACGTGTTCAACGAAGCGGAGCTTTACGACTTCGGGAACCGCTGCAAAGAACTGATCCCGGAGACCGCTTTTGTCGTAGAGCCAAAGATTGACGGGCTTTCTGTTTCTTTGGAATACCGGGACGGCGTTTTCGTTCGGGGATCCACCCGGGGAAACGGCTTTGTCGGAGAAGACGTAACCTTGAATCTCCGCACCATCGCCTCCATCCCCAAAAAGCTGACCGAGCCGGTGCCGTTCCTGGAAGTCCGTGGGGAAGTCTATATGCCCCGTGCGGTCTTTGAAGCACTGGTAGCGAAACAGCTCCAAAACGAGGAAGAACCCTTCAAAAACCCCCGGAACGCCGCTGCCGGCGGCTTGCGGCAAAAGGATCCAAAAATCACCGCCGCCCGGAAGTTAGATCTTTTTGTCTTCAATCTCCAGCAGGTGAAGGGACTCTCCATCACCTCCCACAAGCAGTCACTGGATACTCTAAAGCGACTGGGATTTCAGACAATTCCTTCTTACAAGCGGTTTGATACCATCGAAGAAGCTGTGGAGGAAATCCGGAACATCGGCGAGATGCGGGGAAAATACCCCTTTGACATCGACGGCGCTGTGATTAAAGTGGACGACTTTGCGGAGCGGGAAAAGTTGGGCTCCACTGCTAAATTTCCCCGGTGGGCAGTGGCTTTCAAATACCCGCCGGAAGAAAAAGAAACCACCCTCCGAGAGATCCAGATCAACGTCGGACGCACCGGAGCCTGTACGCCTACGGCCGTTTTTGATCCTATCACCCTAGCGGGAACTACCGTCAGCCGGGCCGTCCTTCACAATCAGGACTTCATCACCCAGCGGGACTTACGCATCGGCGACCGGATCTTGGTCCGGAAGGCAGGGGAGATCATTCCGGAGGTGCTACGTTCCGTTTCCCATGCGGAGGGAAGCGTGCCCTATCACATCCCGGAGGAATGCCCTGTCTGCCACAGCAAAACCGTCCGAGACGAAGCCGTGATCCGCTGCGTCAATCCGGCGTGTCCGGCAACGCTGCGGCGAAATCTGATCCACTTTGCTTCCCGGGGTGCCATGAACATCGAAGGATTGGGGCCGGCGCTGATCGACCTGCTTTTGGAAAACCACTTGATCGCCTCATCGGCAGATCTTTACGATCTTACGAAGGAACAACTGCTGGGTCTGGACCGAATGGGAGAGCTCTCGGCACAAAACCTTCTGAATTCCATCGACCGCAGCCGTCAGAACCCGCTTTCCCGGCTGATCTTCGGCTTGGGGATCCGGAACATTGGCGAGCGGGCAGCCCAGCTTCTCTGCCGTCATTTTCCGGATGCCGATCAGGTCATGGCAGCTTCTGCCGAAGAGATCGCCGAAATCGACGGATTCGGCGAGGTAATGGCGCAATCGGTTGCCGCTTATTTTGCGGAGCCGGAAGCCAGAGAACTGATCGAGCATTTTCGGAAAGCCGGCGTAAACCTGAAAGAAACGGTAGAGGAAACCGGTACGGCCTTAGCCGGAAAAACCTTTGTCCTGACCGGGACGCTTCCCACCTTAAGCCGCAGCGAAGCAA
Source organism: uncultured Oscillospiraceae bacterium (assembly GCA_900555435.1). Classification (GTDB taxonomy): domain Bacteria; phylum Bacillota; class Clostridia; order Oscillospirales; family Ruminococcaceae; genus Merdivicinus. The sequence continues at coordinate 12,319 of USLH01000007.1, read as the reverse complement.
AAGCCCTCATCGAGCAGAACGGCGGAAAAGTTTCTTCCTCGGTCTCCAAAAAGACCGATTACGTTCTGACCGGAGAAGCGGCCGGAAGCAAGCTGACAAAAGCGCAGGAGCTCGGGATTCCCATCCTCGGTGAGGAGGAATTCCGGCATCTCATTCAATGATCCCGTATTATTTTTATGGAGGAATCCGTTATGAATATTGACATCAAGCATCTGGCCAAGCTGTCCAGACTGAAATTTTCTCCGGAAGAAGAGGCGAAATTTTCCGGCGAAATGGAAAAAATCGTCGAAATGGTAGAGAAGCTCCCGAATCTGGACGCCAGCGGCACTTTGATCGACCCCAATAACCCTATGACGCTGCGGAAAGACACGGTGGAAAATTCCCCCAACCGGAAAGAACTCCTGCAAAACGCACCGGAAGTTCAGGCAGGCTGCATCGTCGTGCCGAAAGTCGTAGAATAAGAGAGGAGTCGCAACATGGAACTGTATCAGCTGACGGCAGAAAAGCTGTCCGAGCTTTTAGAAAAAAAAGAGTGCTCCAGCGTGGAGCTGACGCAATCGGTTTTGGATCGGATCAAAGCAAAAGACGGGGAGATTGGTGCATACCTGACGGTCTGCGAGGAAGAAGCTCTGAAAAAAGCGGCGGAAGTCGATGAAAAGCGGGAAAAAGGGGAGTCCCTTTCCGCTCTGGCAGGCATCCCCATGGGCATCAAAGACAACATCTGCACCCGCGGGATCCGTACCACCTGCGCCTCCCGGATCCTTGAAAATTTTGTGCCCCCTTATGATGCTTTTGTCATGGAAAAGCTCAACGCCAAAGACGCTGTGATCTTAGGCAAGCTCAATATGGACGAATTTGCCATGGGCTCTTCCACCGAAAATTCCTATTTTCAGAAAACTCACAACCCCTGGAACACCCAGTGCGTGCCCGGCGGTTCTTCCGGCGGCAGTGCGGCATCCGTCGCATCCGGCGAGGCGATCGTAAGCCTTGGTTCCGATACCGGCGGATCCATCCGTCAGCCTGCCGCTTACTGCGGCATCGTGGGCCTGAAGCCCACTTACAGCTCCGTTTCCCGGTACGGCCTGGTGGCGTTTGCCTCTTCTCTGGATCAGATCGGCCCCATGGGACGCAGCGTAAAGGACGTAGCCATGCTTTACTCTGCCATCTGCGGCCGGGATCCTCACGACGCCACTTCGGCCCTTCGGGAGTATCCGGACTTCGCAGCCGGGATCAAAAAGGACGTCAAGGGGCTTCGCATCGGCATCCCTGAGGAATACTTCGGGGAAGGCATAGCGGAAGATGTGAAAGCCGCCGTTTGGAACGCGGCAAAGACTTTGGAAAAAGAGGGCGCCGTTCTGGTGGACGTTTCGCTTCCCAGCACCGATTATGCGCTGTCCGCCTATTACATCATCGCTTCGGCCGAGGCTTCTTCCAATCTGGCACGGTTTGACGGCGTAAAATACGGCTATCGTGCCAAAGAGTATAAAAACCTGACGGAGATGTACGAAAACACCCGCAGCGAAGGCTTCGGTGCAGAAGTCAAGCGCCGCATCATGCTGGGCACCTATGTGCTGAGCTCCGGCTATTACGATGCTTACTATAAAAAGGCAAAATTTACCCAGATCCGGATTCAGGAGGAATTCTGCAAGGCTTTTGAAAGCTGTGACCTGCTTTTGACTCCTACCACGCCGGAAACCGCCTTCAAGCTGGGCGAGCGGATGGACGATCAGGTGAAGATGTACATGAACGACATCCTTACTGTTACCGTCAACATCGCCGGGCTTCCCGGTCTCAGCGTTCCCTGCGGCCTGGATAAGAAGGGCCTGCCGGTGGGCTGCCAGCTGATCGGGCCGAAGTTCAGCGAACAGACCCTCTTCAATGCGGCCTCTGTCTGGGAAACGTCTTTGGGCGGATTTGATCTGTCCGCAACGCTGGCATAAGAAGGGAAGGGAACACCATGGATCTGAAAAATTACGAATTAGTCGTGGGACTTGAGGTCCACGCCGAGCTGAATACCGCTTCAAAAATCTACTGCAGCTGCCGCAATGCTTTCGGCATGGAAGTCAACACCCAGTGCTGCCCCGTCTGCATGGGCATGCCCGGAACCCTGCCTACGCTAAACGAAAAAGTGGTGGAATACGCCGCTAAAATGGGCTACGCTTTGAACTGCACCATCAATTCCGTAAGCAAGCAGGACCGGAAGAACTATTTCTATCCCGACCTTCCCAAAGCTTACCAGATCTCCCAGTTCGACATTCCTCTTTGCGAGCACGGCTATCTGGACATCTGGGTGGATGGGGAAGAGCGCCGGATCGGCGTCACCCGGATTCACATTGAGGAAGACGCCGGCAAGCTGATCCACGATGATAGCTTCACCGGAACGTTGGTCGACTTCAACCGTTGCGGCGTTCCCTTGATTGAGATCGTCTCCGAGCCGGATCTTCGCAGCTCCGCCGAAGCTAAAGCCTATCTGGACACCATCAAATCCATTCTGGAATATCTGAATATCTCCGACTGCAAGATGCAGGAAGGCTCTATCCGCTGCGACATCAACGTTTCCGTCCACAAACCCGGCGAGCCCTTCGGCACCCGGGTGGAAATGAAAAACGTCAACACCTTTAGCGGCGCTGTCCGGGCTATCGAATATGAAGCAGCCCGCCAGGTGGAAGTTCTGGAAGCCGGCGGCACCATTTCTCAGGAGACCCGCCGCTGGGATGACCTGAAAGGGGAGAACGTCCTGCTCCGCAGCAAGGAGGACGCTCAGGATTACCGGTATTTCCCGGAGCCTGACCTGCTGACCATTGTTCTGAATGAAGAAAAGCTCAAAGAGCTGAAGGATTCCATTCCGGAGCTGCCCAATAAGAAAAAGGTTCGCTACATCAAGGAGATGGGCCTGCCGGAGGCTGATGCCGTCCTGTTGGCGGAAACGAAAGAAAAATCCGATTTCTTTGAATCCATTCTGGCAGCTGCTCCTATCAAAGCGAAAAACGCCGCCAACTGGGTTCTGGGCGACGTATCCCGGTTGATGAATGAGCAGAACAAATCCATCAACGACCTGAATTTAGATCCCAAACAGATTGCCGAGATCATCGCACTGATCGAAGGCAATAAGATTTCCAGCTCTGCCGGAAAACAGGTGTTCGATGAAATGATGAAAACCGGAAAGAAACCGGCTGAAATCGTCAAAGAAAAAGGGCTGGAGCAGGTTTCGGATACTTCTGCGCTGCAGGCGATCGTTGACGGAGTGGTAGCAAACAATCAGAAGTCCATCACCGATTATAAGAACGGTAAAACCAATGCTCTGGGCTTCTTAGTCGGCCAGTGCATGAAGGCGTCCAAGGGCAAGGGTAATCCTGCCTTGATGAAAGAGATGCTTTCCAAATATTTGGAGGACTAATGCAGATCGAGATCACCAATATGTGCATGATTCTGGATCCGGCCACAAAGCGGATCGTGGTCCAGAAGCGTGTGAAATACTGGACAGGACTGGCATTTCCCGGCGGCCATCTGGAACGGGGCGAAAGCCTTGTCGAATCGGCCATCCGGGAAGTCCGGGAAGAAACCGGATTGATCGTATCTGACCTAAAACCTTGCGGGATCATCCACTGGACCCGGACCGATGCAGACGAACATTATTTTGTACATCTGTATCGGACGGAAACCTTCTACGGAAATCTCCTGGACGAAACGGAAGAAGGCGCCGTTTTCTGGATGCCGCTGGAACAGCTTATTTCTCAGCCGAAAGAAGCTCTTTGTCCACATTTCCGGGATTATCTGCCGCTGTTTTTAAAAGAATCATTGTTTGAAGCACATATTCCATGGAAACCGGGTCAGGATTCTCCGGAGATCTTTTATTTCGGAAGTCAGAAATAAATCATGTTTTGTAAGATCCGGGTCTGCAAAATTGATGCAGATCCGGATGATGCTGATCTTCTTTGTTTTTCTCAGAAAAGTCTCAGGGGATCGGCCTCTTTTGACAGATCAATTATTTCGCAAAATATAAATTTAGCGAAATTGAGAGGGGCGAAAAAACCATGTCTTATACCGCCAGCGACTATTCCGAGTGCCCGGGCTTCCTGCGGGACTATCTCTATTATTTGCTGACCATCAAAGGCCGCTCCAAATTGACCGTTGAGGGTTATTTCATTGATCTGCGGACTTTTTTCCGATTCTTGAAAAAATTCAAAGGTCTGGTTCCGGATGAAACGCCGCTGGAAGAAATATCTATTCACGATGTGCCTTTAAGCCTTGCCGCTGAAGCGACGCTTTCCGATGTCTATGAATTTCTCAATTACACGTACACGGAAAAAACCAACAATGCCCGCACCCGGGCTCATAAGGTTTCCGCTCTTCGAGGCCTTTATAAATACCTGACCAACAACGTGGGACTGATCCAAGCCAATCCTGTGGAAAAGCTGGAGCTGCCTGCTGCGAAAAAGGCGCTGCCTACCTATTTGAACCTGGAGCAATGCTATGATCTGCTTCGAACATTTGACCAGGAAGATCCGTTCCATCCTAGGGATTACTGCATCGTCACGCTCTTTTTAAACTGCGGGATGCGGCTTTCGGAAATGTCAGGTCTGAACGTCAACAGCTTTCGGGACAACACACTGCGGGTCCTCGGAAAGGGCAACAAAGAACGAATGTTATATTTAAACGATGCCTGCATGACTGCCATGAAGGAATATCTGGAATACCGTAACCAGCAAGCGCCCATCGTTGACGAGAAGGCTCTCTTCTTAAACCGAACCGGTCATCGATTGGGCCAACGCCGGATTCAGCAGATCATTACCGAACATTTGGACAAAGCAGGGCTTTCTCATATGGGATTTTCCACCCATAAGCTGCGGCATACGGCTGCGACGATGATGTATCAGTATGGTGATGTGGACGTAAAGGTTTTGCAGGAAATTTTAGGGCACGCCAATCTAAACACCACCGAGATCTATACCCATGTTTCCGACAAGCAAAAAGAAGCTGCCTTATCCAGCAGCCCTCTGGCAAGCTATAAGGAAAAATCCGAAAAATAAAACGAACCGGCTGTGAAGTTTTTCCGCAGCCGGTTCGTTTTAAATACAGAACATATGAATGGGAAATGCCCTTCCCCACTGTTGCGAGCAAATGTTTTTTTATTCTTCCTCTTCGGGATCGATCCAGTTTTTAGCCCGCTCCACGGCCCGATGCCATCCCCTCAAGAGTTTGGCACAGGTCTTTTCATCCATCTGGGGCTGATAAACCTTATCGATCTTTCCCAAATCCTTCAGTTCCTCCAGGCTGTTCCAGAACTGAACCGCCAAACCGGCCAGATATGCGGCTCCCAGTGCCGTGGTTTCCCGAACCACCGGCCGACACACCGGCTTCCCGATGATGTCTGCCTGAAATTGCATGAGAAACTCATTGGCAGAAGCACCACCGTCCACCCGCAGCTCGGAAAATTCCGCTCCTACATCTGCCTGAATGGCATCCAGAAGATCCTTAGACTGATATGCAATCGCTTCCATACAGGCACGGATGATATGCGAACGTTTGGTTCCACGGGTGATTCCGATCAGCATTCCCCTGGCAAACATATCCCAGTGCGGTGCACCCAACCCGTTAAAAGCCGGAACCATATAAACGCCGCCGGAATCCTTTACTTTAGCCGCATAATAATCCGAATCGGACGCATCCGTAATGAACCGCATCTCGTCCCGCAGCCATTGAACCACGGATCCAGCCGTGAAAACGCTACCCTCCAATGCGTACTGCACTTCCCCTCCGGCGCTGGCCGCAAGGGTAGTGAGCATTCCGGAACGACTTAGAACCGGTTTGTCTCCGGTATTCATCAGCAGGAAACATCCGGTGCCGTAAGTGTTCTTCGCCTCGCCTTTGGAAAAGCAGGTCTGCCCGAACAGTGCCGCCTGCTGATCGCCGGCAGCGCCTGCAATCGGCACCGGATACCCATTGATCTGCGCCATTCCAAAAATCCCACTGGACGGACGGGGTTCCGGAAGCATACACTTTGGAATGTTCAGGATCTTTAAGATCTCCTCATCCCACTGCAGAGTATGAATGTTAAAGAGCATCGTCCGGGAGGCATTGGTGTAATCCGTCGCATGGACCAATCCGCCGGTGAGCTTCCAGATCAGCCACGAATCTACCGTCCCGAACAGAAGTTCACCAGCCTCTGCTTTTTCCTGTGCACCCGGGACATGATCTAGGATCCAGCGGATCTTCGTACCGCTGAAATAGGCGTCCGGCAGCAATCCCGTATGTTCCCGGATCAGCTGATCGTATCCTTTTTCTTTCAGCTCTTTGCAAATAGAAGCAGTCCGGCGGCACTGCCAGACGATAGCATTATAAATAGGGCGCCCTGTGGCTTTTTCCCAGACAATGGTAGTCTCCCGCTGATTTGTGATGCCGATAGCAGCCACTTCTTCCACAGACACTCCACTCATCAGAAGAGCGTCGATCAGCACTCCGTACTGAGATGCGTAAATCTCCATCGGGTCATGCTCGACCCAGCCCTCTTTCGGATAATACTGGGTATACTCCCGCTGCGCCAGACCGACGATATTCTGTTCCCGATCGAAGATCACCGCCCGGGAACTGGTCGTGCCCTGATCCAGAGCAACGATGTACTTTTTAAGACTCACGGATCCATCCGCCCTTTCTTTTCTGCTCAGAACCGTCCCCCACCGCCGCCGTGAGAGCTGCCGCTGGAGCTGGTGTGGGTAGAGCTTCCGCCCCCACTGCTGCCACCGCTGGAGCTGTCGCTTTCAATGCGGGTCTTCGTCACAGTAGAGTGCAGGAACTGGTCGTTCCGCAGGGTGATGTGAACGGAATTGTTTGCCAGATATTTTCCGGCCTCTTTTGCCCGTTTGGCAGAACGATTGGTGGTGACCATGATCAGAACGGTAATGCCGGAAACCACCGCAGCGATCAAAAGATACATCGGCATTCGATGCAGAGACCGCTGCCACGCAGGTTCCTCAGGCCCATAGAAAATATCCTCCGGATTCGACACATCATGGGAGCCGCTATCCGGTTCTTCTCCGGCAGTCAGATAGCTGTCCGCCTTGGAAAAGAATGTTTCTACCGCCCCGTTATAATCTTCATCGGAAAGGTCGTTTAAGCAAGCCTGTACCATGGCTTCGATCCGGCGGTCGCTGAAGATCCGGATGCAGGAGCCGGCAGTGGAAAACCAGACTTCCCGTTCATCCATGTTAATGAGCATCAGAACACCGGTGGCAGAAAAGCCGTTGTAATCGAAGAAATCATCGGCATACTCCATGGAAGTAAGCCCTTCATCGTCGTCAATAGTGACGGTGACCAGATCCACGCTCCACTTTTCGCTAAGCTCTCGGGCCGTTTCCGAAAGTGCTTCCTCCTCCTCGTCAGTCAGCAGATCCGCATAGTCGTAGATCCGGATAGAAGGATCCACATCGGTATCCATGGCAAAAACCGACGGGACCAGGAGGAGGCTCCATAAAATACCAAAGAAAAGCGCTAAAATTTTCCGTTTCAAATCAGCATCCCTCCTAAATACAGCAGGAGAGAAACGCCTGCAAAAATACCTGCCGCCCATGCAAAAGCTTTGGGGATCGAAACCGGCAGATTTCCTACCAGTTTTCCTGTCTGCCCATTCATGGCAAATAGATATTCCTTACCTTTATAGTGGCTCATCAGCATCCAGACCGGCAAAAGCACGTTCTTGGTAGACTGCCGTTGGACCTGCACATCATTCTGGGTCACTTGCACGCTGGCATAACCGCTGATAGTGTTCCGAAGGGTCTGCTCCACTGTATTCCGGATCCGGGTGGACGCTCTTGGAAAGACCTTTTCGCTGTCTTCATCATACCGCTCCGCCATAAAACCGGAAAGATATGCCGTGGAAAAGTCCACCAGCTTTTTCATGTCATATGGCTCAATGGCATCCATCAAGGCGTCGTCCATTTTGGAGGAACCGTCTGCCGGAATCTTATCAAAATCCATGGTTCCACCCCGCTCGATCCGAAAGTGATCCGTCCGGGTGTAGCGGTAACGGCTGTCGCTCCAGGTATGTACCCGCTGGGCATTGGCTGTCATATAAGAATTGGTGGCGCAGTCGTAAAGCCAGAAAGGAACATAAACGCCAGTGATCTTCTCGATCCGATCCGGCGCACAGAAATCCCTGGGAAGGAGAGGCTTCCCCTTACAGAGCCGTTTGAAAGCTGCCTGAGCCGCATCCTTTTTCACTTGGAACGGAATGAGCAGTTCCGGACGGAAGGAACCGGAAAGCTGCTCCGGAAAGATGGTGGCGTTTCCGCAGAAAACACAGAACGAAGCTGCCGTAGTGGCGTCGGTCACAATGTGCGCACCGCATTGAGGGCAGGTGTATTCCCGCATTTCCCCCTGTTCCGGTTCTTCCACCGTTTTTTCGGCATCAGAAGCAGGAGCCGTTTTTTCCGGCTCCTGCTTCTGTCCGTCTTTTTCCAGATCTTCCAAGGTGAAGGAACTCAGGCAGTATTTACAATCCCAATGCTGGGTCGCTTCGTTGAAGGTCAACGCAGCGCCGCAGTTGGGGCATTGGTACGTCAATACATCCATGATGCCGTTCCTTTTTTACTGAAGTTTCTCGCCGCAGCTGGGGCAGAACTTCGCCGAGCCGCTTTCCGATTTCCAGCCGCACTTGGGGCAGACGCTTCCCTGGGGTCGGGCTTTTCCGCAGTTGGAGCAGAACTTTCCGGTGTTCTCCTGGCCGCACTCACATTTCCAGCTTCCGGAAGGAGCCGGCTTTGCCTTTCCGCAGGAAGAGCAGAAGTTCCCGGTATTTTCCTGTCCGCAGCTGCACTGCCAGGTGCCGGCTTTCTTTTCTTCCGCTTGGCGTGCCTGCTGCTGAGCAGCCATCTGGGCCTGATTGGTCTGGGTAGCGGCAGACATGAATCCGCCGGCCGACTGCATCCCCATGCCGATGCCCATAAAGCCGTTGACAGCGCCGCCTGCGTTGGAGCCGGCTGCTTCCATTCCCCGGGCAATCGATCCCTGCACATAACCTTCCCGCACGGCCGCATCCGAGAGCATAGCGCCCTGGTTGCGCATATTGATGAGCTTTTTGGATTCTTCGTCATAAGAAATGCTCTGGATGCCGACAGATACAATCTCCATGCCCCGGAGCTGCTTCCAGTTCTCGTCCAATGCGTCGGACAGATATTTCGCCAGCTTGACTCCCTGGGAAGTCACATGGGAAATACGGATGTTGTCCACAGACATCTGATTGATGGCAGTCTGCAGACCGTTTAAGAACTCCGACAGATAGAGCTTGTGGATATCACTGATATCCACATGGTCAGCGTTGCGGGGAATCGCTTCCGCATAGAATTTCAGCGGCTCCACGATCCGGATGGAGAAGTAGCCGTGTGCCCGAAGGAAGAGCTCGGAATTATAGAAGTTGTCAAAATAGTTGATCGGGTTCACTGTGCCGAAGGCAATGTTCTTGATCTCCTGCAGATTGATGAAATAGACCTTCTGCTGATACGGGGCCGCTCCGCCGAACCGCAGCCGATCAAAGGTATCCTTCAGGGCATCTCCGAATCCGCCGCTGAACATAGAAGGAGCCGCCGTATTATCTACCTTGTAATAGCCGGGTTCTGCCGAATAGTCCACGACTTTTCCGCCGTCTACCAAAAGCATGAATTCATTCTCTCCCACATGGATCACCGATCCGTTGGAGATCACATCTTCTGTCCCTTTGCGGTTTGCATTGCGCCGATCATTTTTACGAACGGCAACACCTTTACAAAAAACGGTGGTATCGCTCATATTGTCGGGTTCAATAACTTCCAGCCACTGATCGGCAAGACTTCCGCCTACAGCTCCAGCAAGTGCTCGAATGATTCCCATAACAAAAACTCCCTTTCCATTGAAGTTATTTCCAGTATAGCATAAATTGCACAGAATCACAAGATTTTCCGGTACCGAAAACGATATTTTTCCTTTATTTTTATAAAACCCCACTTTTATGCGGTTATCCCTTGTTTCACGCAAAAGAAAATGCTATAATATAGAAACTGCGAGAAAGAAAAAAGGAGCACCCGTATGAATGCGTCAACCATAACGGCTAAAACCGTCGGACCCGCTTTAACCTTCCGAAAGGGTCTGCGGGATGGTCTGCCGATTTGTCTTGGATACCTTTCCGTTTCCTTCGCCTTCGGCATGATGGCGGTGGAAGGCGGGTTACCGGTCTGGGCGGCTGTATTGATCTCCATGACCAACCTGACCTCCTCCGGACAGTTTGCCGGAACGGCGCTGATCTTTGCCGGCGGCTCCTATTTGGAAATCGGTATTACCACCTTTGTCATCAATATCCGCTATATGCTCATGTCCCTTTCACTTTCCCAGAAGGTGGATCCCAATATGTCTGCTCTCTCCCGGAGCATCCTTTCCTTTGGAAATACCGATGAGGTGTTCGCCGTCGCCATGCAGCAGCAGGGGAAGATCCCCAGCTGCTATTTATCGGGCCTGATCCTGACCCCTTATTGCGGCTGGACGCTGGGGACTTTCTTAGGCGCTGCCTGTACCGGGATTCTTCCCCTTTCCGTCCGCAGCGCTTTGGGGATCGCCATTTACGGGATGTTCATTGCTATCATCATCCCTCCTTCCCGGCATTCCCGGGCGGTGCTGGTCACGGTGCTTCTCTCTACGGCAATCAGTTGTCTTTTTGCCTTTACACCGGGTTTCGAGCAACTTTCCAGCGGCTGGGTCATTATCATTTGTGCCATTTTGGCCGCCGGCTATGCTGCATTCCGTTTTCCCGTTGACGTGGAGCCTTTAGAAGAGGGAGAAAAAGCATGAAAATCAACTTGACCTACTTTCTGATCTCTGTGACCATCATGGCACTGGTCACCTATCTTCCACGGATGCTCCCGCTTGTGATCTTCCGGAAAAAGATAAATAACCGCTATGTCCGTTCCTTCCTGAGTTACGTTCCCTATGCGGTTCTGGCGGCCATGACCTTTCCCGCCATCTTTTCCGCCACCTCCTCTCCCCTCTCTGCACTGGCTGGCTTAATCGTAGCGCTGGCGTTGGCTTATTGGGGAAAAAGGCTTCTAACGGTAGCGCTTTCCGCTTCCGCCGCTGTTTTTCTTACCGAACTTCTTATGCGTACTTTCGCATAATTATAAAAGGAGAATTTTTATGATTCAAGTTGCACTTCTCAGCAAATGGCACGTTCACGCCGAAGGCTACGGGCAGCAGTTTGCTAAAATTCCGGGGGTGAAGATCACTGTTGTCTGGGACGAAGATCCTGTCCGGGGAAAAGAATGGGCCGATTCCATCGGCTGTGATTTTGAGCCGGATTTGGAAACTGCCGTCAACCGCAAGGACGTAGATGCCGTTTCCGTAGGCACTCCCACCTCCATGCATCGGGAGGTCATCTGCGCCGCCGCCAAAGCCGGCAAAGCCATTTTCACGGAAAAGGTTCTGGCCATCACCAACGAGGATGCCGAAACCATTGCAAAGGCTGTAGACGAAGCAAAAGTTCCTTTTCTCATCTCTTTCCGCCGCCGGACAGATGCGCCGATCTTAGAGGCAAAGCATCTGGTGGAAAGCGGTGCCATCGGCCGGGTCACCCACCTGCGAGTCCGGGATGCCCACGACGGGATCTCTGCCGGCTGGCTCCCTGACTCTTTCTTCGATAAAAAGCAATGCGGAGGCGGCGCCATGATGGATCTGGGTGCTCATCCTATGTACCTCTGCCTTTACTTTTTAGGCGAACCTCAATCCGTTTCTTCCGTCTTTACGGAAAGCGGCGGAAAAGGTGTCGATGACAACTGCGTCAGTCTGCTCCGCTACGCCGACGGTGCGGTAGCCGTTTCAGAGACCGGATTTCTGTCCCGGCACTGCCCCTTCTCTCTGGAGATCAACGGCACCAACGGCAGCATCTGTGTCGGCGGTTCTCTGAAGGATGGCGTTTTGCTTCGGAACGACGATGGCGAGACCTTTATCCCTGCCGAGGAGATCACCCGTACCTCTCTGGCTCCGGTTCCCCTCTTTATCCACTGCCTGCAGACCGGCGAGCCCTCTCCCTTCGGAACAAAAGACGCCGTAGCCCTGACCCGCCTGATGACGGCTGCTTATCGCTCTGCCGCTGAAGGAAAAGAAATTGCATACTAACTCTCAACATCCCCTCCTACATCTGCTATAATGCCTTTATTTGTCGGAGGGCCCGTTGTTCGTAAGAAACAGCAGCCGGATAAGGCTCGGACTGAAATGTCCGTTCCTTATCCGGCTTTTTCATGGAAAGAGAGGTTTTACAATGGATTTTCTCACCGGAAACATCAAAACCATTTATTTCAAGTAT
>USLH01000006.1 GCA_900555435.1 uncultured Oscillospiraceae bacterium | reverse complement strand
GCGGGTGTTGGAAGAGAAGCGAAAGGATGAGGAAGATGGAAGAAGCATTTTTAAATGAAGTGCGGGAGGAGACCCGGAGAGCCTTTGCCGAGCTGCTGGAAGCGGCAAAGCTGAAAAAGGGGAGCATCGTGGTCATCGGCTGCAGCTCCAGCGAGATCGCAGGACAGAAGATCGGCACCTTTTCCAGTGCCGACTGCGCCGGGGCGGTTTACGATGCACTGACTCCCCTTGCAGAGGAGAGGGGGGTGTTTCTTGCGTTCCAGTGCTGCGAGCACCTGAATCGGGCGCTGGTGGTGGAGGAAGCCTGTGCGGAGGCCCACGATCTGGAGATCGTCAACGCCATCCCCTGGGCCCACGGCGGCGGAGCCATGGGAACGACGGCCTACAGCCGGTTCGAGCATCCGGTGGTGGTTTCCCATGTAAAGGCTTCGGCAGGCATGGACATCGGCGGAACCCTTATCGGGATGCACTTAAAGGAAGTAGCAGTCCCCGTGCGGGTCAGCGTAGATCACATCGGAAACGCTATCCTGCTGCTGGCCAGGACCCGTCCCCGCTTTGTAGGCGGCGAGCGGGCAAGGTACAACCCGGAGCTGCTTTGAGAAAGGAAGAGAGAACATGGAGATTTTGTCCCGCTGCGGCATCGACTGCAGCAGCTGCAAGTATAAAGAGATCTTAGGGTGCAAGGGATGCGCGAATCTGGATCGACCCTTTTGGGGGGAGTGCGAGGTCAAGGACTGCTGCGAGGATCGGGGGTTCGAGACCTGCGGGCAATGTCACAAATGTCCCTGCGACGTTTTGACGGAAATGGCCAGCGACCCCAAGGAAGGCGACGGCGGCCTGCGGATCCGAAATACCCGGGAATGGGCGGCGGCCCTTGCGGCGGAGGAAGCGGCAAAGCCTTTTGAAGGCGAAGAAGACTGGAGCGAGGACTTCGACGAGGACGAGCCGGAGTATGAAGGGGGCTGCGGCTGCGGGCATCACCACGAGGAAAGTAAGGGCTGTGAGGAAGAAGACTGCGATTGCGGGCGCCATCATGGGTGCAATTGCGGGTGCTGCCACTGATTTTCTGAAAAATATTTCGTAAAAAATAAGAAAACACGATAAAATTTCGGTAATATCAAAAAATACGCAATTTTACTCTTGACATTTCCAAAAACTGTGCTATAATAACTTCAATCTTCTTTTCCCCCGCTCGGGAGAAAGCAATATGAGAGAGGAAGGACCGTACCATGAACGAAGAATTTAGAGAAATAGCGGCCCGGATCCGGGAGCTGCGGGAAGCCTGCGGCTATACGCAGGAAGAAATGGCGGCTTTCGTAAAAACCGCCCCTGATACCTATGCCGGATATGAACAGAGCGGCGAAAACGTCCCCATCAGCGTCATCTATGAGATCGCCAACCGCTGCGGCGTGGACTTTACCGAGATCATCACCGGCGTGCGGGCCAAGCTGGACACCTATCACATCGTCCGCCGGGGCGAGGGGCGCAGCGTTTCCCGTTATCCCGGCTACCGGTTCGAGGATCTGGCGTTCCGTTACAATAAAAAGATCATGCAGCCTTTGCTGGTCACGCTGGAGCCTTCGGATGAACCTGCGGCTCTGGTGACCCATGCCGGACAGGAATTCAATCTGGTGCTGGAAGGCTCCATCGCCGTCACCTTTGACGACAAGGAGCTGGTACTGGTCGCCGGCGACTCCATTTATTTCAATCCCACCCACCCCCACGGTCAGAAATGTGTCGGAACGGTCAAGGCAAGGTTCCTCACGGTGATTGCGGAGTAAAGCAAAGGAGAAACGAATATGCTCTTGGATCGGTATCTTCCCCGGATGGAGTTTGACTCCTACGAGGATTTTAAAGAAAATTATAAAGTGAACGTGCCGGAGGACTTTAACTTCGGCTTTGACATCGTAGACGCATGGGCGGATCAGGAGCCGGAGAAAAAGGCTCTGGTCTGGGTCAACGACCACGGCGAGGAGAAGATTTTCACCTTCACCGACATCAAAAAGCTCTCCAATCAGACGGCAAATTTCTTTAAGAGCTTAGGGATCAAAAAAGGCGATGTGGTCATGCTGATCCTCCGCCGCCGGTGGGAGTACTGGATCTGCGCCACGGCGCTTCATAAAATCGGCGCCACTCTGATCCCCGGTACGCTCCAGCTGACGAAAAAGGACATCGTTTACCGTGCCAATGCGGCGAAGATCAAAGCCATCGTCTGCGTCAACGATCCCTTCGTCATCGAGCAGGTGGAAGCCGCCGCTCCGGAGACGCCCTGTCTTGAAAACCGCATTCTGGTAGTGGACAAGCGGGAGGGCTGGCTCTGCTTTGAAGAGGAGATCGCCAAGTTCTCCGACGAGTTCCCCCGTCCCACCGGGGAGGACGCCACCCATGTGAAGGACATTATGCTGGTCTATTTCACCTCCGGCACCACGGGGATGCCCAAAATGGTCCAGCATAACTTCTCCTATCCCTTGGGGCACATCGTCACCGCTAAATACTGGCAGCAGGTGCAGGAGAACAAGCTCCACATGAGCGTTTCCGATTCCGGTTGGGCGAAGTTCGGCTGGGGAAAAATTTACGGCCAGTGGATCTGCGGCGCCGTGATCTTTGCCTATGATATGGACAAGTTTGTCCCTTTGAAGCTCCTTCAGATGATCACCAAATACCGGGTGACCACCTTCTGCGCACCGCCGACCATGTTCCGGTTCATGCTGCAGGAGGATGTGACGAAGTTTGACCTTTCCTGCGTGAAGCATTGTTGCATCGCCGGCGAGCCGCTGAACCCGGAGGTCTTCAAGCGCTGGCACGAGCTGACGGGCTTGAAGCTCTATGAAGGCTTCGGACAGAGCGAATCCTCCGTCATGCTGGCAAATTTCCAGTGGTTCGAGCCGAAGCCAGGCTCTACCGGAAAGCCCTCTCCGCTTTACAACATCCAGCTGGTGGATCACGACGGGAATCCCTGCCCCGACGGTGAGGAAGGTTCTATCGTGGTCATGGACGTGGCGAACAATCCGCCTACCGGCCTGTTCACCGGCTACTACCACGACGAAGAGCTGACGAAGGCGAACTTAGGCGGCAAGTATTACGATACCGGCGACGTGGCTTGGCGGGATTCCAACGGCTACTACTGGTTCATCGGGCGGAACGACGATGTGATCAAGTGCTCCGGCTACCGCATCGGGCCGTTTGAAGTGGAAAGCGCCTTGCTTGAGCATCCTTCCGTGGTGGAATGCGCCATTACCGCCGCCCCGGATCCCATCCGGGGGCAGGTGGTCAAGGCGACCATCGTTCTGGCGGCGGGCTACAAGCCCGGCGAGGAACTGAAAAAGGAGCTGCAGAATCACGTCAAACGGGTGACGGCTCCCTACAAGTATCCACGGATCATCGAGTTCGTGGACGAGCTTCCCAAGACGCTGGGCGGGAAGATCAAGCGGGCTCAGATCCGAAACGCTGACAAGGTGGTACATCACACCTCTTCCGAAAACTGAATGCAGCGGCTGTCCCTGCTCCTTTTTGGCGGAGCGGGGGCAGCCTTTCGTTTTAGGGGAATTTTTGGAGAAAAATGGAACGTTTTCGTGAAAACAGGGTGGCTTTTTCGGGAAAAATCGGTATAATAAAGAACAGAAAAGAGGTGCGGAGGATGAACTGCGATCAGATGCTCAACGTGGTCACGGAAATGGGGCGGATCCTTTTGCAGAACGGAGCGGAGATCCACCGGGTTGAAGAATCCATGCAGCGGATCTGTCTGGCTTACGGATTGGCGGACAGCGGGGTCTTTGCCATCTCCACCTGCATTCATGTGAGCTTTCAGGATGAGACGGGGAGAAATTATTCCCGGATCAAACGGATCCGGATCCGGGGGATCGATCTGGATCGGGTGGAGAGGGCCAATGCTCTCTGCCGGGAGATCTGTGCGGACACGCCGCCGCTGGGCGAAGTGGAGCGGCGGATGAAGAAGCTGGAAGAAGGGAAGATCTATCCCTTCTGGGCACGGATCGGGGGAAGCGTCCTGGTCGGCGGAGCCTTTTCGCTGCTATTCGGGGGAAGTCTGCCGGACGCCTGCGTGGCGGCGGTCTGCGGCGGGGCGATCCGGCTGGTCGTGGAAGGGCTTAACCGATGGAAGACAAACTTCATGCTGGTCAATTTTGCGGCATCGGCGGTGGGGGCGGCTCTGGCCGTAACGGCGGCGAAGCTGGGAGCGCCGATTCATACGGACACGGTCATCATCGGCGCATTGATGAATCTGGTGCCGGGGGGAGCTCTCACGAACGTTATGCGGGATCTGCTGGCGGAGGACTTTATTTCCGGACTTCTGAAGCTGGCGGAGGCGCTTTTGATCGCAACGGCCATTGCACTGGGGACCGGCTTTACCATGTGGGCGCTGCAGGCTTTGTAAGGGGGTCGGGAAGATGGCGTTTTTAACGGATTATCTGCTGCCGGGGGTCTACGCTTACGGAGCCTGTGCCGGATTTTGCCTGCTTTTCAACATCCGGGGGAAGAAGCTCTTTTCAGCGCCGATGGGCGGCGTGGTGGCGTGGGAGGTCTATCTGCTGACCGGGTGGACCGGAAATGAGATCCTGCAGTTTTTTCTGGCTGCCATGGCGCTGGCGGCTTATTCGGAGGTGCTTGCACGGGTGCAGAAGGCGCCGGTGACGGTGTATCTTTTAACGGCGCTGCTGCCGTTGGTCCCCGGCGGGGGAATCTATTATACCATGGAACGGTGCCTGAAAGGGGACACTCAGGGATTCCTGGAAACAGGGCTCCATACGCTGGGGCTTGCGGGTGCGCTGGCGCTGGGGGTGCTGCTGGTCTCGTCTTCGGTGCGGCTGGTCCACTTTATCCGACACCCCGGGGATAGGACGTAGGAGCGGTTTTTTCTTTCCCGGGGTGAGGAAAGCAGTTGCGCCGGGGAAAAGGGTATGGTACAATGGGGAAAAGCCTGGCATAGGAAGTGGGAAGATGATCTTTACCATAAATGAAAACGAAGTACTCCATGAAGGGGAACATCCCGGTCAGCGGGTAGGGATCTTTTCTTTTGAGGAGATGGATGAGACAGCAGTTCGGTTCGGGATCCCGGCGGCTTTCTGCGGGGATGTGCGGAAATCCCGCTACACCAAATATGAGAGCCATCCTGACGGGCACTGGCTCACCCTGAACGTGCCGTCTACCTGGCAAAAGGAGCTGGTGACCCATCGGGTGGCCGTGTTTCTCGGGGATGGGCAGCTGTTCTTTTTCAGCGACGACCTGCCCTTGATCCGGGAGGCGGTGACCCCAAGGCTTTCCGATGGAGGGAAAACCTGCCGGGAGCTGCTGCTGCGGGATTTTCTGGATCATCTGGCGGCCCGGGACAGCCTCTATCTGGATGAGCTGGAACAGGAGATCTTAAAGCTGGAGGACGATCTGATCACCGGAGGGAAGAGCGACTATGTAGCCACCATCATCACCTTCCGGCGGCAGCTCATGACGCTGAAGCAGTATTACGAGCAGCTCTGCGATCTGGTAGACGCCATGCTGGACGATGAAAGCGGCGTCCTTCCAAAGCACTGCCGCCGGAGCTTTCAGGCGTTGGGAGCGAAGCTGGATCGGATCTGCCACACGATCCTGAACCTTCGGGACTATGTGACCCAGGTGAGGGAGTCCTATCAGGCTCAGGAGGACATCCGACTCAACCGGGTGATGAAGTATTTTACCGTGATCAGCACCATCTTCCTGCCACTGACCCTGATCGTAGGGTGGTACGGGATGAACGTGGCCATGCCGGAATATCACTGGCGGTACGGATATGTGTGGGTGATTGTGCTCTGCGTGGCAGCGGTAGCAGGGTGTATTGCGTTTTTTAGGAAAAACAAGTGGTTTTAGCGGCTGCTAACCGACTGGATTTAGCAAAAAAGCCGATTTAACGCTTTTAAGCGATAAATTGTTTTGAAACCCCTTGACAAATCGTTTTCGGGGGAGTAAAATAAGGACAAATCTCAGGAAAGGGTGAACGTCATGGCCGCAGCAAAGCAGACGAAACGATTTATGGGCTATTTTGGCTGGCACTATTATTTTAGCGCCGGTCTGGTTTCCCGTACACATCTTTCGTTGCCCACTTTGCGCACGCTGTGAGTTTCTCATAGATATTTTTTGAGAAAGCAGTCCGCATCTTTGGAAACGAAGATGCGGACTTTTTTTCGTAATTGTCAAAGATCCCGGAACGGTAAAGCGCTGTGCTGCGACGGGAAGAAGAATAAAACCCTTCGACCCAAAGGAGAATGCAATCATGATCATCGTAATCAAAAAAGGAACCGCTCAGGACGACGTCAGAAAACTGGTAGCAGACATTGAATCCGTGGGGAACATCCACGCCCAGACCATTGAAGGCGAGCAGACCAACGTGATCGGCTTAGTCGGCGACACCACCCGGTTAAACGAAGACGACATCGCCGCAAACCAGATCGTTGAATCGGTCAAGCGGGTGCAGGAGCCTTACAAGCTGGCCAATCGGAAGTTCCACCATGAGGACTCCATCATCACCGTTCCTTCCGCCAACGGAGACGTGAAGATCGGCGGGAGCCAGTTTCAGATCATCGCCGGCCCCTGCTCAGTGGAGAGCGAGGAGCAGATCACCGCTATCGCAAAAGAAGTGAAGAAGAGCGGAGCAAACCTCCTCCGAGGCGGCGCATTCAAGCCCCGCACCTCGCCTTACGCTTTCCAGGGGCTTCACGACGAAGGGCTGCGGCTGCTGCTGGAAGCCAAGAAGGAAACGGGGCTTCCCATCGTCACCGAGATCATGTCGCCTGCCCATCTGAACCTCTTCGAGGATGTGGATGTGATCCAGGTAGGTGCGAGAAATATGCAGAACTTTGAGCTTTTAAAGGAGCTGGGACACTGCAAGAAGCCGATCCTGCTGAAGCGGGGGCTTGCCAATACGCTGGAAGAGCTTCTCATGAGTGCCGAGTACATCATGGCCAGCGGCAACCCCAACGTGATCCTCTGCGAGCGGGGCATCCGCACCTTTGAGACGGCCACCCGGAATACGCTGGACATTTCCGCCGTTCCCATGCTCAAGAGCCGCTCCCATCTGCCGGTCATCATCGACCCGTCTCATGCCTGCGGCATCGCATGGATGGTGGAGCCTATGGCGAAAGCGGCGGCTGCGGTGGGCGCAGACGGCCTGATCATCGAAGTCCACAACAATCCTCCGAAGGCCCTCTGCGATGGCAAGCAGTCCATCACGCCGGATGCCTTCGACAAGCTGGTCCAGACCATCCGGCCCTTCGTGGAGCTGAACGGCAAGACCCTTTAAAAAACGATTTTTCCGGGAAAGGAACGGTTTTCATGAAAGAGCTTTTAGTGGCGCTGTCCGAGGGGCGGAGCTATGACATCACCATTGAAAAGGGGATCCTTTCCCGGTGCGGGCAGGAGATCCGCAAGGTTTATAACGGCAGCCAGGTCTGCGTCATCACCGATTCCAATGTGGCGCCCCTTTATCTGGGAAAGGTGACGGCTTCTTTGAAGGAAGCAGGCTTTCAGGTGAAGACCATGGCTTTTGCCGCCGGGGAAAAAAGCAAGAATATGGAGACTCTCGTTTCCCTTTACGACGGGATGCTGTCTCCTCTGCCTTTCCCCATGACCCGGGGCGGGCTGGTAGTGGCGCTGGGCGGCGGTGTCGTCGGGGATATGGTCGGGTTTGCGGCGGCTACGCTGTTTCGGGGGATCCCGTTTGTGCAGATCCCCACGACGCTTCTGGCGCAGGTGGACTCCTCCGTGGGAGGAAAGGTCGCCGTGGATCTAAAGCAGGGGAAGAACCTAGCCGGTGCGTTTTATCAGCCGAAGGCGGTGCTCATCGATCCGGAGACGTTAGATACGCTGCCGGACCGGGTGTTCCAGGACGGGCTGGCGGAAGTGGTCAAGTACGGCGTGTTAGGAGACGAAAGGCTCTTTTCGCTGCTGGAAAGCTGCAAGGACCGGCAGGAGCTGATGACCCATATGGAAGAGATCGTCTACACCTGCTGCGACGCAAAGCGCACCATTGTGGAGCGGGACGAGAAGGATACCGGCGACCGGATGCTTCTGAATTTCGGGCACACGCTGGGGCACGCTTACGAAAAGCTGGGGAATTACGAGGTCTATATGCACGGTGAGGCGGTTTCCTGCGGGATGGTGAAGATCCTTGCCATCGGCGAGGAACAGGGCTTCACGGAAAAAGGCACGGCGGATCGGGTGAAGGCGCTGCTTTCCCGGTTCGGGCTGCCGGTGGAGCCGGAGGCGATTCCTCCGGAGGCACTGCGGCAGGTGCTGGCCTATGACAAAAAAGGGAACGGCGGGACGCTGACGGTGGTCCTCTGCCGGAAGATGGGGGAGAGCTTCCTCCATCCCATGGAAAAATCGGAATTTTCCCGCTGGGCCTGCGGGGAGTAAGGAGGAAGCATGAATCGGATCCTGATACCGGGGAAGCTGATGGGGCAGGTGGCCGTCCCCTCCTCGAAAAGCATGGCGCACCGGTACCTTCTCTGCGCTGCGCTGGCAAAAGGGGAGAGCCGGGTAGGAAACGTGAGCTTTTCCGCCGACATCGAAGCGACCTTAAACGGCGTCGCCGCTTTGGGGGCGGAATTTTCCGTTTTCGGGAAGACGGTGCGGATCACCGGCGGGAGCCCCAAGGCGAAGATGGACATCGACTGCGGGGAGTCCGGCTCGACCTTGCGGTTTCTCATTCCCATTGCCTTAGCGGCAGGGGGAGGGAAGGCGGTGACCTTCCGGGGACACGGGCGGCTGATGGAACGGCCGCTGGATCCGTATTTCGGGATCTTCCGGGAAAAGGGGATCGGCTGGAAAAAAGAGGGGAACGCCCTTACAGTGGAAGGGCGGCTTCCTGGCGGGGAATACGCTCTCAGCGGAAGGGTGAGCTCTCAGTTCGTCACAGGACTTTTACTGGCGCTGAGCCTTTTGCCGGATCCGTCTGAGATTCGGATCACCGATGAGCTGCAGTCGAAGGGTTATGTGGACCTGACCCTTTCCGCCATGAAAGCCTTCGGGGTTACGGCGGAAAACGATGGTTACCGGCGGTTCCGGCTGCCGGGCGGGCAAAGCTATCGGGCAGGCGACTGCCGGGTGGAGGGAGATTACTCTCAGGCGGCGTTTTTCTTGGGAGCCAACTTCTTGGGAAGCCGGGTGCAGGTGCTGGGGATGAACCCGAACTCCATCCAGGGGGACCGGGCGATCCTTTCGGTGCTGGAGGCCATGAAGGCGCCGGGAGAATGCCGGGTGGACGCCGGGGAGATCCCGGATCTGATCCCGGTGCTGGCGGTCTGCGCCGCCGGACGGAAGGGGAAGACCCTTTTCTATAATGCCGCCCGGCTGCGGTTAAAGGAAAGTGATCGGCTGGACACCACGGCGGCCCTTTTGAAGGGCTTGGGCGGAAACGTGGAGGAAGGGGAAGACTTCCTCACGGTTCTGGGCGAAGGGACGCTTCAGGGCGGGACGGCAGACAGCTTCAACGACCATCGGATCGCCATGGCGGCGGCGATCGCCTCCACCATCTGCCGGGAGTCGGTAACGGTGAAGGGGGCAGAAAGTGTAGCCAAGTCCTATCCGGATTTCTGGAAGGATCTGGAGGCACTGGGCGGACGGATCGAACAGGATTAAGGAGGAAAGCGATGTTCCAGTATCAGATCTTCGGAGAATCCCACGGGGAGGCCATCGGCGTTGTGCTGGAGGGGCTTCCTTCCGGCGTGCCGCTTGATATGGAGTTCGTTTCCAGGGAAATGGATCGGCGCAGAGCCCGTTCCGGGGGGCTTTCCACCACCCGGCTGGAGGCGGACGCACCGGAGATCCTCAGCGGCGTTTATAAAGGAAAGCTGACGGGTACGCCGCTTTGCGCCATCATCCGGAACGGGAACACCCGGTCAAAGGATTATGATAAAATGCAGACGCTGATGCGGCCCTCCCACGGGGACTACACCGGCTTTGTCCGGTATCAGGGCTGCAACGATCCCAGGGGGGGCGGGCATTTTTCCGGGCGGCTGACGGCTCCGCTGGTGTTTGCGGGGACGGTGGCAAAGCTCATTTTAAAAGAAAAGGGCATTGCCGTAGGCGCTCACATCGCTCAGATCGGAGACGTGAAGGATGTGCCCTTTGATCCGGTGAAGCTGTCGGAAAAGGACTTTGCCCCCCTGTGGGAGGAGAGCTTTTCCGTTCTTTCTCCCGAAGCGGGGGAAAAGATGAAGGAAGCGATCCAGGCTGCCCGGATGGACGCAGACTCCATTGGCGGCATCATGGAATGCGGGATCACGGGGCTTCCCTGCGGCATCGGGGAGCCGGGGATCGGCAGCCTTGAAAGTGTGCTTTCTAAGCATCTGTTCGGAGTGCCGGCGGTGAAGGGCATTGAATTCGGAGACGGATTCGCTCTTGCGTCCATGCGGGGCAGCGAGGCAAATGACCCCATGCGGGTGGAAGACGGGAAGGTGGTCACCGAGACCAACCGGAACGGCGGCATTTTAGGAGGAATCTCCAATGGAATGCCGGTGATCTTCCGGGTGGTAATAAAGCCGACCCCTTCCATTGGAAAGCCCCAGCAGACGGTGGATGTTTCTTCCATGAAAAATACGGAGCTGACCATCGAGGGGCGGCACGACCCCTGCATTTTATCCCGGGCCGCCGTGGTGGTGGAGAGCGCCGCTGCGCTGGCGCTCTGCGAGGCGCTGAGCTTCGGACTTTGATCTGTACGGAAAAAGGAAAGAGGAGCCGGTTTATGAAGCGCTTGGAAACGCCGCAGCTGATCCTCCGGGATTGGGCGGAGGAGGATGCGAAAGACCTGTATCGATACGCAAAAGATCCGGAGGCAGGCCCTGCTGCCGGATGGAAGCCTCACGAAAATATGGAAGAGAGCCGGGAGGTTGCAAAGATGTTCATCCGGGAGGGGAATGTTTGGGCGCTGGAAGAAAAGGTGTCCGGGCGGGTCATCGGCTCTTTGTGGCTTCATAAGGACAAAAAGCGTCCGGGAGTGCCGGGGGTGAAGAGGGTCGGTTACATCCTGGCGAAGGAGTTCTGGGGTCAGGAGCGGATGACCGAAGCCGTGAAAGAAGCCTTCCTTCCGGAAGCCGCATTTTTCGATCACCCGCCGGAAACGGTCGTTCCACGGAAAATGATAAACCGTCAGCATTCGGAGTCCTTCTTCCTCAAAGGCGTACCGCATGGCTCTTTACGGGAGTCATTTGTGCGGTTTGACGGGACGCTGATGGATGAGGTCTGCTGCTCCCTGACGGTGGAGGAATGGAAGGAGGGACGGGGATGCTGACGGCGGTATACTGCGGAGTCCCCGGTTCCTATGCGGAGGAAGCGGCGATCCTTTATTTCGGGGATGGGGCGCAGCTCATCACGGCAAGCTCCTTCCAGAACGCCTTTGACCGGCTCCGGGACGGGGAAGCAGATCGGGCGGTGGTGCCCATCGAGAACAGCTCCACCGGAGCCATTGCGGCGGTGTATGATCTTTTAGGGCGGTACGGCTTTCACATCGTGGGGGAACAGTATGTTCGGGTGCGGCACTGCCTTCTTGCTAAAAAGGAGGCGGAGCTTTCCGACATCCGGGAGGTGGTCTCCCACGAGCAGGGGATCTCCCAGTCGCTGGAATTTCTGGGGCAACATCCGGAGTGGCTGCGGCGGCCGGTCTACAACACGGCGGCTGCGGCGAAGATGGCCGCTGAAAGCGAAGGACTCCGGCTGGCTGCCATTGCCAGCCGGCGGGCGGCGGAATGTTACGGCTTGAAAATTTTGGCGGTGGATATCAACTCCAAGAGCCAGAACTACACCCGGTTCGTGATCGTTTCACGGGATCCGGACTATGAGGAAGGAAGCGGAAAGGTCTCCATTGCCTTCAACCTGCCCCATGTGGTGGGGAGCCTCTGCGGAGTGCTGGAGGTTTTAGGAAAACATGGGATGAACCTGATGAAGATTGAGTCCCGGCCCATCGCCGACCGGAACTGGGAGTATCTGTTCTTCGTGGACTTTCTGACCGACAGGGGCTTAAAAGGGCTGCCGGAGCTGTTCCGGGAGCTTGGGGAGCATACCCAGACCCTGCAGATCCTGGGCTGTTACCGGCACCGTCCGGCGGAGGAGGAAAGCGCATGAAAGCAAACATCGTCCTGATCGGGATGCCCGGCAGCGGGAAGACCTCGGTGGGGAAAAAACTGGCAGAGAAGCTCAATCTGATCTTTCTGGATCTGGATGCGGCCATTGAGGAAGCGGTGGGAAAACCCATCTCTGTTATCTTTTCCGAGGAAGGGGAGGAGAGCTTCCGGCAGTGGGAGACCGCCTGCGCCGTGAAAGCGAGTGAAGGCAGCGGGCAGGTGATCGCCACCGGCGGCGGCATTATCCTGCGGGAAGAGAATATGAAGGCTCTCAGAAAAACGGGGACGATCGTTTTCTTAGATCGCAGCGTAAAGGAAATCTGCGGGTCGGATCTTTCCGGGCGGCCGCTTATCGGGTCGGATCCCGACCGGGTGCAGGTGCTTTACCACCAGCGAATCGGGCTTTACCAAAAGTATGCGGAAGTGACCGCCGGGAGCCATGAAGCGCCGGAAAAGGTGGCGGAAGCGCTGGCGGCAGAACTTTTGAAAGCATAGAAACAGGCGTGGCTTCGGTCACGCTTTTTTCTTTCGGCGGTTGATTTTCCGGACGGTTCTGTTATAATAAAAAGAAAGAAAACGGCGCAGATAAAGGAGACTATCATGAGTGAATTACGGCTTGCAGTGATCGGCGACCCCATTGCCCACACCCTTTCGCCTTTGATTCAAGGGAAAATGATGGAGCGGCTGGGAGCCGAGGGGGACTATCGGGCGTTTCATGTGACGGAGGAGGAGCTCCCTTCTTTCGTAGAGATGGCGAAGCGGGAGCTTTCCGGCTTTAACATCACCATCCCCCATAAGAGCCGGATCTTACCCTATCTGGACGGGATAGACACCTATGCGGCGCAGTGTGGGGCGGTGAATACCGTCCGGATCACGGACGGGAAGCTCTACGGCTTCAACACCGACGGGAACGGCATTGTAGCGGCGCTGCGGCTGATGGGAGCATCCTTCCAGGGGGCGAGGGTCAGCCTGCTGGGCGCCGGGGGAGCTGCCCTTTCCATCTGCAAGAAGGCGCTGGAGATGGGGGCGAAGACGGTGACGGTCTTCTGCCGGAATCCGAAAAAGGCGGCAGGCATGACAGAGGATTTCCGGGTCACGGTGCTGCCGTTTGCCGGGATGTCCGCCGAAAACTGCGGGGAAGTGAGCGACGTGATCATTCATGCCACGCCTCTGGGTATGAGCGGGGGCGCCGGCGATTTTACGGACTTTTCCTTTTTGGATGGGACGAAGGCGGCTGTCTGTGACATTGTCTATAGACCGGCGGAGACCAGCCTTTTAAAAGAGTGCCGGCGACGGGGACTTGCCTGCAGCAACGGGCTCAATATGCTGATCTATCAGGCAATCTGCGCCTTTGAGATCTTTTCCGGGATGAATTTCGATCGGGACGAAATGGGCGCCTATCTGGCGAAAGAAGTGCGGAAGGTGCTGGGACAGGGGGATAAGGCATGACGGCGTTTCTCTGCCCGGTTTGCGGGGCGGCGTTAGAGGAAGAGAAAGAATGTCTTCGCTGCGGGAGCGGGCATATTTTCGACAAGGCCCGCAGCGGGTATGTGAACCTGCTGCCGCCCAACGGGAAGCACGCAAAACTCCCCGGGGACAACAAGCTCATGGTCAATGCCCGCCGGGATTTTCTGGAGAAGGGGTACTATGCGCCCTTTGCGGAAGCGGTAGCGGCGGCTGCCGCAAAGCACCTGGCGGGGAAGAGACGGCCGGTCCTTTTAGACGCAGGCTGCGGGGAAGGGTATTACACCGAGATGGTCTGCAGGGCGCTGGCTCCGATGGAGCCGGAAGTCTTTGCGGTGGATATTTCCAAGTTTGCGGCGGACAAGTGCGCCAAGCGCTGCAAGGGCGTCCACTGTGCGGTGGGGAGCGTTTATCATTTGCCGCTGCCGGCGGAAAACTGCGACGGGGTGGTGAGTCTCTTTGCACCCTACTGCGGGGGGGAATATCTGCGGGTGTTAAAACCCGGCGGGATCTTTCTGATGGGGATTCCGGATCGGATGCATCTGTGGGAGCTGAAGGCGGCGCTTTATGAAAAGCCGTACGAGAACGAAGTGAAGGATTTCGCATTGGAAGGGTTCGAGCTTCTGGAAAACGTACCGGTGGAAGGAACGATCCATCTGCCCTGCAATGAGGACATCCGGAACCTGTTTTCCATGACGCCTTACTATTATAAAAGCGGCGTGGATACGGATGAGAAGCTCCGGAAACTGGAGCAATTGGACACCCGGATCGCTTTTCAGGTGCTGGCGTACCGGAAGGTGTAAAATTTACAAAAAATTCATAATATTGCGTGACAAAGCCCTTGCAAAAGGGTGGGGGATATTGTATAATAATCCTTGCGTGACTGCGACAGATATGCGATGAAGCGAGAGGTGGCTGCCGGTTCCGGGAAATCCGGGATCAAGAGCGGATCGGGACCGAACGGTTCGGACGAGCTCCCAGAGCAGGGAATTTTCGCCGAGTATGTCCGATTTAAAACCGGGCGACAAAAGAACGAATACGATGGAAATACCCCGGCGTTTTCCTGATTGGCGGAAAACTGCGGGTGGTTCCAGGCAAACTGCGCCTTTTCAGGCGGCAAGTGCCCCATACCCGTATGCTTTGACCAAAAAGCGGCGGCGGTGGTATGCGTGCGTGTCAGACTTCCCGGAAAAACACAGGTTTTTCCGGTTTTTTCATGCCTGACTGCGAAACACACGGAAGCGTGTTCTTCTTTGGTCTTGTCCCCAAAATTATCAAGGAGGCGATGACGAGTGGCAGTCAAAGAAAAGCTCAGAATCAGATTGAAAGGATACGATCACACCTTGGTGGACGCTGCTGCGGCCAAGATCGTGGAGACGGCGAAGCGTACGGGCGCCAGAGTTGCAGGCCCCATCCCGCTGCCCACCGAGAAAGAGGTCGTGACCATTCTCCGCGCTGTTCATAAGTACAAAGACAGCCGGGAACAGTTTGAGATGAGAACCCACAAGCGTCTGATCGACGTGCTGCGGCCTTCCGCAAAGACCGTCGAAGCGCTGCAGGGCCTTGAGCTCCCCGCCGGCGTTGAAATCGAGATCAACCTGTAATCCCGACGGAGCCGCACGAAAATTGCGGACCGAACGCCTCGCATCCGGAAGCGGATCCCGCATCCGGGAGGTCAAGTTGGTGAAATGCCAACCAATAGCCTTATAGGAGGAAAGAAAGATGAAAAAAGGTATCATCGGCAAGAAAATCGGTATGACCCAGATTTTCGATGAATCCGGAAAAGTCGTTCCGGTCACTGTCGTTGAGGTCGGCCCCTGCACGGTTGTGCAGAAGAAGACCGTTCAGAACGACGGCTACGATGCAGTCCAGCTGGGCTACGGCGACGCAAAGGCCAATAAGGTCAACAAACCCATGAAAGGCCATTTCGACAAAGCAGATGTTGCTCCGAAGAAGTCTCTCCGGGAATTCCGGTTCGATGACTGCGCTTCCTACAACATTGGCGATATCATCAAGGCAGATGCTTTCGCCTGCGGCGATGCAGTCGATGTCTGCGGCGTGAGCAAAGGTAAAGGCTATCAGGGCGCCATCAAGCGTCACGGCCAGAAGACCCTTCGCCACACCCACGGCACCGGCCCTGTAGGCCGTCAGCCCGGCTCCATGGGCGCCATCTCCGACCCGTCCCGTATCTTCAAGGGTAAGGGCATGGCCGGTCACATGGGCTCCGAGCAGGTCACTGTCCAGAATCTGGAAGTGGTCAAGGTTGACGTGGAAAACAATCTGATTGCTGTTAAAGGTGCGATCCCCGGCCCTAAGGGCGGCCTGGTCGTCCTCACCGACAGCAAGAAGGCATAAGGGAAGGAGGAATACCAATGCCTAAGGTTTCTGTATTTGATATGGCTGGCAAAGCCGTTTCCGAGATCGAGCTTTCCGAGGCCGTGTTCGGCGTTGAGCCCAACAAGGCTGCCATGCACCTGGCGGTTGTCTCCTACCTGGCCAACCAGCGTCAGGGCACCCAGTCCACTCTGACCCGTACCGAGGTCAGCGGCGGCGGCCGTAAGCCCTGGAGACAGAAAGGCACCGGCCATGCACGCCAGGGCTCTACCCGCGCTCCTCAGTGGACCCACGGCGGCATCGCTCTGGGACCCAAGCCCCGGGATTATGTGGTCGGCATGAACAAGAAGGTGAAACGCCTGGCTCTGAAGTCTGCGTTCTCTTCTAAGGTTCTGGACAGCGAACTGGTCGTTGTGGACAAGATCGCTTCCGAGGACTACAAGACCAAGACCATGGCTTCCATGCTCAAGGCTCTCGGCGCCGAGAAGAAGACCCTCGTGGTTCTGGAAGGCGCAGACGAGAAGACCTTAAAGAGCTTCGCCAACATCCCCGGCGTGAAGACTGCTTCCGTCAGCACGCTGAACGTCTACGACGTCCTCAACTGCAGCAAATTTGTGGTTGTGAAGGACGCTGTGGCGAAAATCGAGGAGGTGTACGCATAATGAAACTTGCGCACGATATCGTGATCGCCCCCGTCATCTCTGAGAAGTCCCTGGACGGCGTCGCCGCAAAGCGGTACACCTTCAAGGTCGCCAAGGATTCCACCAAGGTGGAAATCGCCAAGGCTGTCGAAGAGATCTTCGGCGTCAAGGTTACTAAGGTCAACACCATCAGCGTGAAGGGCCGCTTCAAAAGAATGGGCCGCAACGAAGGCTACAAACCCGATTGGAAGAAAGCCATCGTAACGCTGAGCGAAGACTCCAAGACCATCGAGTTCTTCGAGGGCATGGCATAATAAGCCAGTCCTGGTCATCAGGCGCAATGCCTGAGGGGGCGAGAACGCCCCTGGGTGATGTATGAGGAGCACCCGACCCCTGCTCCTCGCGAAACCGAATTAGGAGAGTGAATTACATGGCTATTAAGTCATTCAGCCCGACCAGCCCTGCAAGACGGCAGATGACTGTCACGGATTACTCCGTTCTTTCCAAGTGCGGCCCCGAGAAGAGCCTTCTCGAGCCCATGAAGAAAAAGTCCGGCCGTAACAGCTACGGGCGCATCACCGTTCGCCATCGCGGCGGCGGAAACCGCACCAAATACCGCGTGATCGACTTCAAGCGGGACAAAATCGGCATGAACGCAACCGTTCAGACCATCGAGTACGACCCCAATCGTTCGGCTCACATTGCGCTGCTGCAGTACGAGGACGGCGAAAAGCGTTACATCCTTGCTCCCAACGGCCTGAAAGTGGGCGACGTTGTCCGGAGCGGCGCTGACGCCGACATCAAGCCCGGCAATGCTCTTCCCATGGCAAACATCCCGGTCGGTACCTTTATCCACAATGTGGAAATGTACCCCAACAAAGGCGCCCAGCTCGTCCGTGCAGCCGGCAACATGGCTCAGCTCATGGCGAAAGAGGGCGAGTACGCTCTGGTCCGGCTCCCCTCCGGCGAGCTTCGGAATTTCTCTGCCAACTGCATGGCGACCATCGGCCAGGTGGGCAACATCGACCATGAGAACGTCTCCCTCGGCAAGGCCGGTCGGAAACGTCACATGGGCTGGCGTCCTACCGTCCGTGGTTCTGTCATGAACCCCTGTGACCATCCTCACGGCGGTGGTGAAGGCAAGTCTCCCATCGGTCGTCCCGGCCCTGTTACTCCTTGGGGCAAGCCCACTCTGGGTTACAAGACCCGCAAGAAACACCAGCGTTCGGATAAGTTCATCGTGAAACGTCGGAACGCAAAGTAATTTCTGAAAGGAGGATGAACCATGGGCAGAAGCATTAAGAAAGGGCCGTTTGTACAGCCTGCTCTTTACAAAAAAGTCGAGGCAATGAACGAGAAGGGCGAGAAGAAGGTCGTCAAGACCTGGAGCCGCTCCTCCACCATTTTCCCCGAATTCGTCGGACACACTTTTGCCGTTCATGACGGACGCAAACACGTCCCCGTGTACGTTACTGAAGATATGGTCGGGCACAAGCTCGGTGAGTTTGCTCCCACCAGAACATTTAAAGGCCACGCCGGATCCAAAACATCGAATAACGGAAACTAAGGCCGAAAGGAGGATTTTTCAATGGAAGCTAAGGCTTACCTTAGAAACGTCCGGATCTCCCCCCGCAAAGTTCAGATCGTTTTAAATCTGATCCGGGGCAAGGACGTTAAAGTCGCCCAGGCGATTCTGGAGCAGACCCCCAAGTCTGCCAGCGAATATCTTTTGAAGCTTCTGAAATCGGCCGTCGCCAATGCGGATCACAACTTCAACATGGATGTGAACAATCTGTATGTGGCGGAGTGCTTCGTCTGCCCCGGCCCGACCATGAAACGCATGATTCCCCGGTCCAAAGGCAGCGCAAATCGGATTCTGAAGAGGACTTCGCATATCACCCTTTCCTTGAAAGAAAAGGAATAAGCTGAAAGAGGAGGTAAACTATGGGCCAAAAAGTTAATCCCCACGGGCTCCGTGTGGGCGTCATTAAGGATTGGGATTCCCGCTGGTTTGCAGATAAAAAAGCTTTCGGCGACATCCTTGTTGAAGATTACAAAGTCCGTAATTTTATCAAAGAGGAACTGAAAGCAGCAGGTATCCCCCGTGTTGAGATCGAACGCGACGCTCTGAAAGTGAGAATTCACATTCACTGCGCAAAGCCCGGCCAGGTCATCGGCCAGGGTGGTGCGAAGATCGACAAGCTCCGTCAGCAGGTTGAGGCCATGATCGGCAAGCCCGTCCACATCAACATCGTGGAAGTCCGGCAGCCGGATCTGTCTGCTCAGCTGGTGGCAGAGAACATTGCTCAGCAGCTGGAGAAGCGTATCTCCTTCCGCCGTGCAATGAAGCAGTGCATCGGCCGCACCATGCGCCTCGGCGCAAAGGGCATCAAGACCTGCGTAAGCGGACGTCTTGGCGGCGCTGAGATCGCCCGTACCGAGCATTATGAAGAAGGCACCGTTCCGCTGCAGACCCTGCGTGCGGACATCGACTACGGCTTTGCTGAAGCGAACACCACCTACGGCAAGATCGGCGTAAAAGTCTGGATCTACACCGGTGAGGTTCTCAAAGGCGAAGTGACCAAGAAACCTGCACGGGCTCCTCGTGACGACCGCAGAAGCGACCGCCGTGATGACCGCCCCCGCAACAACCGCAGACCTCGTTCGGAAGGAGGTAACAAATAATGCTGCTTCCAAAGCGTGTTAAATACCGTCGTCAGCAGAGAGGCCGTATGAAAGGCACTGCTACCCGCGGCAATACCGTTACCTACGGCGATTACGGCCTGCAGGCTCTCGAACCCTGCTGGATCACCTCCAACCAGATCGAGGCCGCCCGTATCGCTATGACCCGCTACATCAAGCGTGGCGGTCAGGTATGGATCAAGATTTTCCCCGACAAGCCCGTTACCGAGCAGCCGGCCGAAACCCGAATGGGTAAAGGTAAAGGCTCTCCCGAGTACTGGGTCGCCGTTGTGAAACCCGGCCGTGTTATGTTTGAGATCGGCGGCGTTTCCGAAGAACTGGCCCGCGAGGCTATGCGTCTCGCCGCAAACAAGCTGCCCATCAAGTGCAAGTTTGTTGCTGCCGAAAAAGAGACAGGTGGTGAGCAAGAATGAAGACAAAGGAAATCAGAGAAATGTCTTTGGAAGAGCTCAAGACCAAGCTGAGTGATTCGAAAGCCGAGCTTTTTAACCTGCGCTTTCAGCTTGCAGTCAACCAGCTCGACAACCCGATGCGCATCAAAGCCGTCAAGAAGGACATTGCCCGGATCATGACGGTTCTCCAGGAGCAGGAGAGCGCCCGATAACGATAAGGAGGAAACGCTGTGAGCGAGAGAAACCTCAGAAAAACGCGGGTTGGCATCGTCGTCAGCAACAAGATGGATAAGACCGTCGTGGTTGCGATCCAGGACAACGTTCGTCACCCCCTTTACAACAAGATCGTCAAACGCACCGTTAAGCTGAAAGCGCACGATGAAGAAAACATCTGCAACGAAGGCGACAAGGTGCTTGTGACTGAGACCCGTCCTCTGTCCAAGGACAAGAGATGGAGAGTCACCGAGATCATCACCAAGGCGAAATAAGCTGCGCCAGAATGCGCAAATGAAAATTCTTCTTTGAATCCGAAAGGAGGAAACGCACTGTGATACAGATGCAAACACGCATGAAAGTGGCCGATAATACCGGCGCTAAAGAACTCATGTGTATCCGTGTGTTGGGCGGTTCCGGAAGACGGTACGCCAACATTGGCGACGTTGTGGTTTGCTCGGTCAAAAAAGCAACACCAGGCGGCGTTGTAAAAAAAGGCGATGTGGTTAAAGCAGTTATCGTTCGGTCGGTGAAAGGACTTCGCCGGGAGGACGGCACCTACATCCGTTTCGATGAAAATGCGGCTGTTATCATTCGTGATGACAAGAACCCCCGCGGCACCCGTATTTTTGGGCCGGTGGCCAGAGAGCTTCGTGAGAAAGACTACATGAAGATCCTCTCTCTCGCCCCGGAAGTCCTTTGATGGAGGTGCGGAGAATGGCCAACAAAATTCATGTAAAAACCGGCGACAAAGTCGTCATCATCAGCGGCAAGGATAAAGGCAAGCAGGGCAAGGTCCTGGAGGTCAGCCCCAAAGAGGGCAAGATCATCATCGAGGGCTGCAACCTGGTCACCAAGCATGTGAAGCCCCGCCAGATGGGCGAGCAGGGTGGCATCGTGAAAGCGGAAGCCCCCATGTACGCCTGCAAGGCGATGCTTGTCTGCCCCAAGTGCGGCAAGCCCACCCGTGTCCACCACAAAGTGAATGCGGACGGCACCAAAGAGCGCCAGTGCAAGTGCGGCGAAACTTTTTAAGTAAGGAGGAGAACACATGGCCCGTCTGAAAGATTATTACAAGAGCGACGTAGCCCCGGCTCTGATGAAGAAGTTCGGCTACAAGAGTGTCATGCAGATCCCGAAGCTTGAAAAGATCGTGATCAACGTCGGCTGCGGTGAGGCTCGTGAAAATTCCAAAGTGATGGACGCTGTGGTCAAGGATCTGGCGGCGATCACCGGCCAGAAGCCTATTCTGACCGTTGCGAAGTCCTCTATCGCAAACTTCAAGCTCCGTGAGGGCATGGTAATCGGCGCAAAGGTTACCCTCCGCGCGGAAAAAATGTATGAGTTCATGGATCGGTTCTTCAACGTGGCTCTGCCCCGCGTCCGGGACTTCCGCGGAATCAATCCGAACTCCTTCGATGGCCGAGGCAACTACACCGTCGGCTTGAAAGAGCAGCTGATCTTCCCCGAGATCGAGTACGATAAGATCGACAAGATCCGCGGCATGGACATCAGCTTTATCACCACTGCGAACACCGACGAGGAAGCCCGGGAGCTTCTGAGCCTTCTCGGCGCTCCGTTTGCGAAATAAGGGAGGAAAGTAACAAATGGCGAAAAAATCCATGGTGCTCAAGCAGCAGAGAGAGCCGAAATTTTCCACCCGTGCCTATAACAGATGCAAAATCTGCGGCCGTCCCCACGCTTACCTGCGGAAATACGGCATTTGCCGTATCTGCTTCCGGGAACTGGCTTACAAAGGCGAGATCCCTGGCGTAAAGAAGGCCAGCTGGTAACCAATACCGAGTAAAGGAGGTTGACGGTATGCAAATCACCGATACCATCGCAGATATGCTCACCCGTATCCGCAACGCGAATTCGGCGAAACACGACACGGTGGACATCCCCGCGTCCAATATGAAAAAAGCCATCGCACAGATCCTCGTCGACGAAGGCTTCGTGAAAGGCTTCACGGTCATTGAAGACGGCAAACAGGGCGTCATCCGCATGACCCTGAAATACGGCGCCAACAAGGCTCCGGTCATCACCGGCCTGCGCCGGGTCTCCAAGCCCGGTCTGCGCATTTACTCCAATTGTGAGGATATGCCCAAAGTTATGAAGGGTCTTGGCGTGGCGATTGTTTCCACTTCCAAAGGCGTTATGACCGATAAAAAGGCTCGCCGTGAAAACGTCGGCGGCGAAGTCCTGGCATTTGTGTGGTAAGGAGGAACTGACTATGTCCCGTATTGGCAGAAAACCAATCCAGGTTCCTTCCGGCGTCGACGTGAAGATCGACGGCCATCACATCACCGTGAAAGGCCCCAAAGGAACTCTGGAAAGAGAAATTCACAAAGACATGACCGCATCTCTGGATAACGGCGTGATCACGGTCACCCGCCCCAGCGACGACAAAGAGCATCGCTCTCTGCACGGTCTGACCCGCACTCTGATCGAGAATATGGTCGTCGGCGTGACCAACGGCTTCAGCAAAGAGCTGGAAGTCAACGGCGTCGGCTACCGTGCTGCGAAGCAGGGGAAAGACTTGGTCATGAACCTTGGCTACTCCCATCAGGTGATCGTGCCCGAAATCGAAGGCATCCACATTGATGTACCTGCTCCCAACAAGATCGTGATCTCCGGTCCGGATAAGCAGGCAGTCGGCCAGTTTGCGGCGAACGTTCGCGAGAAACGCCCGCCCGAACCCTATAAGGGTAAAGGCATCAAGTACGTTGATGAGACGATTCAGCGTAAAGAAGGCAAAACTGGTAAGAAGTAAGTAGTCAAAGGAGTGACAAGAAATGATCAAAAAGCCGGATAGCAATAAGGCTCGTCTGAAACGGCACAACCGTGTCCGTAACAAGATCTCCGGAACCCCGGAGCGTCCCCGCCTGAATGTATTCCGCTCTGCGAAGCACATCTACGCACAGCTGATCGATGACGTCAACGGCGTGACCCTTGCCTCCGCTTCTTCCATGGAAAAGGACTTTGAAGCAAACGGCGGCAATAAAGAAGGCGCATACGCAGTCGGCAAGAAGATCGCCGAGCATGCAGCCGCAAAAGGCATCACCGAGGTCGTTTTCGACCGTGGCGGCTACATCTTCCACGGAAGAGTTGCCGAACTGGCCAATGGGGCGCGCGAGGGCGGCCTCAAGTTCTAAGAGGGAGGTATTCGTTTGGCTAGAATAGATGGTTCTACCCTGGATCTGCAGGAGAGAGTCGTAACCATTAACCGTGTATCCAAGACGGTCAAAGGCGGCCGGATCTTCAAGTTCGCCGCTCTGGTCGTTGTCGGCGACGGCAACGGCATCATCGGTTTCGGCCTTGGGAAATCCGGAGAGGTTCCTGATGCGATCCGTAAAGGCATTGAAGATGCCAAGAAAAACCTGTTCAGAGTTTCTCTGAAAGGCACCAGCATCCCCCACGAGGTCATCGGCGAATTCGGCGCTGGCCGCGTGCTTCTGAAGCCCGCCCCCGAAGGAACCGGCGTTATCGCTGGCGGCCCTGTCCGTGCTGTGGTCGAGACCGCAGGCATCAAGGACATCCGTACCAAGGCGCTGCGTTCCAACAACCCCTGCAACGTGGTTCGGGCCACCATCAACGGACTGAAGTCCCTCCGCAACGCCAGCGAGGTCGCTGCGA
Source organism: uncultured Oscillospiraceae bacterium (assembly GCA_900555435.1). Lineage (GTDB taxonomy): Bacteria > Bacillota > Clostridia > Oscillospirales > Ruminococcaceae > Merdivicinus. The sequence continues at coordinate 7,056 of USLH01000006.1, read as the reverse complement.
TCCGGGGCAAGACCGTTGAAGAGATTATTGGTTAAGGAGGCAGACAAATGGCAAATCTTACTGTGAAGCTGGTAAAAGGTCTTGCTGGTAAAAAGAAAGACCAGATTGCCGTTGCCGAGTCTCTGGGCCTCAGAAAAGCCGGCGATGTTTCGGTTCAGCCCGACAACGACGCAACCAGAGGCAAGATCTTTAAAATTTCCCACCTCGTCGAGGTTAGCGAAAACTAAGTAAGGAGGTGCGAGTATCATGAAACTGCACGAATTAGCACCGGCCGAGGGCTCCAAAAAAGAGCACTTCCGTGTCGGCAGAGGCCATGGCTCCGGAAACGGCAAAACCGCCGGCAAGGGCCATAAAGGTCAGAATGCACGTTCCGGCGGCGGTGTTCGTCCCGGTTTTGAAGGTGGACAGATGCCCTTATATCGGCGTCTTCCCAAACGTGGCTTTAACAATGCCCGTTTTGCAACCAACTACGCCATTGTAAACGTCAGCGACCTGGACGTTTTTGAAGACGGCGCAGTCGTCGATGCGGCGGCTCTGGTGGAATCCGGTCTGGTCAACGATCAGTGCGATGGCATTAAGATCCTTGGCAACGGTGAGATTTCTAAGAAATTGACCGTTCATGCAGCTGCCTTTTCCCAATCCGCTAAAGAAAAGATTGAGGCAGCAGGAGGAAAGGCCGAGGTGATGTAAGATGTTTGAGACCTGGAAGAATGCGTTCAAACAGGAGGATCTCCGTAAGAAGATCCTGTACACTCTCTTTATCATCTTTATTTTCCGTCTTGGCTCTGCGATCCCTACGCCTTTCATCAATCCGACTGCACTGAAGTCTATGGTGAGCGGCGGGGCGGATTTCTTAAGTTACCTGAACATCATGACCGGCGGCGGCTTGGAACAGGCGAACATCTTTGCCATGTCCATTACGCCGTACATCAACTCCTCCATTATCATTCAGCTGCTGACCGTAGCGATCCCTGCCCTTGAGCGGCTCGCTAAGGAAGGCACCGAAGGACAGAAGACCATCCAGAAGATCACCCGGTACACGACCTTTATCCTGGCAATTATGCAGGCCATCGGTTTCTACTTCGTGATGCGCCGGACCAACGGCGTTCTGGAGTACACCACCGGCTTCTCCGGTGTGTTTGCGGCCATCGTGATCGTGGCGGTCTTCACAGCCGGTACCGCAGTGGTCGTCTGGCTGGGCGATCGGATCACGGAAAAAGGCGTTGGCAACGGTATTTCCATTATCCTGTTCGCCGGTATCCTTTCCCGGGGTCCTGCGGCTTTCATGCAGCTGGCTGCATGGTGGCAGTTGGGTTCCAGCAACCCTATGTATTACTTCCTGGTTCCCTTCATCGTTCTGGTCTTCATCGCCATGATCGCATTCATTGTCTTCATGACCGATGCAGAGCGCCGGATCCCCGTTTCTTATGCGAAGCGTGTGGTCGGCCGGAAGATGTACGGCGGCCAGAACAGCCACATTCCGATCAAGGTCAACATGACCGGCGTTATGCCCATCATCTTCGCCATGTCCTTCCTCTCGATCCCGAACATGATCGGTTCTTTTGCGAACGTCAAGGAGGGCGGCTTCTGGGATAAGTTCTTCAAGCTATTCCAGACCAACAGCTGGGTGTATGCAGTGCTGTACCTGCTTCTGATCGTGGCGTTCAACTACTTCTATGTTGCGATCCAGTACAATCCCGTCGAGATCGCAAACAATCTTCGCAAGAATAACGGCGCAATCCCCGGCATCCGCCCCGGAAAGCCGACCTCGGACTTCATCGCCCGGGTCATTTCCAAGGTCACGCTGGTGGGCGCCATATTCCTTGGCATCATCGCCGTATTCCCCATCGTTTTCTCTGCGATCACGAAGGCCAACGTTTCTCTGGGCGGTACTTCCATCCTGATCATCGTTGGCGTCGCTCTGGAGACCATGCGTCAGATGGAATCCCAGATGATGATGCGGCATCACAAAGGTTTTCTGGAGTAATCGCTTGAAGGAGGGTACTGATTTATGAATCTTATTCTTCTGGGAGCACCCGGTGCAGGGAAGGGCACGCAGGCGGAAGTCATCTGCAACACCCTTCACATCCCGGCCATTTCTACGGGAAATATCCTGCGTGAAGCAATCAAAAATCAGACGGCTCTTGGCCTGGAGGCGAAATCGTACATGGATGGCGGAAAGCTGGTCCCGGACGAGATCGTCATCAACATCCTGCGGGATCGAATCAGCCGGGATGACTGCAAAAACGGTTTCATCCTGGACGGATTCCCCCGCACGGTGCCTCAGGCTCGGGCGCTGGATGAAATGAAGGTCGCCATCGACCGGGTCATCGACATCGAAGTCCCGGACGAGAAAATTATGGCGCGCCTGTCGGGAAGACGGGTCTGCGAGAGCTGCGGAGCTTCCTACCACGTCGACTACAAGCCCAGTAAAGAGCCGGGCGTGTGCGACGCTTGCGGAGGAAAGACCGTTCAGCGCAAAGACGACCATCCCGATACAATAAAAGAGCGTTTGCGCGTATACCATGAGCAGACAGAGCCCTTGAAGGATTACTACTACGCTACAGGCAAGCTGTTTGTAGTGGAAGGACAGGAGGAAGTCGCCGATACGACGGCGCTGACTCTCAAGGCTGTGAATGCGGAGGCGTAAACTTTCATGATCGTTTTGAAAACTCATTCCGAACTGGAGCAAATGGTAAAAGCCTGCCGGATCTCGGCCGACGCCTTGAACGTCGCCGAGGAAATGATCAAACCCGGCGTAACAACGAAGGAGATCGACCGTGCCATGCACGATTATATCGTGAAATGCGGTGCGAAACCTTCCTTCCTGGGGCTTTATGGGTTCCCGGCGTCGGCCTGCATTTCGGTCAACGATGTGGTGATCCATGGCATTCCTTCCGGATACCGGCTGCAGCCGGGGGATATCGTCAGCGTGGATGTTGGGGCCATGATTGACGGGTACCACGGGGACAACGCCTACACCTTTGCGGTGGGGGAGATTCCTGCGGATGTTGCAGAATTGCTTCGGGTAACAAAAGAAAGCCTCTATAAGGGAATCGAGGCCGCCGTGGTGGGAAACCGAATCGGTGACATCTCTTATGCGGTACAGTCCTGCGTTACGCCTTACGGCTACGGAATCGTCCGGCAATTTGTCGGTCACGGCGTGGGCAGAGAGCTTCACGAGGATCCGGAAGTCCCGAACTTCGGGCGTCCGGGAAGAGGCCCCCGCCTTGCCGAAGGAATGACCATCGCCATCGAGCCGATGATCACTCTGGAAGGCGACGATGTGACCATTGATCCGGACAAATGGACGACCCGGACCAAATCCGGGAAAGCGGCAGCCCACTTCGAGCACACCATTGCCATCACCAAAGACGGTCCGGTCATTCTGACCCGCCGTTAAGGAGGAACAATGGAACTGAAGACGGGAACGGTGGTACAAAGCCTCCGGGGCCGCGATGAGGGCCTTTTCGCAGTGGTCGGATGCGACGGCCGGTTTGCATATCTGGCAAACGGGCGGTCAAGACTGGTGGAAAAGCCCAAAAAGAAGAACCTCCGTCACCTTCGTGTGACGGGAACGGTTCTGGATCCGGAACGAGTAAAGACGAACAAACAATTGAAAGCAGCCTTGCGTGCAGTATCTGAAGAGGAGGGAAACTCTTGTCCAAAGACGATGTGATCGAAATTGAGGGCGTTGTGGTAGATTCGCTGCCGAACGCAACATTTAAGGTAGAGCTTCCGAATGGTCATACCATTCTGGCGCATATTTCAGGGAAGCTGCGGATGAACTTCATCCGGATTCTTCCCGGCGATAAGGTGACCGTGGAAATGTCGCCTTATGATCTGACGAAAGGGCGCATTACCTGGCGTTCCAAATAGTCGACTGTTCACCCACATACAAGGAGGGAAACCACGTGAAAGTAAGACCTTCTGTTAAGCCCATCTGCGAAAAGTGCAAAGTGATCAAGCGCAAAGGGAAAGTCATGGTCATCTGTGACAACCCCAAGCACAAACAGCGTCAGGGCTGAGACGCCCGACGTTCACTCTCACACACTTAAACACAGCGAAGCCGTCAGGTTTCGTATTGGAGGTGCAAGTTAATGGCTCGTATCGCTGGTGTAGACCTGCCCCGCGAAAAACGAATCGAGATCGGTCTGACCTATGTTTACGGAATCGGCCAGAAGTCCGCAAAGGACATCCTTGCGGCGACCGGCGTTGACCCGGATATCCGGGTGAAGGACCTCTCTGAGGACGACGCAACCAAACTCCGTGAATATATCGACAAGCATTATACCGTTGAGGGCGACCTGAGAAGAAACGTCGCCTTGAACATCAAGCGCCTGGTTGAGATCGGCTGCTATCGTGGCGTCCGGCATCGCAAGGGCCTGCCTGTCAGAGGACAGCGGACCAAGACCAATGCCCGTACCCGCAAAGGCCCGAAGAAGACCATCGCTAACAAGAAGAAATAAGGAGGGATTTGAAAAATGGCCAAGGCTAATACTGTCAAGAAAGCGGTCGTCCGCAAACGCCGTGAACGCAAGAACATCGAGCGTGGAGCCGTTCATATTCAGTCCACCTTCAACAACACCATCGTTACCATCACCGATACGCAGGGAAACGCAATTTCCTGGGCTTCCGCAGGCGAAATGGGCTTCCGGGGCTCCAAGAAATCCACTCCTTTTGCTGCACAGACTGCCGCCGAGAAGGCTGCTACCGCCGCAAAAGAGCACGGCCTGAAGAGCGTTGAGGTTTTCGTCAAGGGCCCCGGCTCCGGTCGTGAGGCTGCCATCCGTGCCCTGCAGGCTTGCGGCCTGGAGGTCAAGATGATCAAGGACGTGACCCCCATTCCTCATAACGGCTGCCGTCCCCCCAAGAGACGCCGCGTATAATCAGTGAAGGAGGAAATGATTCATGGCTAAGAATATGGATCCTATCGTGAAGCACTGCAGAACGCTGGGTATTTCTCCCGCTGTTATGGGTTACTCCGCAAACTCTTCCAAGACCAACTCCACGAAGAGAAACCCCAATGCGCAGAAGAGAAATAAAAAGAGCGAGTATGCAATGCAGCTCAACGAGAAGCAGAAAGTCAAATTCATCTACGGCATCCTTGAGAAGCAGTTCCGTATGTACTACGAGAAGGCCGTTACTTCTGAAGGCATCACCGGTGAAGTCCTGCTGACCACCATCGAGCGCCGCCTGGATAACGTTGTGTTCCGTCTGGGCTTTGCGACCACCCGTCGTTCCGCCCGTCAGATGGTTACCCACGGCCACTACACCGTGAACGGCAAGCGTGTAGACATCGCTTCTTACCTTGTGAAGCCCGGCGACGTGATCGCAGTTTCCGAGAAGAGCGCTGGCAACAGCTACTTCAAGAAGCTGAAAGAAGACGACGCATTTGCAATTACCCCCAAATGGCTGGATCGCGATAAAGACAATCTCAAAGGCAAAGTTGTTGCAATGCCCCAGAGAGACGATATCGATTACGATGTCGAGGAACACCTGATCGTCGAGTTGTACTCCAAATAATCCGTTATTTGGGCGGCCCGGATCCGGGTGCGGACATTCGCCCCTGCAAGACGGGCCTTCAATTCGGCAAGGGTACGCAATCATCATGTTGCGGCCTTGTCCTCCAAATTTTTGGGCGGACGGGGATCACGAAACTGCGCAGCCAGCTTCTGGCTGGCGATAGGAGGGTATTGAATGATAGAGATTGAAAAGCCAGTAATTGAGACGGCTGAGATTAAGTCGGACGGAACGTACGGAAGATTTGTATTGGAGCCTCTTGAGCGCGGCTACGGCACGACCCTGGGCAACAGCCTGCGGCGGGTGCTTCTCTCTTCGCTTCCCGGTGTAGCAGTGACATCGATTAAGATCGATGGGGTTCAACATGAGTTTTCTACGGTACCGGGTGTCAAAGAAGACGTTACCGAAATCGTCCTGAACATGAAGGGACTTATTGCGAAGATCCACGGCGACGCCCCGAAGACTATCCACATTGAAGCGGAAGGCGAGTGTGAAGTCACCGCCGGCGACATCAAGGTGGACTCCGAGGTGGAGATCCTGGACCCGGGTATGCACATCGCCACTCTGGGACCGGGCGCAAAGCTGTACATGGAGATTGTGATCGACAAGGGACGCGGATACGTCCCCAGCGAGCGCAACAAGCAGAAGATCCAAAATGTCATCGGAGCGATTCCCGTTGACAGTATTTATACCCCCGTGCTGAAGGTGAACTACACCGTTGAAAACACCCGCGTCGGACAGATAACCGACTATGACAAGCTCACGATCGAAGTGTGGACAGACGGAACAATTTCGGCTAAGGAAGCTGTATCTCTCGGAGCCAAGGTTCTCACCGAGCATCTTAATCTCTTCGTAGATTTGTCGGATGAGGTATATGCGACCGATATTATGGTTGAAAAAGACGACAAGGGCAAAGAAAAAGTCCTGGAGATGACCATTGAGGAGCTTGACTTGTCTGTTCGGTCCTTTAACTGTTTGAAACGCGCCGGGATCAACACGGTAGAAGATCTGATTAACAAGTCCGAGGAAGAGATGATGAAAGTCCGCAACCTCGGAAGAAAGTCGCTGGAAGAGGTCATGGCGAAGCTCAACGCTCTGGGCTTCAGCCTCACCCACGATGACGAATAAACAAGGTAAGGAGTGAAATTCATGCCAGGCAGCAGAAAACTGGGAAGAACCTCTGACCATAGAAACGCAATGCTCCGGGCAATGGTAACCTTCCTGCTGGAGAACGGCAAGATCGAGACCACTGTCACCCGGGCAAAGGAAGTCCGTGCGATGACCGAGAAGATGATTACTCTCGGCAAGGAAAACACGCTTCATGCGAAGCGCCAGGTTTTCGGCTACGTCACGAAAGAGGGCGTGTCCAAGAAACTGTTTGACGAAATCGCACCGAAGTACGCCGACAAGAACGGCGGCTACACCCGGATCGTGCGCATGGGCCCCCGTAAGGGCGATGCAGCCGAAATGGCTATCATCCAGCTGGTGTAATTCCGCGCTTCAAAACCCGTTCCCAAGGGAACGGGTTTTTTC
>USLH01000005.1 GCA_900555435.1 uncultured Oscillospiraceae bacterium | reverse complement strand
TTTGCGTTGTAAATCAAAAGACTTTGCCAAGCAAATCGTATTTCTTTGCCGTGATTGTTAAATCAAAATACAAAGAATCGGTTCTGACAAGTCAACTGTTGCGTTCGGGAACAAGTATCGGAGCAAATATTCATGAGGCGCAGTATGCCCAAGGTAAAAAAGACTTTATTTCAAAATTGGAAATAGTACAAAAGGAATGCTTTGAAACAGAGTATTGGCTTGAACTTTTTTTGAAACCGGCTATATTGCGGAATCAACATATAAACCGTTGCAAACTCAATGCGGTGCAATCAGAAGAATGTTGATTTCCTCGCTTAATACCGCAAAGGAAGGCTGCAGATGAATAAATGGATTAAAGAGGAATGGAGCTTTCGTGTTGAAGTAACCGATGGTTATGCAAAAGATTGCAGGCTCGGTCTGGAAAAAGGTGATGTTTTTTCTTTTGAATACGAAACTCCGCATGGGTTTTGTCCCCGTGCAATATCTGAAATTTATACATACTGTGAAATCGTTCGCTGCGGAGGAAATTTTACATATCGGGGTTCAAAAGAAAAGTATTCGATAGATGTTTCGTGTCCCTGTAATTGCATAAGGTTTCGTTTGCTTGCAGTTCCGAAAGAATAATTGTACGATTCCGTCGCGCAGTCACACTGAAATCCGCTGACTTTTGTCGGCGGATTTTTCTTTACATTAAAATTTAGAATAGCGAAAGCCGCAGTGCAGGGGTTTGATTAGTGGGAAGGCCGGGAAGCTCTTGATAGGGCTTCCCGGCCTTCCTGATCTTACTATATCATTGGAGGTTTCGCCCCTCTGCGGAGGGCGACCAAAGATGCTGCCTTTGAAATCCTCCGGCCTTTTTCAAAAGGCTGGAGCGAAAGCTTAGTTGTGTTGGCGGGTAGGATTTACGAATCTTACGGGCTGCCTGCAATTCGTCGCCGCGCAGCTTATTGCACGGCTATCGGAGTTTGGCGTGAGGTGTTGTTCGCGGCTACTTGCCCTACTCTTTTTGAAATTGGATGATGTCCTGAACCTGGCAATCCAGAGCGTAACAAAGGGCGTCTAAGGTTTTGGGGCTGATAGCTTCCCCTCGTTTGATACGATATAGGGTATTGGCGGAGAAACCTTGCTTGAAGATCAAGCAAGATTCGGTCGGCCCTTTTTTAAAAAGGGTTTCGTAGAACGGCTTGTAGCTAATCATTAAAACCACCAAACACATTCTTACATGCTCAACAGATTGGCGATACGCAATATTGAGTATAATAAGGATGTGACAACTTTCCCGAATTATACGGATCAGCTATGGATTGGATGTGTGAAGGAGAGGAGCGCTTGTATGTGGCGGATATTGGATTGGCTTTATTAGGGCTTGTCATAGCCGGGTCAGTGGGGGCAATTGCCGGTTTTGCAGTTTTTTATAAGAAAAACAAATAGTATAAAAAGAACTACGAAAGCTGTCCTGCACAATGATGCAGGGCGCCTTTCAGCTTAAAACTACTTGGCGGACGGGAAAGGGGTAAGGGAGAAGTTATTTTTCGGGCGGGGCGAGGAGGGCGTCGAAGGACTTATGGAAGACCTTGCTGAAGGCGACCAGCTCGATGTCGGTGACGAAGCGCTGACGGGACTCAATCCGCTGGATGGCGTTTTTGTCCACGTCCAAGCCGATCAGCTGGAGGCGGTCGGCCAGCTCCCGCTGGGAAATTTTCAGTTCTTTCCGGAAGGCGGCTATGTTTGTGCCGCAGATGTTGTTTCCGTTATCGGACGCCTTATTGATGAACATAATTCCCCTCCTTTTGACATTTAGTGCTTGTCAACAAGAGGATTATATGGTATAATAAAAGCAAATATGACATTCAGTGAATGTCAATGAAAGGAGAACAAAAAATGGAAACGACGGAAAAACCGGCCGAGACTGTGGAAAAGCCTGTGGAGGATGCGGGAAAGACAAAGTTCTGCAAGCACTGTGGGGCGAAGATCCCGCCGGATGCGGTGATCTGCACGGCTTGCGGGCGGCAGGTGGAGGAACTGAAAAAAGCGGCGGAAGCACCGCAGATGGTCATCACCAATGCCAATACCAACGTGAACACCAACAACAATACGATGGGAATGCCCAGCACCCGGAAATGCAACAAGTGGGTGGCGTTCTGTCTTTGCCTGTTTTTAGGAGTTGTGGGTGGGCATAAGTTTTACGAAGGCAAGATCGGAATGGGAATCTTGTATCTTTGCACCGGCGGACTTTGCGGGATCGGGGCACTGATCGATCTGATCAAGATTTTGATGAAACCGAATCCGTATTTTGTGGCGATTTGAAAATGGGAGAAACGTTCCGCTTGCGGCGGGGCGGCGATCGAAAAGGCGTTATGTTTCGTATTTTACGAGATATAGCGCCTTTTTTGAGTTTGAAGCGGTTAGTGGCGGGGATAGGGCGTATGTCTATTTTTGAAGAGCGCAAGAGGAACGGGGAAGACGGTGCTGTTGGGAGATGGGAGCGAGTTGCATGGATGGGGTGTGAAGGGGCTGCTTGGGGGAAAGAGGGCTTTACTATCCGGTTGTTTTGGAATTAGGGAGGGGGCGGATGAAAGGCGGAGTGCACCTTTTGCAAAGGTAAGGATCGGAAGCGGGTAGTTTCGTCAGGGAAGGAATCGAAAAATGAGGGCGAATGCTGTAAGGCTGTGGTCGGAGACGGATTAGACGGCGAGTTTTGCTGCAATTGCGGGGTGTGGGAGCGTTTTTGAGGACAGTGGGCGGGGGGTGGGGGAGTAAAGGTGGGACGATGGGGAAATTTGCGGTGGTGGGGTGCTTTTTGAGGAAGAATGTGGTATAATAAATTCAAGGGCAGTTGCTTTGAGCAAATGCGTTCGGCGAATTCGCCGAATCGGGGATGAATCGCCCGCATCGGGAACCTTGTATCGCATCCGGCTTTGCTCCGCAAAGCTTCGGCGGCATTTGTCACCTTCTGAAGCCTTTCGCCTTCAGAGGATGTGGTAGAATAATAAGCAGAGATTTTTATCGGTGCAAAGGTGAGAGGCGCCGATAGCCCGGACGGTTCCTTTCTTGTACTCCGCCGCTGTGGTTTTGGCGGGTGCGGTTCACAGGCTCAGAGCCGTGTTCGTTGTGCAGATGTGCAATTTTCCGGACATTTTGCAAGAGCCCGACGGCTTTTCTTTGGAAGCACTGCGCCGCAGGCAAAGATCCCGGAGCCTGCAGATTTTAACGATTCCGAGGAAAACAGGGACAAGGATCCGCCTTAAACGGAGAGAAGAGCGTTCGTTTGAGAGTGGAAATGATGTAAAAACAGAACCTGCGGCGAAGGCTGCGGGATGAGAGGTGTTTTTTATGAAAAAGAGATCGGCGGTCGTTTCCGCATTCGTGGGTGCGGCCCTATTATTGGCGGCGGTAGGTGTGCTGACTGCCGGGGCGGAGGATTGGAGCGGGGCCGGAAGCAGCTCCCTGCCGGAAAGCTCCCAGGTGGATGCGATCCCAGTGAGCAGCCCGGAAGAAAAGACAGGAGGCTCTGCGCCGGAAAAGGAGGCCGTTTCCGAGCCGGAAGAGACCGTTCCGACGGGGTACAACGGTTGGAAGCAATGGAGAGACGGCAGCTGGTCCTACTGCAAGAACGGGGCGAAGACCACCGGATGGCAGAAGGTGGCCGGGACGTGGTACTTTTTGAACAGCGAGGGGATCATGCGCACCGGCTGGGCATGGTACAGCGGCAGCTGGTACTATCTGAAGAGCAGCGGCGCCATGGCCACCGGATGGGTGCAGAACGGCGGAAAGTGGTACTTTCTGGATGCAGACGGCAGGATGCTGAAGGGCTTCATCCACGACGGGAAGGCCTGGTACTATCTGGACAGCAGCGGCGCATGGGTGGAGCATTACACCGATGCGGAGGTGACCTCCGGCGGGCAGAAGATTCGGATCGTCAACGGCATTGCCTATGTGGACGGGATCCTCATCGCCAACAAGAAATATCCGCTTCCCAAAGATTATGCGCCGGGGCGGCTGGCGGACGACGTGCAGACAGCACTTGCCGAGATGCAGGCGGCTGCCAAAAAGGACGGCCTGAGCCTTTATGTGGTGTCGGGGTACCGTTCCTACGACTATCAGGGGCAGCTTTATAACAACTACTGCAAGCGGGACGGAAAGGCAGCGGCAGACCGGTACTCCGCCCGGCCGGGATATTCCGAGCACCAGACGGGGCTGGCTTTTGACCTGAACAGCACGGCGGACTCCTTTGCGTATACGCCGGAAGCAAAATGGATTGCGGCCCATGCGCAGGAGTACGGTTTTATCGTCCGTTATCCGAAGGAAAAGGAAGCGGTGACCGGATATAAGTACGAGCCGTGGCACCTGCGGTATCTGGGCAAGGAAACGGCTCAGGCGGTGTATGACAGCGGGCTGTGCTTGGAGGAGTATCTGGGCATCGACTCTTATTATCTGAAATAAAGGAGATTTGGCATGAATTGGGCAGAAGTGCGGGTATCCACCACGCCGGAGGGCATCGAGATCCTGACGGGGTTTTTGATGGCTCACGGGGTCAACGGAGTGATGATCGAGGACGCCGGGGATTTTAACCGGTTTTTGAATGACACCACCATCCACTGGGACTATGTGGACGAAGAGCTGATGAAGATGGCGGAATGCGAGACGGCGGTGAAGTTTTACCTGCCGGACAATCCCCAGGGCTTCGAGATGCTCAATCAGATCCGTGCCGATCTGTTGACGCTCCAGGCGGATCAGGAGATCGATTTAGGCGAGCTTCAGGTAACCATCTCCTATCAGGAAGAAGAGGACTGGGAGACGGCGTGGAAGAAATACTATCGGCCCATCGTGGTCAGCAACACTCTTGCCGTGGTTCCGGAATGGGAGAAATTCGACGCCAGGGAGGGGCAGATGGTGCTGCGGATGGATCCGGGCATGGCCTTCGGCAGCGGAAGCCACGATACCACAAGGCTCTGCTTGACGTTTCTGGACCAGGAGAAGCCGGTGGGGCTCAAGGTGCTGGACATGGGCTGCGGAAGCGGGATCCTGTCTATCGGGGCGCTGCTTTTGGGAGCAGAATCGGTGACGGCAGTGGATATCGACCAGCTTGCCACGAAGATTGCTCATGAGAATGCGGCGCTGAACGGCTGCGACGATGAGCGGCTGAAGGTTTATTGCGGGAACATTTTAGCGGACGAGGCGCTGGCGGAAAAGATCGGGGAGGAGTCTTACGACCTGATTCTTGCCAACATCGTGGCGGACGTCATCATCGCCATGGCGCCGCTGTTTGCGCGGTACTTGAAAAAGACCGGTACCCTGATCGTTTCCGGCATTATTGCGGAACGGGCGGAGGAAGTCACGGGGCACCTGGAAGAGCAGGAGTTCCGGATCTGCCAGCTGCGGGAGGAAAACGGCTGGGCTGCGGCGGTCTGCCGGTTTGCGGAATAAAAGAAAAACGGTTTATAAAAAGCCGCCCCGTTCGATTCGGATTCGGACGGGGCGGCTGAATTTTTTCGGTCACATCGGATTGCCGATGGTATCAACACGGAGGAGATTGGTGTTGCCGGAGATGCCCAAGGGAACGCCGGCGGTGGTGACGACCAGATCGCCGTTCCGGAGGAGTCCGCGCTTTTTGGCGGCTTCAAAGGCGGCGGCGAAAAGCTCGTCGGTGTTGGTCTTCTCCTCCACAAAAATGGGGATGACGCCCCAGGAGAGGTTTAATTGCCGCACCGTGAACATTTCCGGGGAGCAGGCGATGATGGGGCAGGAGGGGCGGTATTTGGAGATCATCTTAGCCGTTTTTCCGGATTTGGTGACGGTGACGATGTACTTGGCGCCCAGATCCATGGAGGTGGTGACGGTGGCGTGGGAGATGGCATCGGTGACATCGGCACCCAGTTCACTGCGGCGCTGGCGGAAACGGGCCTCATAGTCGATGTCGGCTTCGGTGCGCTTAGCGATGGTCGCCATAACCTTGACGGCTTCTTCGGGGTAATCGCCGGCAGCGGTCTCGCCGGAGAGCATGATGGCAGAGGTGCCATCGTAGATGGCGTTTGCCACGTCGGTGGCTTCCGCACGGGTGGGACGGGGGTTATGGATCATGGATTCCAGCATCTGGGTGGCGGTGATGACCTGCTTGCCGGCTTTGTAGGCTTTTTTGATGAGGCGTTTCTGGAGGACGGGAATGTGCTCAAAGGCAATTTCCACGCCCATGTCGCCCCGGGCGACCATAATGCCGTCGGAGACCCGGATGATCTCGTCTAAGTTGGAGACGCCCTCGCTGTTTTCGATCTTGGCGATGATACGGATATGCTCGCCGCCGTAGCGTTTTAAGAGACGGCGGATCTCTAAAATGTCTTCGGCGGTGCGGGTGAAGGAGGCGGCGATGAAGTCAAAACCGGTCTCGATGCCGAAGAGGATGTCCTCCCGGTCCCGTTCGCTCAAAAAGGGCATGGAAAGGCTTACGTCGGGGACGTTGACGCCCTTGCGGTCGGAGATGCGGCCACCGTTGATGACCTTACATACGATGTTTTCGTGGGTGACTTTTTGAATCTCCAGAGCGATCAGACCGTCGTCGATCAGGATGCGGCCGCCTTCGTGGACGTCGCCGGGAAGGCCGGGGTAGCTGATGGATGCCATTTCGGCGTTTCCGGTCATGGGGCGGGTGGTCAGGGTGAAGGTATCGCCGGCTTTTAAGAAAGCCTCGCCGCCTTCTAAGAGCCCCAAACGGATCTCGGGTCCCTTGGTGTCCAGAAGGGTCGCCACGGGGAGGCCTAATTCTTCCCGGACTTTTACGACGGTGTCGAAGCGCTTTTTATGCTCGGTGTGGCCCTGGTGGGAGAAGTTGAAGCGTGCCACGTTCATGCCGGCCAGCATCAGCTTTCGCACCATCTCTTCCGAGTCGCTGGCGGGGCCGAGGGTGCAGATAATTTTGGTTTTTCGCATAAAGAACCATCCTTTCCAAATCCAGAAATGTCGGCGGATCAAGGGGAAGCGCCGCAGGCGGGTATCGTTGGAACCTGCTTGAAAAAACGCTTCCGACCGGGGAAACGCTTTTTCAGGCGGGCTTCAAAAAAGAAGATCCAAATTTCTCCCAGTATAAAGATAACACAGCAAGTTGGCAAGTGCAAGCAAATCTCTGTAAATTTTCTTTCGGATTTTTTGATTTTTTCTTTTGATTTGTCTGCAAAAGGCGGAAGTGATGAAATTTTTTGAAAAAGTTTGTGCAGGATGCGGCTTGCGGAAAAACGGGGAGGCAGGTATACTGTAACTGTATTAGTCAGGCTAGTACAGTTTGAACGGAGCGGCGGTTTATCAAAGCAGCAGCCGGCGCTCTCTTTTTTGATCGGAAACATTGCGGCTGCGCAGAGGCGGTTCTTGTCAGACTGCGTTTGGCGTCCGGAGTGTTTCCGGTTTTTTCTTATCGGAAGGATTCCGGGGAAAGGGGGACGGCAGGTGTTCCAGATCGATTTGAAAAGCGGGGACGCGATCTATCTGCAGCTCAAAGAGCAGGTCGTCCGCCTGGCTCTGGCGGGAGCGCTGGAGAGCGGGGAGCAGCTGCCGTCGGTGCGGGTGCTGGCCCGGGAGCTGGGGATCAACCCGAACACGGTGGCAAAAGCCTATCAGGAGCTGGAGACGGAGGGCATCCTCTGTTCTGTGGCGGGGAAGGGAAGCTTCCTTACCGGGAACATCCGGGTTTCCGTTGCGGTGCGCCAGAGCGCAAAAGAAGCATTCCAGAAAGCGGCGGCCCGGGCGGTGCAGGCAGGCTTTACGAAAGAGGAACTGACGGAACTGCTGAGTGAGGCATATGGAAAGGGGGAGGAAAAATGATCCTTTTGCAGGATGTGGTCAAGGGATTCGGAGATGTGACGGCGTTGGATCATGTGAATCTGGAAATCCGGAAGGGTTCTATCTACGGGCTTTTGGGACCCAACGGGGCGGGAAAGTCCACCATGCTGCGGCTGATCTGCGGGGTATACAGTCCCGATGAAGGGGCGGTGACGCTGGACGGGAACGAGATCTTTGAGCGGCCGGAGCAGAAGCAGCGGATCTTTTTCGTTTCCGATGAGCCGTATTTCCTTCCCCAGGCCAGTCTGGACGGGATGGCGAAATTTTATGCGGGGCTTTATCCGAACTTCGATCCGAAGGAGTACGAGCGGCTTTGCGAGGTATTCCGGCTGCCCAGGAAAAAGCGGCTGTCGGAATTTTCCAAGGGGATGAAGCGGCAGGCGGCGTTTTTGCTGGGGCTTTCAACGAAGCCTGAGTACCTGCTGTTGGACGAGTGCTTCGACGGGCTTGATCCGGTGAAGCGACAGGTGGTGCGGAAGATCCTTTCCGACGAGGTGTGCGGGCGGGGGCTGACGGTGCTTATTTCCTCCCACAATCTGCGGGAATTGGACGAAATTTGCGACACGGTATGCATCCTGTATCAGGGAGGGATCCTTTACACGAAGGATCTGGATGACCTGAAAGGGGAGGTACATAAGATCCAGGCGGTCTTCATGGATCCGGTGACGGAGGAAAAGCTGCGGCGAAATTTGAATATTATGGCGGCGGAGGTTCGGGGAAAGTTTTTCACCCTGATCGTGAGAGGAGAGCTTTCCGAGGTCGAGGCGGGCCTCAACCGGTGGCATCCGGCGGCCATCGAGGCCATGCCGCTGACGTTAGAGGAAGTCTTTTTGTATGAGATGGAGGTGAAGGGGTACGATGCGCAGGTCATCTTTGGTTAAGACCGATCGGGTCTGGAATATTTTCCGGTATACACTGGGACGGTTCCGGGGGATCTTACTGTTTTACGGGATCTTGCTGCTTTTGCTGGGACCTGTTTCCACGCTGGTTCAGTACGGATCGGGGGTGAAGGCTGCTGCGGCGCTGCCGGAGCTTTTCGTTTGGGGGATCCCGCTGGTGATGGCGGTGCTGATGCCCTTACTGATCTTCGGCTTTGTGAACCATAAACAGGCGCTGGATGTCTTTCATGCAGCGCCCATTCGACGGGATACGCTGTATTTAGGAAGCTATCTTGCGGGGCTTTTTCTTGTGGAGGCGCCGTTATTCCTATTTGGCGGAATGACGGCTTTCTTGCAGCAGGTCTGCTTTCAGAGCGGGGAACAGGGGCTTTTGTGCCTTCTGAACTTCGGAATCAGCGCTTTTATGAGCTTCAGCCTGATGGTTTTTGTGCTGATCAACTGCGGGACGATGTTTGAAAGCGTGGTGTACTACGTCGTTCTCTGTGCCGGGTGGCCGGCTCTTATCCAAACGATGTTCCGGCTATTGCAGCAGCACACCTACGGCTACCGACAGACCGCCGATTCCCTGCGGGATCTGCTTTTTTCGGCGTGCCCGTATTACCTGATGACGAAGAGCGGCAGCTGGGAGGGGTTCCAGCCGGCAGCAGCTGCTGTTCCGGTTTTGATGGGGGTCCTGCTGGCGATAGGCGGGTGCCTGCTTTATCGGAGGAGGAAAAGCGAGTCCGCCGGGCAGAGCTTTGCCTATCGGCCGGTGTTTTTTGTTGGTGCGGTGCTGACCAGCCTCAGCGTAGGAATGGAGTTTCTGGTGCTGAGCCGGGAGGAGTCGCCCATTGGCGGAGGGACAGTGCTGCTGGCCTGCCTGATCGGAGCATTAGCGTACGCCATTCTGGATACGGTGAGGAACCGGGGGTTCAAACGGATCCGGCGGACGCTTATTACGGCGATGGCGGTGGTCTGCGGTGCAGCGGGGATCGGATGCCTGGGAGCGGTTACCGGCACCTTCGGGTACGAGGATCGACTGCCGGAGCTTTCGCAGGTGGAAAACGTCCGGGTGGAAACGGCTTCCTCCCTCAGCAACGACTCGGTGAATCAATTTAACGAATTCTTAGAGGTGACGCTCAAGGATCCGGAGAGCATCAAACTGGTGCTGGACTTCCATCAGGCTATGATCGCAGAGAAAAAGCCGATCCGGGAGTATCAGAACAAGGAGACGAAGCGGTTTGTTTCTCTGGATCGGACGGGGGTGCGGGTGCTGAACCTGATCGACGGATACGACCGGTATCAGTTTGACGACGGGCGGTATGCCCAGTCGGACTATGGAAACGGGGCGGATGTGACCCTGATCTATCAGCTGAAAAACGGGCGGGTCATGGCCCGGCAGTACCGGAGATACCCCTTTGTCCTGACGAAGCCCCTTTACCGGCTGCTTCAGACGGAGGAGTTCCGGGAGGAGATGAACGGGAAGATCCTGGACAGCCTGCCGGAGCAGGGCGGGATCTTAGAACTCAGCTCCGCCTGTTTTTCCGGGTACAGCCGGGTGGAAGCGGACGAGGTGCAGATGGAACCGCTTCGGGAAGCGATGAGGAAGGATCTTGGAGACCGGACTTTCTGGTGTCGCCGGAGGCGTTTCCGCTTTATATGGTCTCCATGCGGGTGTGGCAGCCGGAGCAGGGGTACTGGCACTACGCCACCGACAGCTTTTACCTTTACGAAAGCGATCGTCGGACGCTGGCGCTGTTAAAAGAGTGGGAGGCGCTGCCGCAGCTGCGGACGGAATTTTTTGAGGGAACGGTAGTCGGGTACATCCCACTTGAGAAGCGGGATGCGGTCATGAATTATCCGGAGCGGGACGGCGGCATCTTCTATCAGTCGGGACGGCTGGCGCTTTATACGGAGTACAGTCAGAGCTACTTGGAGCCTTCTGAGGAAGGAAGGTGCTATGAGCCGAAGTTTGTGACGGTGACGGCGGAGCAGTATCTGAAGCTGATGCAGATGATAGGGCAGCGCCGCTTTTCGGAAGAAGGGGCGGATGTGGTCGTTCTGAATAGCACCTGCTATCTGGTGAAGCCGGAATATGCCGAAGCCGTTCGGGAGATGCTGCTTTCGGCGCCGGAGTATGAACCGGAATATTAAAAGGAGGACGGTATGGATCGGAAGAGTTGGGGGTTAAGCGTCGGTGCGGTGTTTTTTCACGGGATCTTTCTGGCGCTCAGCTTCCTGCTGATGCCGGAGTACGGGGATGCGCTGCTGATCGCCGGAATGGTGGCGGGAGGGGCGTTTTTCCTGCTGTGGGGGATCGTCGGGTGGAGAGCCCGGCGAATCCTTCCGCCGTTTCTTTTTTTTGCAGGCGGGGCGGCCTTGCAGATCGCTTTGAATGTACTGGGGGTTGTGCCGGAGGATTACGGATGGTTTGCGGGGCTTCATCAGATGTTTTACATCCTGCTGCTGGGGGTGCAGGCGCTGGCGGTGGGGGTGGAGTCGGTGGGGATCTGGGGGATCCGGAGACGAAAAGAGAGAAGGAAGGGCCGACAGGTACAATAGATTGTGACGTACGGACGATATAGCGGCAAGTCAGTAAATCGTATGACACCCAAAACCCTCGTCGGAAGCAAGAAGCTCGGTGAAAAGATCCGGGCAAGGTGGTTAGAACTCGATCTTACGATTGAGGAGGTGGCCTTACGGGCCGGGATCGGCACAAAAACGTGGCGCCGTTACGAAGCCGGAGAATCCATTCAGATGGACAAGCGAAGGGGATCTGCAAGGCGCTGAATTGGCGGGATATGGCGGATCTGAGCGAGGAGGCGGGGGATCGTTCCTTCTTCAGAAGCGAAAAGAGCACGAAACATGGCCGGAATTTTTAAAAGAGCGGTTCGGGACGCAGGCGGCGGAAACGTTTGCTATGGGCAGCTGGAGGTATTTTGACTCAAGGAGCTTCTTCCAGAGCCGTTTTTGATGCAGTATCCGTATGAGTTTTTGTATTGGATGGAATGCACCCTGTTAAAAATGAGGGAGCGTGCAAGGATCGGGGCGGATCTGACGGCTCACAGCATGATGGAGGAGCTGATCCTCTGCCTTTGCTGTGAAGAAGCTGAACCTTTGATGGAGCGGAACGGGGAGGAAGACGCTCCGAAAGAATGGGTGTTTGATTTGCTTGGAGATATGGATCGGATCCGCTTCCTGTACTCTCATGTCAATTTGGAGGAGGGTCGTTTCTATCCTTTTTCTCACTGGGCAGACCGACAATTTTATAGGAAGAGACCTTTATAAAAAACACCCCCGACCGGGTTCGTCGAAGGCGGCGAAGCGGTCGGGGGTGTTTTTATGGGCGGGAGTCGTGCTTTCCCTTTTGCTGGCGGTATTCCAAGGGAGAGCAGCCGGTGTGGCGGCGGAAGACCTGAGAAAAATAGGAAAAGTTTGCGTAGCCGGTTTTGAGGGCGATGAGGCTCACCGGGATGTCGGTGCCCTCCAGCATGGATTTGGCCTGTTCGATCTTTTCGTTGATGATGAATTCGTTTAAGGAAACGCCGGTCTCCTTCTTGAACAGGCGGGAAAGGTATTCCGGATTCAGGAAGACGGCATCGGCAATCTCCGCCCGGGAGATGTCCCGGTCCAGATTCTGGCGGATGTATTCGATGGCGCTGGAAACGGGGCTGGAGGAACCGGTGTAGTCGCTGCCGGAGGATTCCGGGACGGGGGGCTCTTCGGTGGGGACGTCCTTTTCCTTGATGTCGTCTAAAGCCCTGAGGATCGCCCGTTCGATGTCCCGATAGGGAGCGGGCTGCAGGATATAGTCGAAGCCGCCTAAGCGTATGGCTTCCTGAGCATAGGTGAACTCCGCATGTGCAGAAAGAAAGATGCAGCGGGTGCGGAGTTTTTTCTCCCGGATCTTTTCCAAGAGCTCTAAGCCGCTCCGGGGCGGCATTTCGATGTCGCAGAGGAGTACGTCCACCCGTTTCGAGAGGAGAAGCTCTTCCGCCTCCGGGACACTGTAGGCAGTGAGGATGGTATCGATCCCCAGCTTCGGCCAGTCGATGCCCTGTTCTTCGCCTCGAACCACGTCGGGCTGGTCATCTACGATCAGGACTGTCATCGCTGTTTCCCTCCTCTTCTTTCTTTTTGGGACTCAAGGGGATCAGGATCTCTGAAACCGGCCCCTGAGGGGTGTTATAGAAGGCAAAGAGCACCTCTTTGCCATAGATCAGCCGGAACCGCTGGCGGATGTTCCGGATGCCCACATGGTCGGTGGCATACATGGTCTGGTCGTCCTTGGAAAGCTCTTTTAAGGTCTGTTCCGAGAAGCCGCCGCCGTTGTCCTGAACGGTCAGATCCAGAAAACGCTCGTCACCGTTATTCAACTCCGCCGCTTTGACGTGGATCACTGCCTGGCCGTTGCCCCGGTGCTTGAAGGAGTTTTCCACAAAGGTAGAAAGGGAAAGAGGCGGGATCAGGAAGTTTTCCAGCTTCCGGGGGACGTCGATGCGGCACTCCGGCGGGTGGGCGATGCAGAGGTTCTGGATGTCGATGTAGTTTCGGATGTGCTCGATCTCCTGCCGCAGGGTGACCAGCTCCAGCTGATCCTGGAACATATAGCGGAGGTGGCCGGAGATGCTTAAGATGATCTTCTGGAGCTTTTCCACGTCCTGCTGCTGGGCGACCGCATAAAGACCCTTCAGGCAGTTCAGGTAAAAGTGGGGGCGGATCTGCAGCTGCAGGTACTGGAGCTGGGCTCGCTGGGTGGCAAGCTCGTTTTCGTAGGCTTCGATCTTTAAGTTCCGGATCTGGCGGGTCATTTCGTTGAAGGTGAGACCCACCTCCTGAAATTCCACGATGGTGCTGGCGGGGATCTCCACTTCCAGGTTGCCTTTCCGTATCTCGGTAATGGCGCTTTCCAGCTGATTTAACGGGTTCGTCACCAGACGGTGGATCCAGAAAAGCTCCAGCGGGATCAGGAGGATCGTCAGCAGGGAAAGGGCAAGGAGGACGATCTGCATAGGAGAAAGGCCGGCGACATAATCCCGGTTGCTGACGAGGAGCAGCAGGGTCACGTCGGTGTCGGAAAGATCCCGGTGAAGGATCATTCGGCGGGGAGAGCCGCTTAATACGAATTGGTCGGAGCGCAGGACCTTCTCAAGGTCAAGATCCGGATAGCCGGGGGTGACGGCGGAGCCGTCCTTGCCACAGAAGGCAATTTTTGCGTCATCGTCTGGAAAAGGATCGGCATCCGCCAGAGAGGGGAAGGAACAGAGGGCTGCCAAATAGGTGCCGCGACCGCCGTAAAAGCGGATCAGATAGGGTTCCCCGTCGATCTCGTGGGTGATCCAGCCGTCGCTGTAGCGGGCCGAATCGCTGCGGACGGTATTTTCCAGCCACTCCCGGATCCTGAGCTTCCGGTCGTACTGGAAGGAGTTGCGGAACAGGTCCCGGTAGCTGCTGCTGGCGGTGCTGCAGACAAAAAAGGCGTCGCAGAAGGGATAGACCCGGAGAAGCCTCTGGAACTGGCTCACCAGCTCCTGGGTGACGGTATGGGCGTTCAGCGAATCCGTCCCGGCGGTCAGGGTCTGGAGGCCGGTATTGGAGGAGAGGATGCTCAGCATCATGTTGTTTACATTGGAAAGGTTGTCCTCAATCTGAGCAGCCGTATAGGTCAGGGTCCGCTCATTGGAGGCGGCGATCTTTTTATTGGAGTCAAAAGCGCCGTATAAATTGGAAAAGAGCAGCAGGGCGATCAAAAGAATCAGCCCGCTGGTCAGAAGCGTTACGGATTGGGTTTTAATGGAATAGGTTCGGGATGCGGCCGGTTGAGTTTTCTTTCTCATATTCGCCCTCTCAGAAGCATAACTGTTGCTTTATAGCCTTATTATACCAATAAAATGCAGTGGATACAAGCAAATTCACGCAGCAAAGTCATTTTTTCAACAATCCGGGTCACGATAATTACAGACAATTTACGAAAACTTTGTTAAACTTACATTGTAAATCAGTTGCGGCACTGTGTCGGATCCACTCGGCGCCGCAGCTTGGAAGACTTCTCGGAAGGTACGCACCTTCCGCCGCCCGAAAGGATGATACCAATGAAAAAGAGACTGTTCGCCTCCCTGATTTGTGCTATGCTGTCTGTGTCCCTGATGGCTTCCTGCGGAAATAACGGAAGCTCCTCTTCCAATTCCGGCAGCAGCACCACCGGAAGCAACTCCGGTTCTTCTGACAACGATCTGCGGGAGTCCGAGCTTGTGACCTTAGACGTCGTCACTATGTCCTCCGGCAAGAATGAGCCCGACATCACCATGGTCGAAGACGAGATGAACAAGATCCTGGAGGAAAAGTTCAACTGCAACGTAGACTTGACCTTCATTTCTTATGCAAACTATGTGGAGCAGACCTCCCTGATGCTCTCCTCCGGTCAGGATGCAGACCTTCTGGCCGTTTACATGGTTCCGCTGCCCACCTGTGCCAACTCCGGCCAGATCATTCCTCTGGACGACCTGCTTGACAAATACGGCCAGGGCATCAAGGAGCAGCTGGGCGATTATGTGAAGTGCGGTCAGGTAGGCGACAGCATTTACGGCGTGACCACCGCCCGTGACCTTGCAAACTCTCAGGGCTTTGCATACATCAAATCCGTGGCGGACGAAGTCGGCTTCGATGCTTCCAGCATCAAGACCCTGGACGACCTGGAGAGAGAGCTTTTGAAGGTTAAGAACGGCAAGGAGAATATGTGGCCCGTAGCCGTTTCCGCCGGTGAGAACATCCGGAACTGGGGCTGGGATCCGCTGGGCGACGACACCGTCAACCTGGGTGTTCTGGCTGATATGGCCACTGATTCCACCGTCGTGAACCTCTATGAGACCGATCAGTATAAGAACCTGGCCAAGGAGATGTACGCTTGGATGCAGGAGGGTCTGATTCAGGCGGACGCCGTCAACACCACCGAAACTGCTACCACCCTGATGAGCGCCGGCACGGCTTTCGGCTACTTCTCAAACCTGAAGCCCGGCTCCGACGCCGAGAACACCTCTGCTTTGGGCTTTGAGGTTGCCTGCCTGGACATCGTTCCTGCTCTGGGCTGCACCAACAACGTTTCCCGCGCCACCTGGGCCATCTCCAGCGGCTGCAAACATCCGGAAGCGGCTATGAAAGTGCTGAATGAGCTCTTCACCAACCCCGAGCTCAGCAACCTCTATATGTACGGCATCGAAGGCACCCACTACAAGGTTCTGGAAAAGGGCGGCGCTTCCAACGGCCAGGACATCATCACCTGGGCCGACGGCCTGGACGCCACCACCTCCAACTACCGGAAATCCGGCACCTGGCTCCAGCCCAACCAGTTCATCGGCGACGTCTGGGAAGGCAGCGCGGCCGACATCTGGGATCAGCAGAGAGCGTTCAACAACAACGCCCAGAAGTCCGTTGCGTTCGGTTTCACCTATGACTCTGCGACTGTTACCAACGAAGTGACTGCCTGCACCAACGTGGTCTCCAAGTATAACAAGGCTCTGCTCTGTGGCGCTCTGGATCCGGACACCACTCTTGACAAGTTCAACGAAGAACTGTACGCAGCCGGCCTGCAGAACATCATTGATGAGAAGCAGCGTCAGCTGAACACCTGGCTGGAAAACTACGGCGGTTAATCCCCCCATACCCGAGCCAGAGATGGGGATACCGTGAGCCTTGCGGTATCCCCTTTTTCAATGTCCTGAACAGGAGGATTGTTATGAGTAAAAGCGCGAAGGTCAGCAGCGGCACCGCTCAGGCTCGCATCCGGCACAATATTCCCCTTTATCTGATGTTTCTGCCCGGTGCGATCTATCTGCTGATCAACAACTACATCCCCATGGCCGGACTGGTCATTGCCTTTAAGCAGGTCAACTGGAACAAGGGCATTCTGAAGAGCCCCTGGGTCGGGTTTTCCAACTTCGAATATCTTTTTAAAACCAAGGAAGCGTGGAACATCACCCGGAATACGCTGGGGTATAACATCATCTTCATCATTCTGGGGACGGTCATTGCTATTGCGGTGGCCATCCTCTTGAATGAGATCACCTCCATGATGCTGAAAAAGACTTATCAGACGGTGATCCTGCTTCCGTACCTGATCTCCATGGTCGTGGTCAGCTACCTGGTTTACGCCATGCTGTCCAGCGAGAACGGCTTTGTGAACCTGAGCATCCTGCGGCCCCTGGGGAAGCAGGAGATCTCCTGGTACACGGAATCCAAATACTGGCCGGCCATCCTGATCATCATCTACATCTGGAAGACCTTCGGCTATAACTGCATCCTTTACTATGCCACCTTGGTAGGCATCGACCGGGGCTACTATGAGGCGGCGGTCATCGACGGCGCCAGCCGCTGGCAGCAGATCCGGCACATCACCCTGCCGGAGCTGGTCCCCACCATCATCACCCTGACGCTGATGAGCATCGGCAAGATCTTCTATTCCGACTTCGGCCTGTTCTATCAGGTCCCCATGGATTCCGGCCCGCTTTATGATGTAACCAACACCATCGACACCTACGTCTACCGGGGACTGATCCGGCAGAACAACGTGGGGATGTCCTCCGCCGCCGGTTTCTATCAGAGCATCATCGGCTTTGTCCTGGTTCTGCTCGCCAACTATGCGGTACGGCGGATCAGCAAAGAAAACGCCCTGTTCTGAGGAAGGAGTGAACGAAAATGGTTGAAAAGAAAGGCCCCTTTCAGCTCATTGCCAACATCATCATGGTCCTGCTGGCACTGTGCTGCCTGTTCCCCTTCCTGCTGCTCATCATGTCCTCCATCACCGATGAGCAGACCCTGATCCGGGAGGGCTACTCCATCATCCCCAGCAAGTTCGGGTTCCAGTCTTATGCATATCTCTGGAAAAACGCCGCAAAGATCGGTCGGGCGTACGGTATCACCATTCTGGTCACCGTCGTGGGCACCACGGTAAGCCTTCTGATGACGGTCATGATGGCGTATCCTCTTTCCCGGAGGGAATTTTTCGGACGGAATGTCTGCGCCTTCTTCGTATTCTTCACCATGCTGTTCAACGGCGGACTGGTTCCGACCTACATCATGTACACCCGGTACCTCCACATCAAGAATACCATCTGGGCGCTTCTGATCCCCTCGCTGCTGATCAGTGCGTTTTACGTCATTATGATGCGGACGTACTTTACCACAAACGTCCCGGAAGCTGTAGTGGAAGCCGCCCGGATCGACGGAGCGGGAGAGTGGCGGATCCTCTTTACCATCGTGCTTCCCATGAGCCTGCCCATGATCGCAACCATGGCGCTGCTGATCGGGTTAGGGTACTGGAACGACTGGAAAAACGGCCTTTACTACCTGACCGACTCCCGGCTCTACTCCATCCAGAATATGCTCAATCAGATGCTCAAGGACGTGCAGTTCCTGAAGTCCGGCGCTGACTCCTCTGCGGCGGCAGAGCTGACCCAGGATATGCCCAGCGTCGGCATCAAGATGGCTATCGCCGTGATCGGCGCCCTGCCCATCATGATCATCTATCCCTTCTTCCAGAAATACTTCGTAAAAGGCATCACCATCGGCGCCGTCAAGGGCTGATGCGTGCCGGAAAGGCGGATTTTTATGGCGATCAAAACCGGTGCAACGATTTTTTCCCTGATGGGAATGCTCCGTGAGGACTATTTCGGAACGCTGCAGCAGCTGGCGGACACCGGCTGCAAGTACATCGAATATGTGACCACCCCGGAGGACGAAAACGGCGTCCCCGTGGCCACCCCTGCCGAGATCGGCAAGCGGGTGAAGGAGATGGGGCTGACCCCCATTTCCAGCCACGTCAAGTTTTCCTCCGACCCCGAGAGCATGAAGCAGGTCATCGAGGACAACCTTCAGATGGGGACTCCCCGGCTGGTGCTGCCCTTCGAGCTGATGAACACCGAGGACGAGGTGAAGGCTCTGGCGCAGACCTGCAACGAGATGGGCCGGCTCTGCAAGGAAAACGGGCTGGAGTTTTACTATCACAATCATTTCCAGGAGTTCGTTCCCATGGGTGACGGCGTGGCGCTGGATCTGTTCTTGAAGGAGACGGATCCGGAGCTGGTGCAGTTCCAGATGGACGCCTACTGGGTGAAGCGGGCGGGCTTCGACCCCATTCAGATGCTGGAGAAGCTGGGCTCCCGCTGCACCATGATTCACCAGAAGGATCTGGCGGCGCAGGCGGATCCCGTGAACCTTTATGAAGCCATCGAGCCTCCGGTGACGGCGGATGCGTTCAAGAAGCTCCGGGAAGTGGGCGCCCTCAAGAACGGCGATTTCGTCGCCGTGGGCAAGGGTATTCTGGACGTTCCCGGCATCGTCAACAAGGCGAAGGAGCTGGGGTATGCCAAGTACATCATCGTCGAGCTGGACAACCTGAACAGTGTCTCTGCGGTGAAGGAGAGCCTTGACTATCTGAACCGGCTGGTTTAAACGAGATTTTAACCTCCAAAAGCGCTTTGCGGTCTTTGAACGGCTGCAGGGCGCTTTTCTTTTTTGCAGGGTAGACAAAAGAGGGAGTTTCTGGTATAGTGAAGGTAGCACCATCCACAATAGTTTTTCACTTATGTCAAGGAAACAGGATAAAAAACAATGAAACAGCGAATTCGGAAACGGTTCAGTTTGGTCGCAGCGGGCGTGCTGGCGGCAACTCTCTATGGGCACGCCCGGTCAGATGGACAGCGGAGCAAAATATACCTTCGGCTGGCTCAATGACAAAGAAGCCGGAGGAACAGATGAAACGTCCAGAGATGAATCCAATATAGATTTAAGCATGGATAACTTTGATGTTATTGGCGGAAACATCCTTGGCATGACTCTTTCAAAAAATTCAGAAGATGAATGGTTATTTGGAAAGTCATTAACTAGTGATACGGACAACGTCTTTTCTATAGGATTCATTACTTATTCTATTGTGCTGATTCACCCCAAAACAGTAGATTCTTTGAGTGCATCAGAAAAGGAATATTTAATTCGGCATGAAACGGGACACGCTGTTGGACTTAGACATCCTTGTGAAGTAAGTGAGCTGGAGCTGCAGGACACATTGGAAAAATGTTTGATGTTTCCTGTA
This sequence comes from uncultured Oscillospiraceae bacterium, assembly GCA_900555435.1. GTDB lineage: Bacteria > Bacillota > Clostridia > Oscillospirales > Ruminococcaceae > Merdivicinus. The sequence goes on along the minus strand of USLH01000005.1, from coordinate 11,480 downwards.
CTGTCAAAACCAGGTGATAAGTATTATCCATATTTTAGTACGAGCCTTAAATCCTATGATCTAGAAGAGCTGCGTAAAACTTATTCGAATCAAGTGCTAATCTGGATAACAAAGAAGAAGAGATAGGTATTATGAAAAAATTAGGGTTGATTTGGTTGAGCATGGCTTGTTGTTTATTTCTTTGCGTTGGTTGCGGAAATCAGCGCTATCATTATAAAAAAGACGATAAAATACAAGCCTCTGCAGATATACAGATGACACGCATATATGAACCAGGATTAAAGGCCAATTGCATTATTGCGGATGTTGTAGTGGAGGGAACAATTTTAGAGGGGACAACGCAGAACATTTCTCTTGCTGTCGGGGAAAACGATACGAACCCCAAAGCAGTTTTACCCTTTACAGATTTCACGGTTTCTATAGAACAGGTTTTATATGGAAATGTGGAAAGCGAGGAAATCCTCTTGCACATATTGGGCGATGAAACTAGCATGGTTACAAAGCCTCATAGTGGTGATCGAGTCATCCTTTTTTTAGAACATCGTGAAAAAAAGAATTATTATATTTTATGTGATTTTGAAAATAGTATGTTCATTTGCAACCCACCTCAAAACAATGTCTTTACCTTTTCACAAAATAGTAATATTGCGTGCTATGATGGAGAGTCGTTTTCTTCATTACAAGAGGAAATTCAAAAAACCTATGAAGAAATATATGAAGAGCTTGCAGAGAATGCGGATTTGTATCAAATTCATGGAGGTATACTTGAGGAAAATATTTCTCGCTAATAATTCGCATCTTTTGGATGAATTATTTTTGCACTGGGTAAAGCGATCGGGATCGACTAAAAGTGGAAAGGTAAATAAAAACAGCCTGTCGGGAGTTCGGCAGGCTGTTTTTTATGGGAGAGAAATTCAGGTGCGGTCGGCACGGATCGTATCCCAGAAGGAGGTGCCGAAGGCGCTGTTTTTGACGGAAAAGGCGTCCAGGATGGTCTTGCCGATGTCGGCAAAGGTGGAGCGGGTGCCGAGGTTCACGCCGGAGCGGAGAGAGGCTCCCGCCGCAAGGAAGGGGGTGTACTCCCGGGAGTGGTCGGTGCTGGGGGTGGAGGGGTCGCAACCATGGTCGGCGGTGATGAAAAGGGCGTCCTCCTCTTTCAGCTGGGGGAGAAAGCCGCCGAGCCAGCGATCGAAGCGGGTCATGGCGGCGGCGTAGCCTTCCACGTCGTTGCGGTGGCCATACTTCATGTCAAAATCCACCAGATTGACAAAGCACAGGCCGGTGAAGTCCTTTTGGAGCAGGGCGGAGGTCTTTTCCATGCCATCTGAATTGTCGGTGGTGTGGAACTCCTCAGAAATGGAGCGGCCGGCGAAGATGTCGAAGATCTTCCCTACGCTGATCGTGTCAAAAGAGGCTTCCGCCAGAAAATCCAGGATCGTCTTCCCGGGAGGGGAGAGGGAGAAATCCCGGCGGCGGGGGGTGCGCTCAAAGCTGGGGGCTTTGCCGGTGAAGGGACGGGCGATGACCCGGCCTACCTGCAGCATTTCCCGGGCGATGGCGCAGTCCTTGTAAAGCTCCTCGATGGGGACGACCTCCTCGTGAGCGGCTAACTGGCAGACGCTGTCGGCGGAGGTGTAAAGGATCAGGCCGCCGGTTTTCATCTGCTCCTCGCCGTAGTCCCGGATCACTTCGGTGCCGGAGTAGGGGCGGTTGCAGAGGAGGGTTTTCCCGGTGCGGCGGGAAAACTCCCGGCAGAAATCCTCCGGGAAGCCGTTCGGATAGGTGGGGAGAGGGGTATAGGAGGGGACGCAGGCGATCTCCCAGTGGCCGACGGTGGTGTCTTTGCCGTTGGAGGCTTCTGCCATGCGGCCGATGCAGCCGGTGAAGGAGGGGGATTGATCCGGCTGCGGGGCGACGCCGTCGATGTGGAAAAGCCCCAGCTTCCGGAGATTTGGGGTCGAAAAAGCGGGGTGCTTCCGGATGGCGGCGAGGGTGTTGCTGCCGGCGTCTCCGAAGCGGACGGCGTCTGGGAGTTCGCCGATGCCGAAGCTGTCAAGAACGATGAGGAAGATGCGTTTCACTGTTTTTGTCCTCCTTCGGGGTCACGGCCCATGAGTTTCAAGACGACGCACATGGCGGGGCCGGAGAGAAAAGCTGCTGAAACGGTTCCGATGCCGAAAGCTCCGCCCATAAGGGCGCCGGCAATGACACAGAAAATGTCGAAGCCCACCTTGAACCAGCGAAGGGCGAGGGGCGTGTGTTCCTGAAGCCAGAGCATCAGCCCGTCGGTGGGGCCGCAGCCTAAATCGGCGGAAAGGTAAAACGCCATGCCCACCCCGTAGGAGACGATCCCCAGGCCGCAGCAGCAGAGCCGCAGGAGAAAACTGTGGGGCGTTTCCGGAAAGAGACAGAGCAGGAGGTTTAAAAGGGGACCCACCACCAGAACGATGGCAACGGTGCCAAGGCCGATGCGCTTCCGGTCAAGGAAAAAGAGAAGGATCAGAAAGACGGCATTTGCGGCAAAAAGGGCCGTGCCTAATTTCAGCTTTGTCAGGGCGGCAATGCCGCTGTACAAAACGGAAAGAGGATCCATGCCAAGCCCGGAGCAGGAGAAGAAGGCACCGCCCAGAGAAAGCAGCGCTACGCCGCCAAGCAGCAGGGCTAAGCGGCGTAGGGTGAGGTCTTTGATCATGCGTTGGCCTCCCGGTCGGAGAGGATCAGGCGGCGGATGGCTTCGATGGCGGTCTGGATCGCAGGAGCCGTGTCGTGGAAGGAGGGGTCGGAGTAGCCTAACTTCTCCCGATCCTTGTTGGCGCAGACCAGCAAGACCGTGCCGGTACGGACGCTGCGGCAGCTGCCCAGAACGAAGAGGGCGGCGGATTCCATTTCCGAAGCAAAGCAGCCGCCCCGAATCCATGCGCTCCAACGTCGGAGAAGGTCGTCGGAGATGGGCTGGGCTTCTGGCTCATGCTGGCCGTAGAAGGAATCCTTGCACTGGACGACCCCTACTTTGCAGGGAAGGTTCAGGCTTTTTGCGGCGGCTTCCAGGGCGCAGGTCACCTGATGGTCGGCGACGGCAGGAAATTCGATGGGAAGGTATTCCCGGCTGGTGCCCTCGGCACGGATGGCAGAGTTGGCCACGACGATGCTGCCGGGGATGACGTTTGCGTTCATGCCGCCGCAGGTGCCGACCCGGATGAAGGTGTCGGCGCCGATCTTTACAAGCTCTTCCACGGCGATGGCGGCGGAGGGACCGCCGATACCGGTGGAGGTGACGCTGACTTTTTCGCCCAGAAGGGTGCCGGTGTAGGTCTTGTATTCCCGGTTATAGGCCACCAGATGGGGATCGTCCAGATAGGATGCGATCTGTTCGCAGCGGCCGGGGTCGCCGGGAAGAAGGACGTAGCGGCCCACGTCCCCTTTTTTCATCTGCAGGTGGTAGAGGAGTTCTTCTGCCATTTCAAACACCCTCCTCTTCCCGGATCAGCCGGACGATGCGGCTGCTTCCTAAACGGTCGGCGCCCAGTTTCAGGAATTCCTCAGCGTCGGCTAAAGTGGAGATGCCGCCGGCAGCTTTGATCTTCAGTCCGGGAGCGCAGTATTTCCGCATCAGGCGGATGTCTTCGGGGGTGGCCCCGCCTTTGGAAAAGCCGGTGGAGGTTTTGATGAAGTCAGCTCCGGAGCGGCTTACAATATCGCAGAGGCGGATCTTCTCATCCTCGGTGAGCAGGCAGGTCTCGATGATGACTTTTAAGATGCGGGAGCCGGCGGCAGCCTTCACCTGCCGGATCTCGTCGAGAACGGCGTCGAAGCGCCCGTCTTTGACGAACCCGACGTTGATGACCATATCCACCTCATCAGCGCCGTTTGCGATGGCGTCTTTTGTCTCCATCACCTTGCAGGCGGTGGTATGGGCACCGCTGGGAAAGCCGATCACGGTGCAGACGGTCAGATCCGGGAAGGCTTTCTTCGCAGGAAGGACATAGCAAGGGGAGATGCAGACAGAGGCAGTGTGATAGGCAAGCGCCTCTTTGCAGAGGGCTTCCACTTCTTCCCAGGTGGCCTGCGGAGCCAGAAGGGTGTGGTCGGTTTTACTTAAAATTTCCGTGCGGTTCATAAAAACCCCTCCTTATCGGGCAGTTTCGGTGAGAGCGGCGACCAGACGGCGGCGGACCTCCTCATAATCGGCAGGGTTGTAGCTGAATTGAGCATCACTTACTTCGCAAATGTTCCAGCAGGTCACGTCCGGTTCCCGGAAAATGAGGTTCAGGGCATCGTCCACGATGGCTTCCCCGTCGGGGCGGGCGGCTTTTACCATCTGCATCAGCTCATAGTCGCCGGCTCCCCGCTTCAGGGCAAAATAGCGCAGCGAGGGAACCGGGCGGCCGTCTTTTCCGGGATAGACGAAGAAGGCATCGCCGTAGGGCCAGTCCATAGTGTCGAGACCCTGATAGGGATCCACCGGCCAGCAGTTGAAGGCCCAGCGGAGGAAGCCGTCCATTTTGAGCCACTCCGCCAGCAGCCCGCAGATCCGTCCTTCCAGCAAAGGGGAACGGAGAAAGTTGTTGGGGGTCAGGGGCCAGCAGCAGGTGGACCAGGAGACCTTTCCGGTGCAGCGGGCCACGGCCTTTTTGGTGGCGCCCCGCTCTTCCTTTTCGCTGAAGAAGATGCCGTCGATGCCGGGGGTGTAGGTGTCAAAGTGAAGCTCCGGCCGCTGGTTGATGATGGAGGGAGGAATGTCCAGCTGGGTCTTCAGATCGGGAGCCACTTCCCGGAGGATGGCGAGGGAGCGGCTATAGGCGTCCATATCCGGGGGCTCATCGGCGGAGATCACGCAGAACTCCGCCCACCCGTTCTCCTTGAGCCAAGCGTAAAGAGCGGCGATGTACGCTTGGATGTTTTCGGCCTTCCGCATGAATTTTCCGGCTCCGTCGGCCTCATCTACATAACGCAGGCGGATGGCATCGGGATAATCCTCGGTGATGTTGCCGTAGCCGGCTTCTTCGTCTGTCCAGTTGCGGATCAGGCCGAAGAGGTAGATCTCCCGGGTCATGTCGTACTTCTTGCAGAGGCGGAGATACCGGTCCAGGATGGAGAAATCGTAGTGGAAGATACCGGATGCGTCCCGGCGGATCCGGACGAGGCTATATTCAAAAAGGTCGGAAAGGGGATCCCGCTTGTTGTAGCAGAACTGCCCCGCCCAGGGGATATCCGCCACGACAACGGAGGAAACCACACTTCCCATCTCCGAAAGGGAGCGGATGTAGTTTTCCAAAAGCTCAAAATGCCGGTCGGAGAAGAGAGGAACGTCGTAGTGACGGGCAAGATTCGTGGGATGGTGCCAGATGGTCAGGTGAAACTTCCGATCAGGGCCGGCGGGAATGGTCACATCGGCGACCTCTACGGTGAAGGGGAGGGTCTCGGCGAGGATCTCGTCGTCGTACATCCGGTGAAGATAGATCCGCACCTCGCCGGAGTAGATCCCGGGAGCGGTTCCGGCAGGAACTTTCACCTCCAAAAACAGCTGGAGAACCCGCCAGGAAGGGGCACGGGAAGTTCCGGAGTCAAAGAGAGGATCGGCTTTATAGACCTGGTTGTCGTCTAAGACCATCCCCGCCCGGTAAAGGTTCACGGAAAGTCCCGGGCAGATCACCTGCGGACGGACGGTGATGGCGGGGTTTCCGGGGAAGCGGTTGGGGACGGGGGTGAAATCTGTCCGGTTTTCCATCAGAAGGATGGTCGGGGCGGTATAGCGGATGGCGATGGAAGCGCCTGCCCAGTCGTTGCGGCAGCAGGACAGGGCGATGGATTTCACATCAAACCTGGGATCTTCCCCGCCGGCGGCCCGGAAACTCTCCGGCTGCCAGCCGCAGAAAAGATCGTTTTCATAGAGCATCGGCATAAAAGAAAAATCCTTTCGTCAGGAGAGTCATTTCCAGCGTTCCAGATTCCGTTTCTGCTTGGCACGGAAGCTGTCGCTGATCTCTTCGGGGGTGATCCCCAAGGAGATCAGGAAATCGGTCAGGTGCATCAGCACATCGCAGACCTCTTCGGTAAAATGGGAACGGACGGCCGGGTCGTTTATAATGGTCTGGCAGCCTTTTTTCTTGATGACGTCGATGACTTCGCCAACCTCGCCGATGGTCCAGAGGAGGCATTCTTCGGCACAGTCCGGGGTAAGCTCGCCCCAGTCGTCTTCGTAGACCCGGTGGAGCTCTTTCTGCAGCTCCTGCATTTCTTTGACGGAGAGAGAATCCATAATCGTTACTCCTTTTCCAATTCCCGGCAGGCGGCTGCGGCAGCACCCAAGACGCCTGCATCGTTTCCGAAATCCGCCAGACGGATGCGGATGTGGGAATAGTATTTTCGATAGCCTTCGTGATGGGAAAGCCCTTTCAGAATGGCGCTCAGGAGGAAGTCCCCGGAAGCGCTGATCCCGCCTCCGATGGAGATGACCTCCGGATAAAAGATGGCCATGAGGCTTACAAGTCCTACGCAGACCTCTTCGATGTAGCTTTCCCAGATGGGGAGGATCGCCGGGTCGTTTCTCTGGACGGCGTCCACGATCTCTTTGGCGTTTTTGTAGCCTTTCGCCCGGCGAACCAGTGCGGCGGAGGAGGCGTAGCGCTCATAGCAGCCTCTTTCCCCGCAGGGGCAGGGTTCGCCGCCGGCGTGGGTGATCATGTGGCCGAACTCAGAGCCCGGACGGCGGATCTCCCGGTAGGGGCGGCCGTCCAAAATGGCTCCGCCGCCGACACCGGTGCCGATGGTCAGGTAAAGGGCGTTCTTCTCGCCTTTTAAGGATCCGTTTGCCCATTCCGCCATCATGGCGGCGTGGGTGTCCTGCTCCAAAAGAACGTCCCGGCCTAAGGCTTCCCGGAGGAGGGAGCCCAAGGGGACGTTCTGCCAGCCTAAATTATCGGCGGAGACCAGACCCGTTTTCGGATCCACGTCTCCGGCACAGGCAAAACCGATGGGGAGCATTTCCCAATCCGGGGCGTTTTCCCGAATCAGGGCGGCGGCGGCCTTCGCCAGAGCAGGCGGATCGCCGGTGGGGGTGGGGCACTGGGCCCGAAGGAGAACTTCCCCGTCGGAAACAAGGGCAAATTTAATGGCGGTGCCGCCTACGTCAATGCCGATGGCTCTCAAAGAACCTCCTCCTTCCGATGGAGGAAACCGCCGGCATAGGTAAAGAGCGGCTGGAGATCCTTGTCCCATCCGGTGAGAGTGGCTTCAGCGCCTAAGCGGATGCCGGAATCCAGTTCCAGCCATCGGGCAGCGTTTGCAGCAGCGGCGTTCAGGGCCTGGTCGGCGGAAACACCCAGAGAGACCAGGTTCCGGACAGCGCCGGGCAGATAGGTGCCGCCGCCGTTTAAGGTGCCGCTTGTGGTGTTGTAGGAAGCGCCGTTGATCACTTCGATCCAGTCGCCATTATCAAGGTAGCGGCCGTCGGGAAGGTTGGTGGTGGAGACGGCGTCGGAGATGAGGATGATCCGGTCGGGGCCTTTGCAGGTCCAGAGGAACCGGATGGCGCCGGGCTTTAAATGGACCAGATCGGTGATCATCTCAGCGTAGATCTCCCGGTGGACGATGCCGGCGGAGAGGAAGCTGGGATCCCGGTGATGGATGGGGCGGGCGGCATTGAAGAAATGGCAGATGGAGCCGACGCCCCGTTCGAAAGCGGCTTCGCCCTCTTCGAAGGTAGCGTCGCAGTGGCCGGCCTGAATCCGGACGCCGATGCTCTTTAAATAGTCGATGACTTCAAATGCGCCGGGGACCTCCGGGGCTAAAGACATTTCCCGGACGATGGGCTCAAAGCCCTCCAGCAGCTGGCGGCAGGTCTTTTCGGAAGGGACTGCAATGTCTTCCTGGCACATGGCGCCGGGGCGGTTATGGCTGATAAAAGGACCTTCCAGATGGGCGCCCAGAAGACGTGCGCCGGGGATGCCCTCTTCTTTCTGGCGCTTCATGACCGTCCGGATGATGGAAAGATCTTCCCGCATGGTGTCGATGGGGCAGGTGTAGGGGGAAGCGAGGATGGCGCCGACACCGGACTGGGCCAGACGCAGCAGCCACGCTTCCATGCCCTCTACTGAAGACTTGGTGATGTCGAAGCCATCGCCGCCGTGAAGATGGGGGTCGATGGGGGCAGGGGAGAGGATCTCCGCCGTAAAGTCCGCTGTGGTTCCGGCGGCAATCCGGGTGATCCGACCATCTTCGATGGTCAGGACTTTGTTTTCTTCCCAGCCGTTGGGGGTCAGAAGGCGCTTTGCGCCGATGAGACAATTTTTCATCGGGATCTCCTTTCTCAGCCCTTCAGAGAGCCGACCATAACGCCCTTGACGAAATACTTCTGGGCGAAGGGGTAGACTACTAAGATCGGGATGGTGCAGACGACGATATTGGCGTATTTGACCAGTGTCTGGATGGCGGGGTCTTTGGTGTTGCTGAGTTTTATCTGGGTCTTGCCCGCGCCGGCCATCATCTGGGCGTTGCTGTCGATGAGGATCTCACGGAGCACAGACTGGATGGGGTACTGGGAGCGCTTGGTCAGGTAGATCATGGGCTCGTACCACATATTCCAGTAGCCGACTGCGCTGAACAGCACCAGCACGGCGATAACGGCTCCGCTCAGCGGGATGAGGATCCGGAAGAGGATGGTCACGTCGCTGGCTCCGTCGATGGTGGCGACTTCTTTTAAGCCGTCGGGGATGTTCACAAACTGGGTGCGCATGATGATGATGTTCCAGACGTTGCAGGCGCCGGGAAGCAGGATCGCCCAGCAGGTGTCCATGAGCCCCATCTTATTGACAAGCAGGAAGGAGGGAATCAGTCCGCCGCCGAAGTACATGGTGATGGCGAAAAAGATCATGATCGGTTTTTTGAGCATGGCGCCTTTTTTGGAGAGCACATAGGCGGCCGTTACGGTGGTCAGGAACTGGATGCCAGTACCGACAACGATATAGAACAGGGAGTTTTTGAAGCCGGTAGCAATGTTTTTATTGGAGAACACCATTTTATAGGCGTCCACCTGAAAGCCCTCAATCTTGAAGAGGAGGCCGTTTTTCTTCATGACGATGTTCGGGTCGCTGAAGGAATCGACGACCACCTGATACAGAGGATAGAGACAGATCAGGGCAAGAAGAGTCAAAAGAATGTAGATAACCACGTCCATGACGATGTCACCGGACGTTTTCTTGATGCGGTTTGAATGCTTGGCCATGTGAGATTCCCCCTTACCAAAGGCTCGTTTCGGTGGTTTTATTGCTGAACCAGTTGGCGAAGATCAGCAGCAGGAAGTTGATGACCGTCTGGAAAAGGCTGACGGCAGTGGAGTAGCTGAAGTCGCCGCCTTTGATGCCCCGGCGGTAAACGAAGGTGCCGATGACGTCTCCGGTCTCATAGGTCAGGGGGCTGTAAAGGAGCAGGATCTTGTCGGAGTTTGCACTGAGAAGGCCGCCGATGCTCAAGATAAGCAGGGTGACCATGGTGGGAACGATACCCGGCAGGGTGATGTGCCAGATCTGCCGGAGCCGCCCGCACCCGTCGATGTGGGCGGCTTCGTACAAGTCAGGGTCGATCCCGGCCAGAGCAGCCATGTAGATGATGGAGTTCCATCCGATGCTCTGCCAGAGGTCGGAAAAGACAATGACGCTCGGGAAAAGGGCGGGATTGCTCAAAAAGCTCTTGGGAGCCATGCCGAAAACGGCGCCGATCTGGTTAAACAGGCCGTCGTAGGCTAAGAAGGATTTGAGCATACCGCAGATAACCACGTTGGAGATGAAATAGGGCATATAGGAGATGGTCTGCACCGTGCGTTTGTACGCCTGGCAGCGCACTTCGTTTAAAAGCAGTGCAAGGATGATAGGAAAAGGGAAGCCTACCAGCAGGCTATACACGCTGATAACCACCGTGTTCCGCAGGACGTTCAGAGAATGGGGGGAGGTGAAGAAATCCTTGAAGTGGTATAGCCCCACCCATTCGCTCCCCAGCACACCCAGCTGAGGACGGTAATTCTCGAAGGCCATCAGAACCCCGTACATGGGAATGTAGCAGAAGATGAAGATCAGGACGATGGACGGAAGAACCATCAGATAAGCCTGATAGTTGCGCTGGAGATCCAGCTTCAGTCGGCGTAACACGGTGCATTCTCTCCTTTTGTGTCAGGGAATTATTCAGACATGTTATCCAGAGCGGCCTGAGCCAGCTCCTGGGCCTTATCCATGCCGAGACGCTTGCAGGTTTCTTTGAACTCGTCGAACTTGTCGAGGCTCTCCTCGCCGATGATGAACTTCAGCACCATGGGGTCGCCGTAGGTGCAGGCATCATTGTAGGCAGTGTCAAACTGTCCCCAGCCGTCGTCGGAGAAGGTGACGTAGGTCCAGACGGAATCCCAGTCGGCGTTCTGCTGCCAGATCTCCATGGTTTCAGCAGAGGGAGAGATCTTGGTGGCCGCATCGGCGGAAGACCGCATGAAGACGGAGCGGAGACTGTTGTAGGAGGAAGAGTTGTTGAACAGTTCGCAGCTGAAGATATAGTCCTGATCGCCGTTGATGACGTAGTCGGTGTAGTAAGGCACGCCGTCTTTCAGTTCATAGGTCTCGCCTTCCACGCCGTAAGTCCCGCGGAGGATGCCTTCCTTGGTGAAGCCGACGTTCAGCCAGGCGGCGGCGATCTCCGGATGCTCGCAGGAGGTGGTGATGACGGTGTTGTTGGTGGGAACGCTCATGTAGTGGTTGCACCAATGGAGCTGCTGATCGGTGGACTTCCGGGGCAGGGGCATGGCCACGACGTCAAATGCCTGATCGCCGGTGTACAGATTCTTCCAGTCTTCCGGCTGAGTCCAGGTGCCGAAGTAGATGCCCAGACGGTCACTTAAGAAGAGGGAGGACAGCGCATCGTCGTCCCGGTTCATGAAGTCGGGGTCGATATAGCCCTTGGAGTACCAGTCGTTCATCAGGGTCAGGTAGTCCTTGAAGGCGTCCTGAGTGTAAGCGTGAGGCTCGACCTTCGTGGCGTTGTCGCTCATGGTCCAGAAGTTTGCGTAGAGGTCAAAGGCGCTGATGATGGCGCCGTCGTTGCCGTTGGTGCCGCCCTGTCCTAAATTCATGGGAATCACGTCGCCGCCCCGGGCCTTGAAGGCTTCCAGGACTTTTGCCAGATCGTCCAGCGTCTGGGGAACGTCCAAGCCTGCTTCATCCAGCCAGTCCTTGCGGATAACGGGGCCGACATCGGGAAGGTAGGACTGGGTCCAGATCTGGGTCACGCCGTAGAGAGAGCCGTCCTTGGTGGTGTTGTAGCGGCGGAAGGAGTCCTGAGGGAGCAGGTTATAGAGCTCTTTTTCCGGGCCCCATTCCCAGCTGGCAAAGGAGCCGTCGCTGCAGTCCAGAGCCTCTTTGTAATCGGGCATATACTCGTCCAGATAGGGGTTCAGATCCACAAAGCAGCCTTCGTCGATACCGGCCTGAGGGCCGCCGGGA
>USLH01000004.1 GCA_900555435.1 uncultured Oscillospiraceae bacterium | reverse complement strand
CAAACTTTAGGCAAACGAGAATAATCCGAACCCGTTTTGCGTCGTCCGATTTACTTTTATAAAAAAATGTGGTATTATATTTACGGTGATTAATATGGAATATAAATATCAGGCATATAACGCCGCAAAGGAAATAATTGAAATTGCGGGTCTAAAATCGGGTCAGATACTCATAGTCGGCTGCTCAACAAGTGAAATTTCGGGCGAAAAAATCGGAACCGATTCGTCCCCCGAAATTGCAAGGGAGGTTTTCGACGGAATTTATGCCGCGGCAAACGAGAAGGGCGTATTTGTAGCCGCACAATGCTGCGAGCACTTAAACCGCGCCGTGATTTGCGAGCGCGCCGCCGTGCCGAATGCCGAGCCGGTCAATGTTGTGCCCTTCCCAAAAGCGGGCGGCTCGTTTGCAACGGCGGCATACGCGGCATTTAAAAACCCTGCGGCGCTTGAGGAGATCAAAGCTGACGCAGGGCTTGACATAGGCTTTACACTTATCGGAATGCATCTGAAAAAGGTCGCGGTGCCCGTAAGACTCAAAAACGATTTTATCGGCAGCGCAAAGGTGTTGGCTGCAAGGGTCAGACCGAAATTTATCGGTGGAGAAAGAGCGCATTACAACAGTGAATTGCTGTAATTCGCCGAAAATTTCCTCATCATTATTGCTCCTGACGATTGCTTCCGCCGCTCGGATACACCGCATTCTGCAGCTCACCGAGGCTCATATTGCCGTTTTCATCCGTACGCTTCATTTTAAACAGCCAGTTGACGGGAAAATCCTCTGACAGCTGGCTGCCCTTTGCAATATAAACGTCACCGTTTTTCTGCTCAAGCAGATAATAAAAGCTGCCGTCTGTATTAAACGCCGTAAAAGCGTGTAAATTATCCCGACGGAGCTTCTTCGCCGATAAGCCGTCGACCCATACTCCGCCTGAAAACGATTTATCAAATTCCGATTTTTTAAGCCTTACTGATTGAAGTCCGTCGATTTTTTCCCATTCGGACGATGCAGGCTCTTTTTTAAGCAATGAAAAACTGAAATTATCCACTTTGAATTGGGGGATATTATCATTCGTATAGTCGGACGAAGGCTCAGTATATGCTGCCTTTTCGGGCATATATTCAGCCAAAGCCTCGCCCGCTTTGAAAACAATATAGGCTTTGTATTTTTTGTCATTCGCGCTCTTTAAATAAAAGGTTTTTTCAAGCCTGTATTGTACCCCGGGCTCAATATCGTAATAAGCCGATAAATTATAAATTTCGGTCTTGCTGCCGCCGGGGCTTATTATATTCCCCACGGCGGCAAAGCCGGTAGCTTTTTTCTGCGTGCAGGCGGCGTCGCCGTCGGTTTTAAAAAGCTTAAATTCTTCACCGAAATAAAGATCTTCTTTTCGTTTATTAGTCCACTTAACGCGGATAGATATATTATTTTTTTCGTATGTGCTTGAAACAAGCTTATAGCCAATGCCCTCGCACCCGTCTTCTACAATGCAATCCCGAACCACAAGACTGTCTGATCTGCTCGAGCCGGTTTTGGGGCTTGTAAGCAGGCAAACGGACGCAGCTATGCCCGCAATAACCGCCGCGGCGGCTAACCAAAAGGCGGGCTTTTTGTAATTAAGCACGCTTTTTACCCGACTTTTAACGTCCACCTCGCCGAACGCCGGAGGATATGCGAAAAGCATATGCCGCCCCGCGCTGCAATTGAGCAGTGCCTCGGAATAATCCGCCCGTTTATCGGTGTTCAACAGACCTATTGCCCTTTCATCACAGGCGAACTCAATATCCCTGCAAAACAGTATATATGCAAGCCACATAAGCGGGTTAAACCAATGAACGCTTAAAAGAAGGAAACCCAGCGGCTTCCATAAATAATCCCTGCGGGAAATATGCGCCTGCTCATGCAGAATTACACTCTCTGCGTTGCGCTCCGTTATGCCGAAGGGCAGATAAATTTTAGGCTTTATAATTCCGAAAACAAAAGGCGAGGAAATTTTTTCGCTTTGAAAAATATTATCGCGCCAAAGCACAGCCGTGCGCAACCCTTTTTTAAGCCTGAAAAAGCTTACTGCGGTGTATATAAGCAGCGCCGCTGCACCTATAAGCCAAGCTGCGGCGGCTATTGTTGTAATATCGGTAAAATGCCCGGCGGGTCTTGTAACGCCCTCAAAATAATGACCCTCCAAATAATTGTTTACCCCGTTATCAATCACGGTGATACCCGAGTTAAGGTTAGGTCTGGGAGAGTCCCACGCTTTGCTCACCGTCTCATTACTCGGTATAAGGCTGAAAATACTCTCAACCGAAAAGGGCATTATAAGCCGCAGCCCCACAATGCACCAAAGCAGCACGGTTATGCGCTTCGGTGCTTTTTTAAAGATCAAACGGAGAATCAGCACCGCAAGCAATACCCACGCGGCGGATATGCTCATATTAAGAACGGATACAAATAAATCACCCATTGCTTTCACCCTCCCTGAAACGGTCTATCATCTGCTGAACCTCATCGATTTCCCGCTCTGAAAGCCTGCGGTGCTTTGTAAATGCCGCTATAAACGCCGGCAAAGAGCCGCCGAAGGTTTTTTCCACCATTTCGTCTATTTCCGCCGCCTGTGCCTGCTCGCGGCTTACAAGGGACGAAACCACCGTGTTTTCGTTTTTCACAATGCCCCGCTCGGATAAGCGCTTTATAACGGTGTAGGTTGTGGTGGGCTTCCAGCCGAGCTTATCCCTGCAAAGCTTTACAAGCTCGCTGCTTTTAATCGGTTCGCATTCCCATAAAATAAGGCAAAAACGGTACTCGCTTTCAAAAATCTTTGGTGTGCTCATAATAAACGCTCCTTTCCGGCTCTAACGCATTAGAGCTCAATTTCAGTCTAACACATTAGAGCGAATTTGTCAAGACCTTTCCGCCGCCGTCATCCGGTGGCTGTGTTTTTGCAAATGCAAGTGAATTTTGTCGAAACAAAAAAAATAAATAAAGTTTATTAACGGTGCCTGCTGGTAATAATTTTTAATGAGAATTTCGGAGGTGCCGTTTATGTATAAAAATAAGGTTATTATATGCGGAGTCGATACCTCAAGGCTTCCGGTAATGAAGGAGTCAGAAAAGGAGGCTCTGCTGAAAAAGAGCGCGGCGGGAGACAGATCTGCCCGCGAGGAGCTGATAAACGGGAATTTGAGGCTGGTTTTAAGCGTCATACAGCGCTTTGCCGGACGCGGGGAAAATCCCGACGATCTGTTTCAGGTCGGCTGCATCGGGCTTATAAAATCGATAGATAATTTCGATGTAACGCAGAAGGTTCGCTTTTCAACCTATGCCGTGCCTATGATAATCGGGGAGATCAGGCGGTATCTGCGCGACAATAATTCCATACGCGTGAGCCGCTCGATAAAGGATACCGCCTACAAGGCAATGCAGGTCAAGGAGCGCCTTGCAAGCAAAAATCAAACCGAGCCTACCGTCGGTGAAATAGCGGCGGAGCTTCAGCTGCCGCAGGAGGAGGTCGTTATGGCGCTTGAAAGCATAGTGAGTCCCATATCGCTCTATGACCCGGTTTATTCCGACGGCGGCGACACGATATATGTGCTCGATCAGGTCGGGGACAATAACGATGACCGAAACTGGCTTGACGAAATTGCGCTTAAGGAATCCATTAAAAATCTTAATGAACGGGAAAAGCATATTTTATCCCTGCGGTTTATGCAGGGAAAGACCCAAATGGAGGTGTCCGAGGAAATCGGAATTTCACAGGCGCAGGTGTCACGGCTGGAAAAGGGCGCGCTGCGCCGAATTACCGAAAATTAAGTGAACCGCCCGTACCCCTTGCAATGCAGGGAGTACAGGCGGTTTTATTTTCGATTGCCTAAAAATAAATTTGTTTGATAACTGTTAAAATTTACACTACTCTCAAACTTGAGTCCAAACGGAGCAATACTGACGTTAGTTTGAGTACCATCTGAATTTACACTACTCTCAAACAAATTCGGTCGCGGGCTTGTTAATAACTTCGTTTGAGTACCATCTGAATTTACACTACTCTCAAACTCGTCTTTCTTGATGAAAAGAACCTTTTTAGTTTGAGTACCATCTGAATTTACACTACTCTCAAACCTCGGAGTGGTAATTATAGCTCGGGGTATAGTTTGAGTACCATCTGAATTTACACTACTCTCAAACCATACAGGCGTTGCAGCGCGCCCAGTCCTCGTTTGAGTACCATCTGAATTTACACTACTCTCAAACTGATGCTCGCATGATTTTTAACGGTCTTTCGTTTGAGTACCATCTGAATTTACACTACTCTCAAACGCAGAATAAACATTATCAAAACAAATGAAAGTTTGAGTACCATCTGAATTTACACTACTCTCAAACTCTTGAGCCTTATTTAAAAACGGGTACACAGTTTGAGTACCATCTGAATTTACACTACTCTCAAACAATTCCTGAACAAGGTTATGACCTATCTGCGTTTGAGTACCATCTGAATTTACACTACTCTCAAACCTCAAATTTTAAGGGGAAAGCTCACCGCACTACAATACGGCGGAAAATTCAAACGGTCAGACAAGCGTTCGGAACATTTTTTAGTTAAAGAAAATTATTCCCGGCTTTGTCTGTGCAGCAACTGAATTATAGCATACTGCAATAAAAAAATCAACTATATTTCGCAAAGATCGTTATCGATTATTCTTACGGTCTCATTTTCGGCGGAAAATTCGCTTTTTCGGTTTTCTATAAGCAGCACCCTGATTTTTTTATAGCGCAGCAATTTGGCAAGCTCGGAAAATTCCCTGCCGTTAAGAGAAGCCTTAAGATTCAATATCACAAAAAGCTTTTTTCCGCAGTACAGACTTAAAAAGCTTAAATATTCCGCCGCTTTTTCGGGAAGGGAAAGCCCTTCGGTCTCTATGTGGAATCCGAGCAGCTTTATTATGCCGCCGAAGTCCGCAAGAGGCGTATAGCCGGCTTCAAAGCTTAAGGACGAAGCTATATCCGCGCCGACGGCATTTATTCTTCCGAGCAGCTCAGCGGAGCTTTCAGACAAAAGCCCCAATTCATCGGCAGCCGCCTGATTGACCCTGCTTTGAACAGTCCGCGATTCAAAGGGCAGCCGAAATATATCCGTAATTATTTCGGCCTCCTTTGAAAGATTAAGCACGGTATTGCCTTCAGCCAGCGTAAATCTTGACGAGCATGACTGCGACTGCAGCAGCAGATCCTCAATAAAGCTCCGATAAAAAACGGGGTTTTCGATCACAAGCGTCGCAACGCCGTTTTCGGTTATTTCGAGCGGCGCTTGCAGCTCATAGCAGGATAAAGTCATAGCTCTATAAACCTTTCGTCCGTATTTATAATATCGCCGCGGCTGTCTCCCAAAAGAAACTCCATTTTTTCAAACTGCTTTTCGGTGACGGTAAGCATCTGAATCAGGCCCTGCTCGGGCTTGTTTTTGCGAAGA
The DNA here is from genome assembly GCA_900555435.1 of uncultured Oscillospiraceae bacterium. Classification (GTDB taxonomy): domain Bacteria; phylum Bacillota; class Clostridia; order Oscillospirales; family Ruminococcaceae; genus Merdivicinus. The sequence goes on along the minus strand of USLH01000004.1, from coordinate 29,698 downwards.
CCGTTGCCGACAGAGCTTAAAACGGTCTGATTCAGCACTATTTTGCAATATACCGATTCCTGCATCATCATAAATCCGCTTTTTATAAGATATTTTCGGAATTTAGTATATTCCCTTTTTTGCTGCGGCGTTTCCACGGGGAGGTCAAAAAATATCAGCATTCTCATAAATCTGTAGCTCATAATCAGGCAGCCTTATTTTTGAAATATCGTTTTCGCCGAGCGCGTCAAAAATACTCTTAACGAATATTTTTATTGCGTTCGTCATATACTGTGTTTTTCCGTCAATGATAATTTGTCGGTTCAGGGCCTGAACCAGCTTCATTTTTTCGGAATGCCCGAATTCCGAAAGCTCCGCCATTGTTACGGCGTAATCGATAAAGGGTCTGAACGGCTCCATAAGATCGCAGGCGAGATTGTAGTGATTGAACATGTTATCGTGGAATATTCCGAGCTGGGTGGAGTATCCGTTCGCAACGATCTCTCTCGCAAAAGCCGAAAGCAGAATGCCGTAGCCGTAATTTAAGGCGGCGTTTATGTTGTTATCGAGGCTGCGGGAAAATTCCATGCCGAAAAGCGAATTGAAATATACCTTTGCCGCATGCCCCTCGCGGTTTGTGGGATCTCCCGGCTCGATCCCGCTTATGTATTGCTCCAAAAGCGAAGCATTCCCCCGCCCGCATTTTTTAAGCACCGCCGCCTGCCCAGATATTTTTGCGCGAACAACCTCCGCCCACACAAGCTGCTTTGTGTATTCATTCCATTTTACCTGATTTCGGAGCTTAAGCGCGGTATCGTGACTGCCGTAAAGCGGCAGATACAGCCCTGTGGGGCAGCGCTTTTCATCGCAGAAAATAACATCTATTTTCCTTTTTGAAAGCTCGCAAAGCAGATACGCCGTAAGGGATACCGCGGTGGACTCTATAAGTAAAACCGAAATTTCCTCTATGTGAATTCTTTTGGCGCTTTCCGCGTTTCGCACAACCAGATAGTTCATTTTGTAATCAAGCTTTGAGTTGCTTGATATTACCACCGTTCTCCAGCTCATATTACTTAAGCAAATCAACGCGGCGGCTGTAAAGCCCGGTAACGGAGGAACAGATTGCAAAGGCGGAATGAACCTTTTTAAGCGAATTGTGCTCTCTTAGATTGCCGCAGTTTGCACCTTCTCCTATTGCCGAAAAATCAGATGTTTGACGGTCGCATTTAAAGAGCTTTAATATTTCAAGCAGCATTTTGCACTGCGCAACAAGCGGAAGCTCCGCAAAAGCTTCTTCCTTTGCCTTTAATTTTTTCAACTGACCATCATGCAACCTATTATACACCTGAGTCTCTAATTTTCGTAGGAAAAGCCGGTATAATTCCGTATTTTTCTCACTGCATATTTCGCTGTCGGGCGCGAGCCTGATTCCGTTCTCAGCCCTTTCGGCAGCGCTGCGGGCAATATATTTTGAAATTTCTTTTATGTACCTTTCATCTGCGGGAGAAACCGCAAGCTGATATTCATGCCTGCATAGCAAATAATTTTCGCTTTTGCCGCAAATGCCGAGTCTTTTTCCGTCAATTTCAACGGTTGCGTGGATGAGTAGGCGCGGATATATTATCTTCGGATCGCACAGCCCCAAAATCTCGGTACAGTAGGCAATCGGGTCTTTTTCATAAAGTGCCTTTTTATAAATATAAACCGGCTGAATCGACCTTACACGCGCCTTCTTTTCGGTATGCTTCGCAACGAAGAAGTAAGCTACCTTTACCTTGTTGTAGCCGCCGTATTTTTCAATCGGTTTTCCGCTCTTTGAGGGCAGCTGACCCTTGCCCGCAGGCATCAGCTGCAGATCGTAAAGCGCTCCCCTTGTTTCATGCGGCATTCTTGTGGCAAGGATATTGTTCTTCCGCATTACGGATTTCACGGCGGCAATAGATTTATCCTTATCCCACGCGCCGGGAACGCTGTATTCAAACACCTTGTTCAGGCTGTAATTCTCGTTCCGAATGTTTTTAAAGAAGGCGTCTGTGAATTTTGTATCGTAAACATTCCCGACAACAATGTTCAAATACGCGTCCTTCGCATGGTGCAGATCGTTTACATCCCTGCATTTTATCAGCTTGAATTCCTGCCTGAACTCCGATACATTGCCCGCCTTTGAATAAACGACTTTTGTCCCCGCGGCGCCGTACATGGTCTTAAATATTTCGGCAAGCGCCTTGGTGGATTGCCTGGTTTCCACAAGCTGCCGCGCTACAAAGGCGGAAAGTTCCTCCTCTGTCAGCGGTGTTCGGCGGGTAAGACGGTCGTATTTCTTTTGGCTTATATATCCCTTGTCCTTCAGCATTCGCCAGAACGGCTGCATATTTTTCTGCCAATCGGACTTTATCGGGTATTCGTTGCTCTTTTCCCTGTTACAGATTTTTTTCACGAGCACGCGGTTTTCGATGCTGTCGTCCTTGATTCGCGATTGCGGGAAAATATGATCGATATCGTAATCGCTGTCGAGCCTTTCAAGGCTTATCTTCTCGCCCGAATACATACATTTGCCGAACTGCGTATAGTAAAGATACAAAGCGTCCCGCCGCAAATCGCCTTCGTCCGCCGCCTCGATAGCCTTATACAGCTCGGGATATTCATCCCTGCATGCCTTATAAAGCCCCAAAAGCCTTTCCCTGCGCGAAACCGTTGCTTTTTTGGCATTATCGCCTTCGCGATCTCTCGCAACCTCGATCATTATTTTTTTCGGTGCGGATTTTTTGATATCGGTTATTTCATCGACTATTTTCACGGTCTGCAGCAGGCTGCGCTTTACCGCGGGCGAAATATACATATCCTCAATCATTTCCCTCAAGGATTCCCGCTCCCCGCATTTTTCCTTTAGGTGAGCCTCGGCGTTTTCGGCAAACTTGAAGCTGTTGCTCAAAAGCTGCATCAAATTGTTATCGGTGCTCCTCAGCATATCCATAATACTGCGCGCCTCGCCGTTTTCATCGGGTGAGTATATCTCTGTAAGCAGGGTTTTTGAAAGACTGCCCCAGCCGCTGAAGCTTAATCGGCATACGGCGGCTGTCTGCCGCTCGTCAAGGCTTGGACAATTCCTTTTAAGCCATCCCTTCAAAAGCTTTTTATCATCCCCGAATATCGTGACGGCACGGATGATATTTTCAGCCGTTTCGTAATTTTCCTCAACGCTCATTATTTTTGAAAGGCTGTGATACGATTTAAGCCGTGATTTTAAAATATCGGCGACTCCGGATATCTCGTCCTCCGGCTTAATATAGCATTTTTTAAGCAAAAAGCCCTTAATTAATTTAGCCGTGACCTTTGAATTCGATTTGAGGAACAGCTCATCGAAAATTTCTTTTTTAATTTCGGGGGATATTTTTTCGCCGTTGACCTTCAGGGGATTTATTTCGTTCCATACGCAATACTCGCTGAACAGAAGCGATTCCTTCGGAAGCACCTCCTCTCCGGTATAGCCGCACTTGCTTATAAGGTTTATTATAAAGCCCTCGGAGCTTTTTTCGGTATCCACAACACGGTTAAAATTCCACGGGTATATTTTTTCGTCCGTCCTTACGACCCACGAATGCGCAGCATTTTTATTCAGCGGCCCGACATAATACGGTATTCTGAACGAGAAAACCGATATGATCTTCTCCTTTACCGATACCCCGTTTTCATCGGTCTGCTTAAGAAGCTCCAAATAATTTTCCGCGTTATCCAGTATCTTTTTAAGCTCCTTTAAGTGTAGCTGATACGGAATCACGCCGTTATCGGCGCCCTTAAGCTTTGAAAGCAGCGTATTGTTATCTAACTTTGCGTATATATCGGCAAATTCGGAATCGTTTTTCAGCTCCGGCAGCGTTTTTTTAATATACTTGCAAAAATCCTCCTGTTTGCAGGAATAATCGCCCGATTCAAGTGTTTTTCCGCTGTAGGCGGCAAAATTGTTGAGCTTATCTTTTTTATCGCAGAAGATCTCCCTGTATTTATCGGGCGCATTTTTACGGACATATTCTTTAAGCCTTTTTAAATCGCGCTTATTCGTTTCATACCGCTCAACCTTAGCTTCGCAAATATATTGATGCCCGCCGAGCATTTGAGCCAGCTTGCCCGAATCGAATATTTCCTTCAGCATTCGCAAAAGCTCTGTGCTTTCTTCGCCGAGTAACGCCGCGGTTTCGCCCAATGCTTCGTCAAGGTCTTCGTTTAACGAAAATTTCCCGGAGTCCTTAAGCTCTTCGTCGAAAAACAGTTTGGAGAGGTTTATTGCAGCACCCGACAGCGAATCGATCGCAAGCGCAAAATCAATATCGTCCGATTCGCCCTCAATCGTAACACCGTCTCTCAACAGTTTTTTCTTTGCATTGATTCCCAAATTGCCGCTGCTTAGGACTGAAACAAATTTTTCCTTGTCGGCAAAGCCGAGCTTCACACCGTAAGCTTCAAAAACACGGTCGGTAAACTCATCCAGCATAATATCGACAGTCTTGTATTCGTCCGACAGCTCCATATCAAAAAGGAAATGCCCGCGGCTTTTTATTATATGATGAAGCGCAAGGAATACCAAGCGTATATCATGCGGCTTATCGGATTCGATAAGCTCATTCCGCAAATGATACGCCGTCGGGTAATCCTTGTAATAGTCCTTATCGGTATAATCGCTGTCGTTGAAGATCGGAAAATCCGCACGGTGCGTTTTATCTTCGTTTAAAAGCGAGCTTTCCTTTAAACGGATGAAAAACGAAGGATCTGTTTTGCTTATTTCCTCATCGAACAAAAGCTCCAGCCATTCAAGCCTCTGCTTTCGGCGTTTGTTAAGCCGCCGCGCGATTCTGTACTGCCGCCTTTCCGCCGCGGGATTCGCCTTCTCAAAAAGGCGCGCTCCCCACATGGCGTTGCCCCGAAACTTTAAAATATTGTACTCGGTATCGGTTACTGCCCAGCCGACAGAGTTTGTCCCCACATCGAGTCCGATATAATAATCGGATACCTTTTCACGATTGCCGCTGATTTTCATATAATCTCCCCCTGAAAAATATTAAAAAATTTATTTTTAAATTATTGACATTTCTCTTTTCCGGTGTATAATAAAGATGTTCGGACCATCCGAATTTACACTACAAGTTCAAATAAGCTTTCAGCGAAAACATCGTTTCGACGAATTCACAGTGTGTGAGCGAGGCTCTGCCGTAAGGCGGAGCCTTTGTTTTTTGTTTTGTCCGATTTAATTATAACTTATTTATCGCGGTTATTCAACATTTTTTAGATTTAATAACAATTATTGCAAATACAATTCATTCTTCCCGTAAGGCCGTGCCGAATTCGGAATCGGATATTGACTCGCGCGGAGATAGGCGCCATAATAAAGAAACGGATGTAGCGCAATGCGTGTTTCTTTAACAAGATTTAATTAAGGAGCGTGGAAAAATGCCGAGAGCATTTATGTTCACAAAAGAAGAAATTATTTCGGCGGCAGTGAAATTAACGCGGGAAATGCTGCGTGATCCGCTCGTGGCTTTGTTCGGGCTTGGCTTTCCGCAGCGGTTTTCCTGCGGCAGATGAAAAAATGATTCCTCCCCGTCCCTTCGCCGCTTTTCGGCATGAGACAAATCTGTCAATTCAAAAAAATCGGGTAATCATTTGCTATCAACATAATAATTATTTAAAATCAACCTGTTGCTGTCGGTAAAACCGATAACAACAGGCTTTTTCTTTAGTTGCTCCGCATTATATTTAAGTCTCATAAGGTATAGATTTTGAGACGATTATATTTCTTTCCTATTTTAACACAATTATTTCCGTATTGCAATCCCTTTTTATAAAAATGTTAAAAAATTTTATATGGTTTCACCGTAAACACTTCAGTCTCAAAACCTATACATTTTGAGACTGAAGTGTTGTAAACCGCGGAAAAACGCGTTTACATATTGTCATTGAAAAAAATTTTATAAAGGAGGAAAAGAAGCAATGACAAACGGCAAATCTCTTAAACGGGCGTTGCTTTCAAGCGCATTTTCACTTATAATCTGCGTCGCAATGCTCATAGGAACCACCTTTGCGTGGTTTACCGACACCGCATCTACTGCGGTAAACAAAATTCAGGCGGGAAACTTGTATGTGGCTTTAGAAATGCAAAAGGCCGACGGAACATGGGAATCCGCCGAGGGAAAAACTCTCACCTTTAAAACCGCCGATAACAGAGCGGCGGAAAACATTCTTTGGGAGCCGGGCTGCAGATACGAGCTTCCCGCGCTCCGCGTTGTAAACAACGGCAATTTAGCTCTTAAGTACAAGCTTGTAATTACCGGTATAAAGGGTGACGCAAAGCTGAACGAGGTTATTGAATGGACGATTAATGACAGCGATATCAACCTTACAGAGGAGCATCTGCTCGCAGGCGAAAAGAGCGCTGTCATCACCGTAAAGGGTCATATGAAGGAAGCTGCAGGCAATGAGTATCAAGGGCTTTCTATCGACGGTATAGGTATCACGGTTTACGCCGCACAGTATGCCTACGAAAATGACAGTAAAGACAATACCTATGATAAGGACGCCGAATATGCTTCCGGCGCCAACATAATAGGCTTGGGCAAAACCTACGACACTCTTACCGCCGCCGCAAAGGCATGGCGTGAAAGCAAGGGAATTGTAACGAGCGGCAGTCAGTTCGGTTATAACACGCTGAATGATACCGTTGATTCCATTGCATGGATTATCAGCGGCGAAGTGGAAATCGGAGACGGCGAAGGCGTTATCGGCAGCAACGGTGCCGGCAACAGCATTTTCGGCGGCGGCTATTACACCCCCGGCGTTACGGTCAACAACATTACAATCAGCGGTGTTAACGGTGCGAAAATTACCAAGACCGGCGACAGCTATCTCGTTTCCGCAGCCGGTAAGAATGTGGTTTACGAAAACATTACGTTCACCGATACCGTTAGGATTGACAGCAATCCCTCAAATCTGACCTTTAAAAACTGCAAGTTTGAGGCAGGCTTCAGAATGCCGCACTCCGCTGCCGACGGCAATGTAACGATTGAAAACTGCACATTTACCGGGAATGAATCCAGCGGCTATGCTGTTTTTGCGCAGGGCAATATGGCGAGCTTTAAAATCGCCGGCAATGAGATTTCAAACTGTCGGCGCGGCATCAATATTCAAGCCGGCAATAATGCCGTTGTTACCATAAGCGGCAATACCATTAAGAATATAACCGGTAAAACCGAAAACGGCTTCACCTACGGCGCTGCAATTCAAATGACAAGTGCCGAGAGCTTCACTGTTACCGACAATGTTATTTCGGATGTTGCCGTAAACGCACTGCATATTTATAACGGCTGCCCCGCCAAAAGCATTACAATAAAGAACAACAGTATATCCGCAGCTTACCTCTGCTGGAATGAAGCGGACTATGATATGAATAAGGTCATATCCGCAGGAAATACGATCAGTATTGTAAATGAAGGCAAATGCGTGAACAAAACCGAAGTAATCGACAGCAGCTTCACATTAGAATAAAATAATCCAAACACCCCTTCGTCGTCTTTGCGAAGGGGTGTTTGGATTAAATTAATGTCTACTGAATAATTGCATTAGCAAATGCAATTATATAAAATCGAGTTAAAATCTCGATTTTATGGGTCAAAACCTTTGTTTTGACCGTCAGTATCCATTGATTGTCGCCTGATTTTAAAAAGAATCAAAATGTGATTCTTTTTAAAGTGCAAGGTTTTTCGCGAAATTGCGCAAAAACCTTGCACCTGAACAATTCAAAAGTTTATACCGACATGCTCGGGTTAAGGTACTTTTGAATTGTTCAGCAGGCATTAAATTAAGCTTCTCTGTGCTGTCCGAAATATTATTTCCGAATTTCTCTTTTAATCAAGTATTCTTCCGTCTGTGGAAATTATGACGATCTGCCACGGAATAAATTTACCGCTTTGCTGAAGTGCGGTCTTCACCGCTTGCTCAAGTCCGCCGCAGCAGGGCACCTCCATGCGAACGACGGTAACGCTTTTAATATCGTTATTGCGGATTATCTCGGTCAGCTTTTCGGAATAATCCGCACCGTCCAGCTTCGGGCAGCCCACAAGCGTGATGTGTCCTTTTATAAACCGCTCATGAAAGGCGGCGTAGGCATATGCCGTGCAGTCGGCGGCGATGAGCAGCTTTGCACCGTCAAAATACGGTGCATTTACCGGGACAAGCTTTATCTGCACCGGCCACTGCGATAGTCGGCTTATGGGTCTTACGGCAGCGGCAGCCGTATCGCTTTCCTCACTGTGCTCGATTCTTTGGAATCTGCTGCCCGGGCATCCGCCCCTTAGGTGCATGCCCTCCTTATGCTTTTTTTCCTGCAGCTTTTTCCGCTTATTTTCCATAACAGCTTTTTCGTCATAAGCCGCCGCCTCGCGTTCAACAAAGGTTATAGCTCCCGTAGGGCAGGCGGGCAGACAATCGCCGAGCCCGTCACAATAATCATCACGCATCAGCTTTGCTTTTCCGTCCACCATGGCGATGGCTCCCTCGTGGCAGGCCTTGGCGCAAGCACCGCAGCCGTTGCATTTATCCCGATTGATCTCAATGATCCTTCTTTTCATAATCCATGACCTCCTTGATTTTCTGATCTGATTATACTATAATAAAATAGATTCGTCTGTTGAATTTTCAACGAAAGAAGATTTTTATGAAAGATTTTTTGCCTGTGCTCCGTTCCTCTCCGCTTTTTTCCGGAATTTCTGCAGAAGAAGCATCTGCCATGCTCTCCTGCCTTCAAGCGGAAAAAAAGGACTTCCCCAAGGAAGCCTTTCTGCTCCATGCCGGCGATACTGCAGAATCCATCGGCCTTATCCTTTCCGGAAGCATCCTGGTGATCCAGGAGGATATCTGGGGTAACCGCAACATTCTTTCCAAGGCAGGGCCGGGGCAGACCTTTGCCGCCGCCTATGCCTGCGCCCCCGGCTCGGTGCTGAATGTGAACGTCTTCGCCGAAACGCCGGTCACGGCTCTGTTTTTGAACGTAAAGCGCATCCTGAACGTATGCCCCTCCGCCTGTAGCCATCACAGTCGGATCATCCGAAACCTGCTGAGTGATCTTGCTGAGAAAAACCTGCGTTTCAGCGAAAAGCTCACGCACATGAGCCAGCGCACCACCCGAGACAAGCTCATGTCTTATCTCTCCGCCGAAGCCCAACGGCTGGGGACTTACGAATTCGACATTCCCTTTTCCAGGCAGCAGCTTGCGGACTACCTGGGGGTGGAACGCAGCGGCCTTTCGCTGGAGCTTGGGAAAATGCGCAGCGAAGAGCTTCTGGATTTTCACAAAAACCACTTCGCTTTAAAAATATAACCGGTCCATCGGGAAAATCACACTTACAGGTGTGTCGGTCCCTGTAGGACAAGTGGGAGACTTCAAAATGGATGAAAAGCATTTTTCGCTTTTTTGAGAAGCTGCAAGTCGCACCGTTTTTGATGTTTCAACTCGTTTTAAGTGAAAGCCCTTGAAAATCAGTAAATATTTGATTGTAATAAATAATGAATTGTTATATTGTTGAAACGGACAAAAAACAGATAGTGAGGGAGTTTGTGCCGGTCAATCAGTCAAAGGCCTGAGACATAAAGCAGGATGGCTTGAGAAGAAACAGCCGGCTGCTCTGTTTGAGATGCATTGCCTGATGAGGCAGTGCACTTTTCTGTTTTATGAGGAAGCGGCAGAGTGGGAAAATCCGGCTTCCGACCGATCAAAAAATCCGAATGGACCTTAAGGGAGAAGCGGCATAAATGATTTCGCGAAAGAATGAAGCGGACAACTGCCGGGGGTTTGAGCTTTTTTCTGGCGCTGACGGCTTTTCTTTTCCGGCGTTTGTCGAAAACGGGGATACAAGAACCGGCCGGGTGGGCTATGTCAATGTGCTCAATTATGAAGAGAGCGGCGAAGAAGAGTATAAAAGCGGCGCCGGTTACGAGCACCTGCAGAGAATCTCCTATCTGATGGGGTGGAACTACGAGTACGTTTATGACTTCTTTTCGAAGTGCCGAGCCATGCCTGCCAACGGAGAGATCGACCGATTCGGCAATGTTTCCTATGCTATACCCTTTTTGAATCGCCTATATTTTTCATCAATCCATGCATTTCAGCCTTGACATCGAATCGTTAGTCTTTTTCCATAGTGTTTCGGGAGTTGCTTTTTTGGAACCAGCATCCGTTGCTTTGATCTCAACGGTTCTTCCACCCAAGTTTTCGTAAATGCGGTGGGAAATAGACAGGACCGTGCGTCCTTCAGAGGCACGGCGCAGGGCTTTCAGCACCCGCGCTTCGGTCTCGGCGTCTAAGTTTGCGGTGATCTCGTCCAGCAGGAGCACCATCGGATCCGCCGCAGCGGCACGGGCGATGGACAAAAGCTGCCACTCGCCCTGGGAAAACATCCCATCGGTGCAGACGGTGGCGTAGCCTTCGGGGAGGGAGCGGATGGTGTCGTCCATTCCTGCCAGTTTTGCAGCTTTTTGCGCCATTTCTTCGGTGATCGTGGGGTCGCCTAAGGTGATCTGCTCCAGCACGGTTCCCGGCACTCGGGAGAAATGCTGCTCCACGCAGCCGATGCAGGAGCGGCGCTCCCGGTCGGTGATGTCTGAAACTTTTACGTCCCCGATGGTGATTTCGCCTGCTTTCGGTTGATAAAGCCCCAGAAGCAGGCGGAACACGGTGCTTTTCCCGGCTCCGGTCCGGCCTACCAGCGTGACCTGTTCCCCTTCTTTTACGGTCATGGAAAAGTCAGAAAGCACCGGCTTTTCGCCGTATCCGAAGGTTACATGGGAAAGCACCACGTTGCCCCGGGGTGGGGTCTTTTGTTTCGGAGGAATGGTGCGCTCCGGCTGGGAAAGGAAGGCGTCGATCCGCTTCATGCCTGCCATGGCCGACTGGATGGTCTGGATCTCCATGCCGAGGCTCTCGATGGGGGTGAAGATGCGGGAGATGTAACTGATGACGGCCACCGAAGTGCCGACCGACATCCCGAACAGCGCCAAGACCTCCGCCTTTCCGGAAGCGGAAAGCAGCATCACGATGCCGATCACTGCAGCATCCAGCCAAAGCACTACCGGTGAATAGATGGCGTCGTAGAAGTTCGTTTTTTCCACGGCGGCATAGCTTTCGCCGATCCGCCGGTCATAGCGGCCTTCTCTATAATGTTCCAACCCCAGCAGGCGGATGGTGCGGATGTTGTGAAGGGTCTCCGGCACCTGTCCGGAAACGGCGGCGACAGCCCGGCGGTTTTCCAATTGAGCTGCAAGCATCCACTTTTGCACATGACGGGTAAAAACGGCAAAGAGAGGGAGAACAACCAGTAAAACCAGAGCAAGCCCCGGGTTCTTTACGGCAATCACCGCCAGGATCGAAAGAATCCGGCAGGTGTCTGCAACCATGCTGAGGATGCCGGAGGTGAAAAGCGCTTCCACCGTGTCCACATCTCCCGAAAAACGGGCGGCGACTTCGCCGGGGTTCTGGGAGACCAGTGTGCTGGCCGGAAGCCGGGTGAGCTTCTGCGACATTTCCGAACGCAGGGCGTGGGTCATTTTCTGACCGAAGAGTATGAGAAAGGTTTCCTGCGCCGAGGAAAGCATCCCCTCCAGCAAAAGGCTCCCGAAATAGAGGAGTATGGCGGTAACGGTCAGCGGGAGCCCTCCGGTCAGCCGGTCAACGATGCGGGCCAGCAGCAGCGGCGGGATCAGCGATGCTAAGACGGAAGCCGCTACGCACAGAAGGGTCCCGATTGTAAGAAAGCGGTGGGCAAGCGCCGCCATACGGACGGCGGCGAACACGCCGACTTTATTTCTCTTCTTCATGTCGATTCCCTCCTGTCTGGCTTTCATAAAGCCGGAGATATGCCGGGACAGATGCCATCAGCTCCTCATGGGTACCGATGGTCGCTTTTCCGCTTTCCATAAAGATCACTTTCTGCGTCTGCGGGAAGTGGTAGAGCCGATGGGAAATGAGAAAGACCACCTTATCCTTCGCATAAGCCTGTAAATTGGCGAAAACGGTGTCTTCCGTCTTACGATCCAATGCGGAAAACGGATCGTCCAGGATCATCAGCGGCCTCGGATGGGCAAGCGTTCTTGCCAGCGCCAATCGCTGCGCCTGTCCGCCGGAAAGGCGCACTCCGTTGTTCCCGACGATCGTATCGGCGCCGTTTTCCATGGATAGCACCTCGCCTTTCAGAGCAGCCACCTCAAGATAGGGCAGGGCGTCCCCTTCGCTGCCGCAAAGGACGTTTTCTGAAACGGTGTCAGTGCTGAGCTCCGGGTCGTGTCCCAGATAGCCCACCGTCCCGACGATTTCCCGTGGGGAAAGGGCGGAAAGCTCCTTTTTCCCGAACCGGATCGACCCGCCGTAGGCTTCTTCGCAGAGGAACGTCCGGCCGAAGGTGGATTTCCCGCAGGCCACCGGACCGGTTACGCCGATGATGTCGCCGGGGTGCGCCGTCAGGGAAAGGTCAGAGAAAACCGGTTCTTCCCCGTAAGAGAAGGAAAGATCGGTAAGGGTCACATCGGCGGGTGGAGTGGTCTGAAGCGAATCTAACGGTTCCGGAGCTTTCATCATCGGACGGATCCGCTTCCAGGAGACCTCGGCCTTCTGAACGGAGTTAAAGAGCTTCGCCGCCTTGGAGGACTTCACCGTCAGCTTCGTAAAGCAGGAAAGGAAAGTGGTAAACGCCGCAATGTCCCAGCTGCTCCATCCGGTTCCCAGCACGTTTTTCGCCCCGAACCACAGGATGAACAGCACGCCCGCTTCCGACGCCGCCAGATAAAGGGGCGGCAGTGCCGATTGCCACACGCTGTTTTTGACGGCGGTCTTTTCGTAGGTTTTCAGCGCCCCTTCGTATTGTTCCGCTCTGGCGTCTTCACAGCCGTAGATCCGATAGGTCACGGCGTTTTCCGCACGGTCAAGCGTTGCGCTGCTCAATGCTCCGGCTGCTTTTTTATAGGCTGCTCCCGCACGCTGCACCGGCTTTTTCATCCGTGCGGCGCAAAGGTACGAGATAGGGGTGAAGAGCAGGCTGAGCAGGGCCAGACGCCAGTCATAAAAGAGGAGCATGACCCCATAGCTGACCATTACCACGCCGGTGTCGAAAACCTCGGTGGTGAACTTCCGCATCCCTTCCACGCAGTCATCTACGTCGGATATGGCCTTGGTCATCAGTTCTCCGGCGCTCTCCTTCTCTAAGGACGCCTTACTTGCCCGTACCAGATTGGCGTAAAGAATGCCCTTCATCCGGCGGTTGATGTTGTTGGCGAAGCGCCGGACGTAAAAGCGTTTTACGAACCGTGCTCCCTGCACCGCCAACGTAACGACCAGATAGGAAAGCACCAGCATCGCCATCGTACCTGCCGTTTCGCTCCCGCCGAGAATATCGGCAAGGCACTGAGCCAGCCGCCCTTCAAACCACGGCGACGCAAGCAGACCGACGTTATAAAATAGCCCGGAAAGGGTCACAAGAGCCAGCGGAAGCCACTCCGCACGAAAATAGGATAGGATCCGATCCGGACAGAAGTTTTTTGTCTTTTCCATCTGTCTTTCACTTCCTTTGACCGTTTCTGAAATGCGGAAATCCCTTGCGGCTTTCGGCTTTTGAAGCGGTATACAGCTTATCCAGCAGCGCTGCAAAGGTTTCTGCTTCCTCCCGGCTCAGACCGGAGAGCAGGTATTCGTAAAAGGAAGCCTCAATCTCCGTTTTGGAGGATTTCATCGCTTCCGCTTTTTCCGTGGGATAGAGCAGTTGGCTCCGTCGGTCGGCGGGATCATCCTCCCGTACAAGAAAGCCCTTCGCTTCCAGATTTTTCGTTCTTCGGGCGATGGCCGCTTTGTCTGCGCGGAGGATCTCTGCCAGCTTTGCCTGAGAACAGCCGGGATTGTGACGCAGTGCGTGGATCAGGTCGATCTCCGCCGTACCGACCCCTTCCTCCCGCAGAGAAAGCAGCACCAGCTTTTCCGCTTCCCGTGCGATTTTTGTGATCTTCCGTTCCGTAAGATCCATTGATGTCCCTCCATGATCTTGGTCGTTGTACCTACATCGTTGTATATACAACTATTATAAAATGAAAAAGAAACATGTCAAGAGGGGTTGAAAGAAAAGGATGATTGGATCGTCAAAAATTCTTTTTCACTTGCTTTCCTTCCTCGCTTTATCCGCCAGCTTCGGGAGCATCTCTTCGAGGATGGAGTAGAGCTTCCCCTCCGTCATGCCCCAGCGGCTTTTGCGGGAGTTGTAGGCTTTTTTGACCCGGGTCAGGAGTGCATCGTAATAAGGCTCCTCCTCGTAGGCGGAGAGGGGGCCTTCGATTAGCTTCCGGATCACATAGGGGATGAATTCAACGGGCTTTCCGGTTTCGTAGGCGGTTTGGTAGGGTTGGAAGATGAGACCGAGGGTGTCGAAGGCTGCGTCCGGCTGGGCTTCCTTGTAGCCTTTTTCCAAAACCTGCTGCTGGAGATCCTGAATGTACTCCTTCAGCTTCTCCGGGGGGTGACCGTCGAATGCTTCAATTCCTTTCAGATAGGGAACAAGGAAATATAGGTTTCCAGTAGATGGTTGGATGGGGATGATAGTTTTAAGTCCAAATGCGCTAAAGTATGGGTTTTCACTTTTGGCGGGCTTTCCCTCCGGCCATGGTAGAAGCATAAAAACATAGGAACATCCCGGATGATCTAGAAAAAGACTGTCATCACCGCCAATTGTGCTAGACTCCAGCGTGATGAATCCTCCAACCGTTTCTCCGCCCCATAGATCGTCCACTTGTATAGTGTACCGCTTTTCGTGCTGCTCTTTTTGCTGGCCATTGGATTCATAGGAGATTACAATCTCTTCTGTTTTCTTAACGCTCCCCACGAAAATTAAGTCTGAAATGGTGATAGCATCATCAAAGACGACTTCCGGACCATATCCCATGAGAAGTCTTTGAATGGCGTTTTTTTGATCTTCTTCGGTGAAGTCTTTCAGCTTTCCGCAGGAAAACAAGGAAATTGCCATGGTGAACGACAGCAGAATACAAATAAGCCGTTTCATAATTATTTCCTCATTTAAGGATAAATCTTATTCAACTCACCCATATCATAATCTGTAAACGTCAACGAGGAATAGGCACTGTCAATATTTGGATGCATCAGGGCAGTGATACCCGGTTCTGTTTCGCCGTAATCCGTATTAAACGTGTGACGAAGTCCGATTGCATGGCCCAACTCATGACGAAGAACCTGTTTCTTTTGTGCCAAAGTGAGGTTCTGGGTATCCGTGCAGTTTTTATTAAAGACGATAATTGCTTTTACATTTTCACCAATGTAATATCCTTCAACTAGTTCGTTAATTTGATCTGTTTCAAGTACATATTGTAGACCTGATACCCACAATCCTTCGGCATTTTGTATGAATGTAACTGCGGCTATCTCTGGATACAACATCTGTCCACATGCCACAACCACCATCGCATTCTCCGCCGTGATATAGTTCCCGCCGGTATTTACGACAACCAGACCATCCGTATTGTCGTTGTAATAATCCGCCGTGTCCTCGATCAGGGAGGTGTCGCCGCTGCTGAACATCTGATTAAATTCGTCCGTTCCGGCGAGGGAAAGGGTGGGGCCGCGCTTGCCGTTGTCCCGCACGTTTAAATTTGCCCAACGGGTGTTTTGAATCACATATCCGTTTGCGCTTCCCAGCGAATTCATGGAATCGCTCCGCCAGAGGTAGTTGGAGCCGAAGGTGGAGGTGACGTATTTGCTCATCCGGACGGTGCCTTTGCTCAAAGCGCCATAGATGGAGTCACCGTGGAACAGGTCACCGCCGATCTGGAACCAGTTGCGCTTGGTGATCCTGTCCGAACCGATGTAATACTCGTTTTTATTTTCCGTCAGGAATCCGCCGTTGTACATAAGGCCGGTATCGGGGTAGTCGGGCTCGCCCATGTAATAGCGCTCCCCCTTATACTCCACCCAGCCGTGAGCCATCGCTCCGTTTTTCTCGAAGTAATACCAAAGCGGCTTCGCATCCGTTCCGCCGTTTTCCTTGTCGTTGAGCCAGCCGTAGATATACAGCGCCCCGCTGTCCATTTGTCCGGGCGTTCCCATAAAGTATTTGTTGCCCGACGAGAGCCAGCCGTGAACCATGTAGTCGTTGTTGTTGGGATCAAAGTAGTAGGTCAGACCATTGATGGTCGTCCATCCGGATGCCCATGTTCCGTCACCGTAGGAGTACCACCATTTCCCGGTGCTGCCCTGCCAGCCGGCTGCCGCACGGCCGCTGCGGGTGTCGTAGATGGCGAAGCGCTCTTCTCCGGAAACGGTGAAGAACCGCAGCTCGTAGGGGAACTCCTCCTCGTCGGACAGCCCGCTTCCGCCGCCGAACTGCGCTATAAATTCCGCCCACAGCTTCTCCGGGGTTTCGTTTTCCAAGGGTTCGCCGTCCCGGTCGATGAGAGCCGGCTCGTCGTCTGCAATGGGCGTCATGACCCGGGCGTTTTCGATGGCTTCTAAGATCGCCGCCGCTTCCTCAAAAGCCGCCTGCGGGTCTTCGGGCAGCCCGGTCAGCTGCTCCATCCTCAGTTTTTCGGCGATGGCCGCTTCCGTCGCCCAGCGGTCGAATGCTTCGTTCCCGTTTTCGGCAGCATCTGCCGCTGCCGCCGGCGTTACGAAGAGAGCTGCCGCCAACACACCTGCTGCGGCGAGGCTTAACAGTTTCCGGAATCGCTGTTTCATTGTCTGACTCTCCTGATTCTTGAAATGTCGTGGAAAACTCTTGTGCAGGATGCCAATTTCAGTATAGCAGAGAGCGGAGAATTTGTCCAGAGCTTCAAAAGAAAAAGGTGCCCCGGTGGGAAAGACATCGTAAAGAAGTTCTCTCCCACCGGGCTTTCGAGTGATCCCATTTGCAACGCGGAGCTTTTCCTCCAATTCCACCTTTTCAAATTCCGGCATACGGATGTGATGCTCCAATTTTCATGAAAATCTATCCCGTCACCGATGCCGGTGAGAAAACGAACAAGGTCATCTTCTTACCTTACTGTTTGGACGATGGCCATATCCTGTGCAAAACGGGGATGTTGTAGTAAGGCGCCAGCACCTATGTGATGCCGTTTTTCTCGACGCAGTTCGTTACAGAGTCCTTGTAGAAACACAGATCGATGAGATGGGTCTCGGTGTAGTCGCTGATCACAAACTGCGAAAAGCGGTTCGCGTAGGAATCTTTCAGAATCAGCAGTTTGCCCCCGTTGCCGGAAACCACAGTGGCGGACTGGTTGGAATTCAGGAATGTAGCGTATTGTTTTTTTGCTGAGATATTTCCGCTCGTAATGCTGTCCGTCACATAATTGCCGCCGTTATAGTTGGCGATTTGAGTGCTTTGCTATTCGATTTTCCCTTTCAAAAGTCCATCCAAAATGCGCCCGTCGATCCGGATGTCTTCCTTCGGGATCCTGCTCCAATCGAAAAGGGGGATTAACTCCTTTGCTTTTACCGGCTCCGGACGGTCGAGAAGACCGGAAAGCCACCCCAGCAGCCCGAGAATGGGTTCCGGGGAAGGGAAGCGCCGGCGCAGGGCGCCGAGATCCAGATCCCCGTCCCGCTTGGACAGCCGCCTTCCGTCGACTGCCGCCAGCAGGGGGATGTGGCCGTAGCGGGGCGGAGAAAACCCGAAAAGAGACTGGAGCCAGATCTGCCGGGGGCTGGAGGAGAGAAGATCGCTGCCTCTGACCACTTCCGTGATCCCCATCAAAGCATCGTCCAGCGCCGCCGCCAGCTGATAGGCAAAAACCCCGTCAGCCCGACGGACGATAAAATCCCCGCAGTCCCGGCTCAAAAGCTCCTCCTGATGGCCGTAATGAAGGTCGTCGAAGGAAACAACGGTTTCCGGTACCCGGATCCGGGCGGCGGGCTTCCGGGTCTTCCGGTGCTCAGCTACTTCCTCCGGCGTTAAGTTCCGGCAGCGTCCGGTATAGAGAAACCGTCCGTCGGAGCGGTGGGGCGCTTCCGCCGAGTGGAGCTCCGTCCGGCTGCAGAAGCAGGGATAGAGGAGGCCTCTCTCTTCCAGCTTTGAAAAGTAGGATCGGTAGATCTCCGTCCGTTTGCTTTGATAATAGGGGGCATGGGGGCCGCCTTCCTTTCCGCCTTCGTCCCAGAAAAGCCCCATCCACCGCAGATCGTCCTCCAGAAGCTCGGCGTAGGCCATGGGGCTTCGCTCCGGATCCAGATCCTCGATGCGCAAGATGATGCGCCCGCCCTGAGAACGGGCGGAGAGCCACGCCAGCAGAGAGCAGAAGGCGTTCCCCAGATGCATCCGCCCGCTGGGGGTGGGAGCAAAGCGGCCGGCGACAGGTCTATCCATTCTGCACCTCCGGTTCGGAAGCCAGAGGATACTCATAAAGCCGGAACCATTTAAGCCCCGGAACATTCAGTCTCAGATCCACTGTCCCCGCCAGCCGGAAGCCGTAATTTTCGTAAAGGCAGATGGCACGGTAATTCCCGGTGAAGGCGTCCAGACGGATGGCTTTGCAGCCGGTCTCCCGCCCCAGTTTGCAGGCGGCGTCGATCAGGAGCCGAGCCCCGCCCCGTCCGGAACAGGCAGGATCCACCGTCAAAGTGTGGATGACCAGCACCTCCGGATCTGCGGCAGGAGTCTGCCAGTTCCCCTTCCGGTAGGCAGGGGCCTGTTTGTGGTTGAAGACGGCGACGCCGGCAGGGATGCCGCCGTTTTCTAAGATCCAGAGCGTCCCCTCTGAAAGGGCGGCGGCAGCGTCTTCCTCCGTGGGATAAAAGCCGGAGCGCCAGCCGCAGGGGTTCACCGGCTGCCGCTGCGCCCAGCGGCAGACCCGCAAAAGGAGCCGGCTGACGGCGGGAAGGTCGGACATTTCCCCTTTCCGGACCTGAAAAAGGGGAAAACGGGGGTAATCCGGCGGCATCAGCAGATCCGTCGGAAGATTTTTCAGCAGCGCTTCTTTCTCATTGGGGCAGGAGCCGGAGAGAACGGATTCCAAAAGCTCTTCCATGGCAAAACCCACGGTTTTTCCGGCGGGGATGCCCGTCTGGATCAGGTCCTCACCGGTAACGGCAAGCTGGTTTAAGGTATAGCAATCCTGCCGTTTCAGGATCGTGAAAAAGCGCTTCTCCAGCCGGTCCAGCTCCGGCCCCCGGTCGGAGTAGGTAAGGTTTTTGGCTTCGTTGTCCGCCCGCTTCACGGTGAGCAGGAGGAGGAACGTTTCCGCCCCCAAAAGCCGCAGCCAGCGGCGGATGTTTTCATCGTCCTCTTTGATGGAGGCGTCGTGCCACTCAATGAGCTGCAGTACCCGGCGGCAGGTGTCGCCGTCGACCTTCAAGCGGGTGAGGATGGTTCGTGTCATGGAGGCGGAGAGGGCAGGGTGCCCCTTGAAGTGTCCACGCCCCTTTTCGTCGAGAAAGAAGCGTCCCGGCTTCCCGATGTCGTGGAGCAGCATGGTCAGCCGCAGGGCGGGATCCGGTCGGATGGCTTCTACCGAACGGATCGTGTGCTCCCACACGTCCCACAGGTGGTAGGGGGTGTGCTGTTCAAAGCCGAAGGTGGGGGCAAGCTCCGGGATCCAGACGGCGAAGACCTCCGGAAATTCCCGTAAAACCCGTCCGGCCGCCGGGCCGCAAAGGAGCTTTTTTAATTCGGAATAGACCCGCTCCGCCGAAACGAAGCGGAGGGCTTCCCGGTTTTTCCGAAGGCTTTCCGCCGTGGCGCTTTCAATGGAAAAATCCAAAGTGGCTGCGAACCGCAGCGCCCGGAGGATCCGCAGGGCGTCTTCCCCGAACCGCTGATCCGGGTCGCCCACGCAGCGGATCACCCGGTTTTTTAAGTCCTCCTGCCCGTTGAAGCAGTCGACGAGCCCTTCTTTCGGCGACCACGCCATGGCATTGACGGTGAAGTCCCTCCGGGCCAGGTCTTCCGTGAGAGTGCGGGTGAAGGAGATGAAATCCGGCCGCCGCTTGTCGGAATATGTCCCGTCGATGCGGTAGGTGGTGATCTCCAAAGGGGTGCCTTTTAAGAGGACGGTGACCGTTCCTTTGCTTTCCCCGGTGGGGATCACCGGAACATTGGAGAAGGCCCCTTTCACCTCCCCGGGCAGGGCGGAGGTAGTCACGTCCCAATCATGGGGCTCTTTTCCTAACAGGGAATCCCGGATGCAGCCGCCGACGGCTTCCGCTTCATAGCCTGCCTCCCATAGCCGCCGGAGGGCTTCCCGGACGGCGACGGGGCAGAGCTCCTCCCGGATCACTGGGCAATGGCGGCAGTGAAGCCGCAGGTCAGCTTTAAAAGGTCGTCGGGGGAAAGCTCCACCTGGGTGCCGATTTTCCCGCCGCTGACCATGACGGTGGGAAAGGAGAGAATCCGCTCGTCGAAGGTGGTGCGGTAGGCTTTTTTCATCCCGATGGGGGAGCAGCCGCCCCGAATGTAGCCGGTGACGGCGTTGATTTCGCTGACGTGGATCATTTCGATGGATTTTTCCCCGACAGCCTTGGCGGCGGCTTTTAAGTTAAGCTCCATGGCAGCGGGAAGGACGAAGACGAAAAAGCTCTTGCTGGCGCCTCTTGTCACCAGCGTTTTGTAGACCCGCTCCACCGGCTGTCCCAACTTGGCGGCGACGGAAACGGCATCGATGAGCCCGTCATCGTGGGAGTAGTAATGGGGCGTGTAAGGCACTTTTGCTTTATCGAGAATGCGCATAACATTGGTTTTTTCTGCGGACATGGGAATGCTCCTTTCTGTGGTACTTTGAGTATAGCACGTTTTTCTTTTTCTGTCGAGAAAAGGGGAAGAGAGTTTTTTAAAAATGCTTGCTATGCTCTTTTTTCTATGATAGAATAAAAGTGATTAAATCTGTATTCGTTGGCGGAATTTTCAAAGGAAAGGAGCGGAACGTATGACAACTTCCGAAGAGAAGATCTTGCCTCAGGTCCATGTCCGCACCTTGGGCGAATTTTCGCTGACAGCGGGGGAAAACCGGATCTCTGATGCTGATGGGCGGACGAAAAAGGTTTGGCTCCTCATCGAATATCTGGTGACCAATCGGAAAAAAGATTTATCGATGGAACAGCTCACCGAAGCCATCTGGGGTGAGGAAGAGGAAAGCGACAATCCCGCCAATGCCTTGAAAAATCTGGTGTATCGGGCTCGGACGCTTTTGAAAAAGCTGCTGCCTGAGGAGAAGATCGAATGCCTTCTCTTTTCCCGGAACTCCTATCACTGGAATCGGGGGATTTCCTGTGTAGTCGACTCCGAGGAGTTTGAAGTACTCTGCCGTTTGGGAAGCAATGCAAAACGAACTTCCGAAGAGCGGATCGAAAGCTGCATGAAGGCAATGGAGCTTTATAAAGGGGAGTTTCTTCCCAAGTCCTCCTACGCCGACTGGGTCATCAGCCAGAGCACCTATTATTCCTCTCTTTACAACAAAACGGTAGAAACATTGGTGGGGCTTCTGCAAGCGGAAAAGCGGTACGCCGATATCATAAGGGTCTGCGAAGCGGCGCTGGTTTTAAGCCCCTTTGAGGAATCCATCCATTATGAGCTCCTGAAGGCTCTGATCGCCTCGGGACAGCGGCGGAAGGCCATTGCCCACTATGAATATCTGGCGGACTTTTTCTATAAGAAGCTGGGCGTTCTGCTGTCCGACCGGGTCCGTGGGCTTTATAAAGAGATGACCAAGGGCGTGGAATCCCTTGAAATGGACATGGAAAACATCGAGGAGGATCTCAGAGAGGCGGAAAAGCCAAAAGGCGCTTTTTACTGCGACTATGAGATCTTCAAGCAGATCTATCGGATCCAGGCCCGCTCCATTGCACGGACGGGACAGGCTGTTCATGTGGCGCTCATCACGGTGCGGGATCCCAAAGGGGACATGCCGGGCATCGAGCTTCTGAAAACGGCCATGAACGACCTGCGGGACGCCGCTCTTGCCAGCCTTCGGAGGGGGGACGTGGTGGCTGCGTTCAGCTCCGCTCAGCTTGTGCTGATGCTTCCTCTTACCACCCGGGAAAATGCGGAAATGGTTCTGAGACGCATCCTGACCGGCTTTCAGAAACGGCACAAGATTTGGGACTGCCGCATTGACACCAAGCTGCGGGAGATCACTCCCAGCGCTGATTGACCCATTTAAGCCGCCTCCTCTCAGGCGGCTTTTTTAGCAAGAAAAAAGGAAAAGGAAAGCAACATGGACGAAAAGAAAAAACAGATCCGAAACATTGCCCTTGCGGCAGCGGGAATCGTGGTGCTCTATTGGGGACTTAACCATCTGGAGCTTTTAAAAACAGGAGCGGGAAAGGTAATCGGTATTTTGTCTCCGTTTCTGGTGGGACTTTGTATCGCCTACGTCCTCAGCGTACCCATGCGGGGCTTTGAAAAGCTGCTGTTCCGGCCCAATAAAAAGACCGGGAAGGTGCGGTTTGAGAAGTTCAAAGCACCTGTCTCCCTGACACTGTCCATTCTGGCGGTGCTGCTGGCGGTGACGGCGGTGGTCGCATTGGTGGTGCCGGAGCTGGGACGAACGGCAATAGCCATCCGGGACGGTATCCCGGATTTCGTCACCCGGATGCAGGACTGGGGCAGCAAGGTCATGAACAAGCATCCTCAGATACTGACAGCCATCGAAAAAGTGGATTGGGCGGGGATCTGGGACAGCGCCCTCACCTTTTTGAAATCCGGCGTGGGCAGCTTTGCCGGCTCTACCGTCAGCGCCATCAGCTCGGTCTTCAATGGGGCGACGACGTTCTGTTTAGGCTGCATCTTTGCCTGTTACGTCCTGCTTCAGCGACATACCCTTGCCCGGCAGTGCAAGAAATTGTTGTACGCCCACCTGAAAGAGGAGCGGGTCGACCGGTTCTTGGAGGTCTGCACCCTCACCGACCGGACCTTTTCCAAATTCATCACCGGCCAGTGCGTGGAGGCAGTGATCTTAGGCTCCATGTTCTTTGTGAGCATGCTGCTCTTCCGGTTCCCCTATGCGCTGATGATCTCGGTGCTGATCGCATTCCTGGCGCTGGTCCCCATTTTCGGAGCCATTGTGGGTTGTGTTGTGGGGGCGCTGCTGATCCTCGTCAACGATCCCATTCAGGCTTTGTGGTTCCTCGTACTGTTTCAGGTGCTCCAGCAGATCGAGGGGAACTTCATTTATCCGAAAGTGGTCGGCTCTTCCGTGGGGCTGCCGGGGATCTGGGTATTGGTGGCGGTGACCATCGGCGGCAGCGCCATGGGAATTCTCGGAATGCTGGTCATGGTCCCGGCCGGGTCGGTCATTTATACACTGCTTCGGAGCGGCACGGCGGCCCGCTTGAAAAAGCGGGACACCCCTGCGGAAAAGTATCGGTAAGGAGACGCTATGAAGAAGATCCTGCAATTTCTCACCCATCGATTGGTGATCTGCATCCTGCTGATGCTGGTGCAGGCGGCAGTGCTGGTGGGGATGATTTTAGAATTCCAGAACTATTTCGGCTATTTTTACGTCATCTGCATTGTTTTAAGCGTTCTGGTGGTGCTTTATATCATCAATAACCGGAACAATCCCGCCTACAAGATCGCATGGCTGATCCCGATTCTGGCCTTTCCCGTTTTCGGCGGACTGATGTACCTGATTTTCGGCGGAAACAAGCTGTCCCGTCGGGAGCGGAAAAAAATGGCGACTATGACCGAACGGTTCCAGAAGGCGGAAGAAGACATTCCCAACGCTATGGAGGAGCTGGCCGAAGAGGACATGGACGCCGCCAATCAGGCCCGCTACATCAAAAACTATGCCGATTCCCCACCTTTCCGTAACACCTATACCGAATACCTCCCCACCGGCGAGGCGAAGTTCGCCCGGATGCTGGAGGAGCTGAAAAAAGCGGAGCATTACATCTTCCTTGAATACTTCATCATCGAGGAGGGGATCATGTGGGACAGCATCCTGACCATTCTGATCCAGAAGGCGTCGGAAGGGCTGGACGTGCGGGTCATGTTCGACGACTTAGGCTGCATTATGACCCTTCCCGCCAAATACGATAAATTCCTTCGGGAACACGGGATCAAGTGCCAAGTCTTCAATCCCTTTGTGCCCGTCCTGTCCCTGCGCTTCAACAACCGGGACCACCGGAAGATTTGCGTCATCGACGGCCACACCGGCTTTACCGGCGGCGTGAATCTGGCGGATGAGTACATCAACGAAAAGGAAGTCCACGGCCACTGGAAGGATGTGGCGATCCTCTTAAAGGGCGACGCCGTCTGGAACCTGACATTGATGTTTCTGGCGCTCTGGGATGACCTGATCGGGGAGATGGAGGACTTTACCCCTTACCGTCCCGACGTGTACCAGTTAGAACCTATCCCCTCCGATGGCTACGTCCAGCCCTATACGGACAGCCCTCTTGACGGGGAACCGGTAGGCGAAACGGTGTACATCAATCTTATTTATAAGGCACGGAAGTATGTGTATATCAATACCCCCTATCTCATCATCAGCAACGAAATGGTCACCGCCCTTTGCACGGCGGCAAAATCCGGAGTGGACGTGCGGATCGTGACCCCCCACATTGCGGACAAGTGGTACGTTCACGCTGTGACCCGTGCCAACTATCCGGTACTGGTGGAAGCGGGCGTGAAGATCTACGAGTACACTCCCGGCTTCATCCATGCAAAGACCTTTGTGGTGGATGACTGCTACGGTGTGGTTGGAACCATCAATCTGGACTACCGGAGCCTGTATCTCCACTTTGAGTGCGCCGTGTGGCTTTATCGCTGTTCCTGTCTTGCGGCGATCAAGGAAGATTATCTTAAGACCCTGGAAAAATGCCAGCCGATTACGTTGGAAGAGTGCCGGAACACCAAATGGTATCGGAAGCTGGGGCGTTCCATCCTTCGGGTGTTTGCTCCCCTGATGTAAAAAGAGAGAGGAAGAAGCGTATGCAGCGACAGTACGACGGGCACTTGAAGCCCCGCAGCGACACAAATAACCAGTCCTTTGCCCATGGGCTTAACTTTTATCAGCTTTTCTGGATCTTCTTCATCGGCTGCTTTTTAGGTGTGGTGGTGGAGACCATCTGGTGCCTGCTGACCCGTCATCATTACGAAAGCCGCACGGGACTGATCTACGGCCCCTTTAATCTGGTGTACGGCTTTGGAGCGCTGTTCATGACCCTGGGACTCAACTGGCTCAGCAAAAAGCGGGACGCATGGATCTTTTTAGGCGGTGTCATCATCGGAAGCGCCTTTGAGTATCTTTGCAGCTGGGTTCAGGAGACCCTGTTCGGCACCGTTTCCTGGCAGTACGACAAGATGCCTTTTAACTTGAACGGGCGTATCAATCTGCTTTATTCCCTTTTCTGGGGAGCTTTGGCGCTTTTGTGGGTCAAGGGGATCTTTCCGTTGATGTGCAAGCTCATCAGCAAGATTCCAAACGCCATTGGGAAGCCGTTGACGTGGGTGCTTTTAGTGTTCATGATCTTTGATTCCGCCATTTCGGGGCTGGCTGTAGCAAGAATGTCCACCCGGCGGGAAGGCGTTCCGGCCGCCACGGCGGTGGAGGAATTTTTGGATCGGCACTACCCCGACGAACGGCTCCAGAAAATTTATCCCAACATGGTTTATGTGGAAGAGTGAAAAGTCTCCCTGCCTGCAAAAAACGCAGGCAGGGAGACTTTTTTATTCTTCCGGGGCGCCGCCCCAGAGATCGTGGATCCCTTTCCAGACCTCTTCGGCCTTTTCCGGGGAGAGCTTTGCGGCCAGGGCCAGCTCCTCGGGAGTAGCTTCCAGGATCCGCTTCTTGGTGCGGAACTCCTTTAAAATGGCTTTGGCTCTGGCGTCGCCGATGCCGGGGAGCTTTTTCAAGTCACTGTCGTAGGCGACCTTTTTATGCAGGGTGCGCTGGTAGGAAATGGCAAAGCGGTGAACCTCATCCTGAATGGACGTGACAAAGGTGAAGGCGGATTTCACCGCCGAAAGGGCGATCTCGCCGTCTTCGCTGACGATGGCACGGGTGCGGTGGCGGTTATCCTTGACCATGCCGAAAAGGGGGACGTCTACCCCTAATTCGCCAAAGACCTTCCGGACGGCGGAGACCTGCCCTTTTCCTCCGTCCAAAAGGATCAGATCCGGCTTTCTCGAAAAGCCGGGATCCCCCGCCTGATACCGCAGGAACCGCCGGCGCAGCACCTCTGCCATGGAGGCGAAGTCGTCCTGCCCCGCTACTTCTTTGATGGCGAAGCGTTTGTAGTCGGATTTTAAGGGGCGGCCGTTTTCAAAGACCACCATTCCCCCCACCCGTCCGGTATCCCCCCAGTTGGAGATGTCGTAAGCCTCGATGTAAAGGGGCGGGGAGGGCATCCCTAAGAGCTTTCCCAGCTGTTCCAAGGCGGCCACCTCCCGGCCGGTGCGTTGGACCCGGTCAGAAAGCTGCTCTACAGCGTTGTTGTGGGCCATTTCCACCAGTTTTTTCCGATCGCCCTTCTGGGGGACGGAAACGGTGACGGCGTGGTTTGCCTGATGCCGGACAAACCGGGAAAAAAGTTCCGGATCCTCCGGTTCGCCGTCTAACAGCACGTCCTTTGCAATATCCGAAGCGGAAGCGTAGTAGCGGTTCAGGAATTCGCTGCGGACTTCGGAAAGGTCGGTGACCTCGTCAAAAAAGTAGGTCAGTTTATCCGTGAGCCGGCCGTCCCGATATTGGATCACCACGGCACAGGCCAGCAGATGGTTCTGGGCAAAGGCGATGACGTCTAAGTTTCTGTCCGTCCCCAGCAGCACCTGCTGGGTGGCGGTGATCTTCTGGATGGCACGGATCCGATCCCGGAGCCGGGCGGCTTCTTCGAAATCCAGTTTTTCGGCGGCGGCCTCCATCTGCTGCTCCAGCATCTCCACCGAAGTGGTGCTGCCGTGGCGGATGTAGTCAATGGCTTCGTTTACCAGTGCCTGATATTGCTCCCGCCCCATTTTCCCCATGCAGAGGCCGAAGCAGCGGTGGATGTGATAGTTCAAGCAGGGCCGTCCCTTTCCGAACTCCTGCGGGAATTTCCGGGAGCAGCTGGGGAGGGAAAAGACCCGGTTTGCTTCATCCACGCTCTGCTTTACGATAAAGGAGCTGGTATAAGGGCCCAAAAAGGTGCCGGGGCCGGTCTTTTGCTTGGCGGCGGTGATCCGGGGGTAAGGCTCGT
This sequence comes from uncultured Oscillospiraceae bacterium, assembly GCA_900555435.1. Lineage (GTDB taxonomy): Bacteria > Bacillota > Clostridia > Oscillospirales > Ruminococcaceae > Merdivicinus. The sequence continues at coordinate 2,529 of USLH01000004.1, read as the reverse complement.
CGGAAATGTGAATGTAGTGGTAGCCCTTGTCGTCCTTTAAAAGGATGTTGTACTTGGGGGAATGGAGCTTGATCAGGCTGCATTCCAATACAAGAGCTTCAAATTCACTGCCGGTGACGATGTAGTCGAAATCGTTCACATGGGCCACCATCTGCCTCACCTTTTCGGTGTGGGAGGAGTTTTCCCGGAAGTAGCTTACCACCCGGTTTTTCAGGGCTTTCGCCTTTCCGACGTAGATGATCTCCCCCTGCTTATCCTTCATCAGGTAAACACCGGGCTGGAGGGTCAGGCTCAGGGCTTTCTTTTTCAGTTCTTCGATGGTCATGGGGCACCGCCTTTTTGTTACGGATTGTAAGGATTTCGGGAAAGCTGTAAGGGTTTTGTTGGTATTTTTTAGGAGGTTTGTAGTGGTACTCCCTCCGGGGGACTGCTATAATAAAAGTAAAGGGGGAATCATCATGAAAAAGCTCTTAGCATTGGCGGCGGCCGTTTTCATGGCACTGACCGTGGGAACCGCCGTTTCGGCAGCCGGGACTCCCGGCGCCATAGACGCCCGCCCGCAGTTTTCCTACACCCTAACGGGGAAGAAAGCCACCATCCGCAACCGGGATGGGGCGACTCTGATTCTGGACAGCGTCCTCAAGGTGACGGAACAGGCTGGCCATCTGACGGTTTACACCCTTCCGGAGCCTGCTTATCAGGTGGACGCCAACAGCTTTGCCGTTTTCCTCGCCGATTCCGGGGCCTTTAACTCCGCCCCGGCCTCCCGCTATCGCATTTTTGAATGGAACGCCGACGGCACCCGGGGCAAGCCCACCGGGGAGATTTTGACCACCGCCCAGCTTCGGGAGCGGGGCATCGTTGCCGAATGCAACCCCACCACCGAAGATAAGCACTGGGAAATCCTCCCGGACCACAGCAAGGGGACCCTCCAGGGCCTGTACGGGAAATATTACATACAACTGAGTAACCGAAGCATTTTTGCGTCGGATAACCGCGATGTAGGCGGCGGGATCACCATCAAAACCGTGAGCAGCGAGATGGATTCCGAGCTGGCCGACGTGGTCAGGACCATTTCCGTGGACGAGCACCATCAATGGGTCTATCTGTCCAACGGCCGTTGGCAGTACTGGGAGGTCTATGGAGCGGAGGTATATCCCATATCCGGCTGGGAAAAAATCAACGGCAAATGGTACTACTTCTATTCCTATCCCAATTCCGATGAGGAAGAGAGCACGGAGTATTTTCCCGGGGACATGGTCACGGGATGGGTGGGGGAAAGCCCCTACATCGACCGGGATCATGGGCTTACCGGAAACATCGGCGGGCAGTATTATCTTCAAAGCGACGGCAGCCTGAAAACCGGCTGGGTCAAGCGGGACAAGGACTGGTACTATCTGGATCCCAAGACCCTCTGGTACCGATCCGGGTGGTTCCAGGACACCGACGGCAAGTGGTACTACCTTTCCCCTAAGACCGGGAAGATGCACACCGACTGGGTCTGGGACAGCGGGAACTGGTACTACTGCGGTCAGGGAGGAAGCATCTGCCGGGACGGGTGGTATCCGGTGTATCCGGCTTCCTCCGGCGGCGTGGCGCAGGTCGGAGACTGGAACGGCTTCCGGTACTTCCGTGCAGATGGCACAATGGCCACCGGCTGGGTGATGCTCAATCATGCCTGGCACTATTTTAAAGAGGACGGCGGTCCGTACCACGGCTGGCTTCTGTGGGAAAACAAATGGTACTATATCAGGCAGGGAACGATGTTAACAAATACTTCCGTTGATGGGTTCTATGTGGGGAACAACGGAGTTTGGATCCAGTAAAATTTTATAGGAAATCAATAAAATTCCTCTCTTGCACATTGAAAATTCATGTGATACAATGAGAGCAAAGGAGGAGTACGAAATGAAAAAGAAGTTCCTTGCTTTGTTTGCGTCGGCAGTGCTAGCGATGTCTTTCGGCGCCCCGGGAGCGACGGCGGCGGAGAAAGGTCAGTGGCAGCAGACGTCCGACGGCAACTGGCAGTATCTGGAAACCGACAGCAGCGGAGCGGCTCAGAAAGCCACAGGCTGGCGGGAGATCGACGGCAAGTGGTATTATTTCGCTCAGAAAGACGGCGAGGTCGAAGGCTACAAGCAGTATGAGCGGGTCAGCGGGTGGATAAAATCTACTCCGATGCTGGATCCGGATCCGATCAAGGATTATTTTCCCTGCTATCTGCAGGAGGACGGCAGCCTGAAGACCGGGTGGGTCCGTCAACCGTTTCGGGCAGCTCAGTCTCAGTATGATTGGAAATATCTGGATCCATACACGCTCTATTATCATAAGGGGTGGCTCAAGGATAACGGAAACTGGTACTATTTTAACACGTTCGGCAGCCGGATGCACCGGGGGTGGATCTGCGACAACGGAAAGTGGTACTATTCCGGGGAAGACGGGAGCCTTGTGAAAAACGGCTCCGTCTTTCAAACGCACCAAACGCTCCGGCCGCGCCGGTCACAGCCCATTTGCCATTGTCCTTGTTAA
>USLH01000003.1 GCA_900555435.1 uncultured Oscillospiraceae bacterium | reverse complement strand
GGGTGATGCGGGGCGCCAGCTCCACGTTCAGATAAGAGATCAGCGCTGCCATAAAGCTGGAGGTAGCCTCCTGTGTCCGGATGACCGGCACCTGATTTTCCTTTGCCGCTTCAATGATCTCCGGGAAGACTTCCAGCCCCCGGGTGACCACCAAAGCCGGGATCTTCAGGCTGAACATCCGGCTGACCCGCTCCAAAAGCACGTCGTGGGAAAGGTCGCTTAAAAACGCCGTTTCCATGCGGCCAATGATCTGAATGCGGTCGGGATCAAAATAATCATAAAATCCGGTGATGAAAAGCCCCGGACGATTGACCTCACTGGACGAGATCAGAATGGTGGAGGGTTCTGCCGGAAGGTAGACGCTCTCCATGGAAAAGTCCTTGATCAGCCGTTCCAGAGAAACGGTGAAATTGGTGGACATTCTGCGGTTCCTCCTTTGCTGCGGGATGGCCCGTTTTTCCCATTATACAACATTTCCGAAGGCTTTTGCAAGAGAAGAGGCGGGCTCCGGAAAAAAATCCGGGGCGAATGTAAAATGTCCGCTCCGGATTTTGTCACTTTCCACGAATCACGATTCCAGAAGGCTCTGAAAGAGAGTGGAAATTTTTTTCCGGCGGCGGGAGGTCTCCTCCGCATCCACCTGATACCCCTCTTCCGTCCGGATCAGCACGTCTCCTTCCCTCACCGTTTCCGGCAGCTCGGAAAGCGGGATCTCTACTTGTCCCCCGTCCCCTTCGCAGACGGCAAGGGGGGCTTCGATCCGATCTACAATGAGCATCGAACTCCTCCTTACTTTTCCATTTCCACGCCGCAGGTCTCCCCGTCGGTGGTAAAAACAATGGTGCCGTTCCGGTCCGTCCGATAGACGGTATAACCGCCCTCATTCATCTTCTGAACCGTTTCCCGATGGGGATGGTTATAGGAGTTTCCCTCCCCTAGCTCCATAACGCAGATCTCCGGATCCACCGCATCCAGAAAGATCTGGCTGGTGGAGGTAGAACTGCCGTGGTGCCCCAGTTTCAGCACCCGGGCGGAAACGTCCGTCCCAGCATCCAGAAGGTCTTTTTCTGCGTCGGCCTCCATATCCCCAGTGAATAAGAACGTCCAGTTCCCGAAGGTGAACCGGCAGACCACGGAATAATCGTTCAGATCCTTATAGTCGTTCTTCACCGGCCCTAAAATCTCCAGCGTTCCTGTTCCGAACTCATAGGTGTTCCCGGGTTTTGCCGCCGTGATCTTCAGGTTCTGCGCCTGGATCGCCTTCAGAAGATCCTCATACGTCCGGGTCGTAGGGGTCATATCCTCCGGGATCACCGGGAGGATGATCTTTTCCGTCGGGTGGGCGTTCAGCACTACGTCCAGTCCTCCGATGTGATCGGAATGGGGGTGGGTGCCGATGGCGAGGTCGATGACGTCCACACCCAGCTTCTCCAGATAAGCGTTGACCACCGTACCCTTGTCGTTTTCGCCGGCGTCGATGAGGATGTTCTTCCCGCCGCACTGGATGAGCATGCTGTCGCCCTGGCCCACGTCGATGAAATGAACCTTCGCTGTTTCCCCGGAAAGAGGCGGCGTACTCAGGTCAGTCCTGGAAGACGGCTCCGTCCAGCTTGCCACCGTCGAAGCCAGACCGTCCCAATCGGGGAAAAGGTCGCTGATCTTATTGCCGGTAGCCAGATAGATGATGAGAAAGGCGCTGACCAATACGGCTGCTGCCAGGATGGCAGGCCAGTTGTATTTCGGGTTCCCCCGGCGGGTCTTTCGTTTTGCCACGGTCGTTCCTCCTGTATGATGGGATCAGCCCCGTTTTTTTCCGTCGGGTCTCTTTCCGGCAGGAGCAGGCTTCCGGTGTTCTTTCTGAGGATGGGCGCTGCGGAAGGGCTGCGGCTTCCCGTCCCTTCTTCCGGAGGGCTTGCCTGCCGGACGGGCACCGGGTTTCCCGCCGTTTGTCCGGGTCTCCCCCACCGGAGCAGGAACCAGGCATTCCGGGCCGTTCCCGATCAGATCCGACCGTCCCGCCTTCCGCAGGGCTTTGACCACCAGCCCCCGGTTGTGGGGCAGGAAGTACTGTAAGAGCGCCCGCTGCATGGCCTTTTCTTCCGGTGTTTTAGGGACAAAGATCGGCTCTAAGGTATAAGGGTTCATCCCCGTGAAGAACATACAGGTGGAAACCGTTCCGGGCGTGGGATAGAAGTCCTGCACCTGCTCCGGGCGGATGTGCTGCTCTTTTAAGAACAGTGCCAGCTCCACGGCGTCTTTCAACGTGCTCCCCGGATGGGAGGACATGAGGTAGGGGACTAAGAACTGCTTTTTCCCCATTTTCTGGGTGATGCGGTAGAATTTTTCCGCAAATGCCTTGTAAACGTCGATGTGAGGCTTGCCCATAGCGTCCAGAACGTCGCTGGAGCAGTGCTCCGGCGCCACTTTCAGCTGGCCGGAAACGTGGTACTGCACCAGCTCTTTGAAGAAGGTGTCGTCGGGATCCTTCATCATGTAATCGTACCGGATCCCCGAGCGGATGAACACCCGCTTAACCCCCGGAAGCGCCCGGATCTTCCGCAGAAGCTCCAGATAATCCCGCTCGTCGGCATCCAGAGCCGGACAGGGAGTGGGTGCCAAGCACTTTCTTCCCATGCAAAGCCCCTTTTCCTGCTGTTTTTTGCAGGAGGGGTGTCGGAAATTGGCAGTGGGGCCGCCAACGTCGTGGATGTAGCCCTTGAAATTCGGAAGGGTGGTCAGGAGCTTTGCTTCTTCCAGCACCGATTCCTGACTGCGGACGGCGATCTTCCGCCCCTGATGAAAGGCGATGGAACAGAAGTTGCAGTTACCGAAGCACCCCCGGTTGTGGGCGATGGAGAATTCCACCTCCGCCAGGCCGGGAACGCCGCCTTCGACGTCGTACATGGGGTGCCACCGGCGGGTATAGGGCAGGGCATAAACGTGGTCCAGCTCCTCCGTGGTCAGGACACGCATGGGGGGATTCTGGACTAACATTTTTTCCTTCTGCCGCTGCAGGATCATCCGGCCGTAGACCTCGTCCTGCTGATCCATCTGGAGCTTCGTTGCCTTGCAGTAGGCTTTTTTGTCCGTACAGATGATCTTATAGTCCGGACACTGCATCCCGCCGTAGGGGGTGTCCGCCGGGGCGCAGAGGTAGCAGGTCCCCCGGATGTCGGTCAGGGTATGCACGTCCTCCCCGGCAGCCAGCCGCCGGACGGTCTCCGCCATTTGCAGCTCGCCCATGCCGTAGATCAGAAGATCCGCCCCGGACTCCTCCAGAATGGACGGGTGAACCGAGTCGTCCCAGTAATCGTAGTGGGCGAACCGCCGCAGCGACGCCTCCAGCCCGCCGATCACGATAGGGATGTCCCCGTAAATCTCCCGGATCTTTCTGCAGTAGACCGTCACCGCCCGATCCGGACGCTTTCCCATGACCCCGCCGGCGGTATATGCGTCCACCGTCCGGTGGTTTTTGGCGACGGTGTAGTGAGCCACCATGGAATCGATATTCCCGGAGGTGATCAAAAACCCGTATTTCGGCCGGCCCAACTTTTCAAAATCCCGGTTGCTCTTCCAATCGGGCTGGGCAAGGACGCCTACCGTGAAGCCCTGATCCTCCACTACACGGGAAATGATGGAGATGCCGAAGCTGGGATGATCCACATAGCTGTCGCCGGTGATACAGATGTAATCCAGCTGTTCGATGCCCCGGGCTTCCATGTCTGCCCGGCTGACTGGTAAAAATTCGTTCATGTTTTCCTCTTTCAGTCGTCCATGTGGTTCCGCATTTGGAACTCGCTCCACTGGTTCTTGGTGATCAGGACTTCCCGGGGCTTTGAGCCGTCTGCCTGCCCGACGATCCCGCGATCTTCCAGCTCGTCCACCAGCCGGGCCGCCCGGGCGTAGCCTACTTTCAGCCGTCTCTGGAGATAGGAAGTGGAACACTGCCCGGCGTCCAGCACGCACTGAACGGCGTCTTCAAAAAGCCCATCGACCGCATCGTCTGAATCGATGCTTCCGCCGCCCTTCTTCTTGCCTTCGGCGGCCGCCTGACGTTCAATTTCGTCCATAATTCCGGAATCGTAGACCACCGGTGCTCCGCCGCTCTTTAAGAAGTTCACCACGGCTTCGATCTCGCCGTCGCTGACGTAGCAGCCCTGTACCCGGACGGGCTTCACAAAGCCCATGGGATAATAGAGCATATCGCCCCGCCCCAAGAGCTTTTCCGCTCCGCCGGAGTCAAGGATCGTCCGGGAGTCCACCTGGGAAGACACGGAAAGGGCGATCCGGGAGGGGACGTTTGCCTTGATCAGGCCGGTGACCACGTCTACGGAGGGCCGCTGAGTGGCGATGATCAGGTGCATGCCGGCGGCACGAGCCATCTGCGCCAGCCGGCAGATGGAGTCCTCCACCTCATTGGGAGCAGCCATCATCAGGTCGGCCAGCTCGTCAATGATGATGACAATGTGGGGCATATGATCCAGCGTATCGGAATTTTCCGCCAGCCGGTTATACCCCTTGATGTCCCGGACGGAATTCTCCGCAAAGAGCTTGTAGCGTTTGAGCATCTCCGTCACCGCCCAGTTCAACGCCCCGGCGGCCTTTTTCGGATCGGTCACCACCGGGATCAGCAAATGGGGGATGCCGTTATAGATCCCCAGCTCCACCACCTTCGGGTCGATGAGGATGAATCGCACGTCCCTCGGGGAAGATTTATAGAGCATGGAAATGATCATGGAGTTAACGCACACCGATTTGCCAGATCCGGTGGTGCCTGCAATCAGCAGATGGGGCATGGACGCCACATCCCCCACCGCCACGTTTCCGGCAATGTCCTTGCCCAAAGCGATGGAAAGGGGGCTTTTCGCTGCCCGGAACTCGTCGGAATCGATGATTTCCCGGATACAGACGGAATCCGTCTTCCGGTTGGGGACCTCGATGCCCACAGCGGGCTTATTAGGGATAGGCGCCTCGATACGCACGCCGGCCGTGGCCAGGTTCAGGGCAATGTCGTCGGAAAGGCCGGTGATCTTGGAAATTTTCACACCGGCTAAAGGCTGCAGCTCATACCGGGTGACGGTAGGCCCCCGACTGTAGGCGATCACACGGGTCTGGACGCCGAAGCTCTTCAAGGTGTCCACCAGCTTCGCGGCAGTCGCCCGGAGCTCCTCGCTGACATCCACGTTTCCGTCGTTTTTCGGCGGTTTTAAAAGGGAAACCGGTGGATTGTGGTAGACCTCCTCCACCGGAGTAGGCGTCCCCACCCGGACATCGGCAGCTTTCGCCGCTTCCGCCTTGGAGGAGGGCTTTTCCAGCTCTTTGATGGCGCCGTCCAGCTTTTGATCCAACGTCGCTTCCCCGCCGGAAGCGACTGCTCCGAAGGCGTCGGAGCTAGGGGCCGCCTCATCCAGGATGGAATCATGAAGGGCGTCGAACACCGCCTCGTCCACATAGGACTCCTCCGGTTCGTCGGGGTCAAAGGGCAGAGGCTCCTCTTCCTTTTTGCCGTCCAGTGCCGCAAGGGCGGAAGGCGGCAGCGGAGCGCTCCAGAGGGAATCCGGGTTCACCGGCTTCTTCGGAACCGGCTTTTCGACCGGCTCCGATGGGGCCCGTTCCGGGTCTACGGTGAAGACAGGTGCAAACGTCTCCGGCTCTTTTTCTGTAGGCTTTTCGACCGGATCGGCAAGAGTCTCCTGTTTTTCTTCAAGTTCCCCGGTCTCCGGATCGACGCACAGCTTTTTTGCTTCTTTTTTCCGGCGGCGCAGCTCTCTCGGGTCTTCCTTGAAGTGTTCCAGCGCTTTGTCAAAACTCTGGGTCGGCGAGAAGACCGGGTGCTCCGGCATGAGGGCATCCTCCCCGTCGATGGGAATATCGATGGCGCTCATCCGGGCCCGCTCCGCTTCCTCCCGCTGTTCCCGGCGGGCATTGTAGCTCTCCCCCAGCTGCTTGACGGGTTTGGCGCAGGAACGGAAAAGTCCCGCCAGGGTGCTTCCGGAGATCAGCATAAGGAACACAAAGACCAACAGAATCTGGATCACCGCGGCGCCTACCGTCCCCCCGGCAAACCGCATCAGCGGCCACGCTAAAATAGCCGCCATCAACCCGCCGCTTTTCAGCTGGGCGCCTTTCTGATAAAAGTTCAGCAGCTTCTTTAAGAAGGTGTCTCCTTCCGGCAGGCCGAAGAACAGCTGGGAAATGCCGCAGAGCAAAATCAGGAGCACCAGCGTCTGCCAAACCTTGCCCTCCGCCGAAACGCTTTCTTTTCCAAGGGTGATGATCACCGCCAGATAGATGACGCAGGGGCCTACCCCGAAGCTGATGGGGCCGAACAGCCCCCGCAGAATATCGTGGCAGACCTTCCAGCCGGAGGAGCCTTCAAAAAACGCCAGCACCGTCAGAAGGATCCCCAAAGCGAACAGGATGATGGCCCACATCTGGTTCCGGTGTTCCCGTTCCTCCCTTGCAAGCTCCGCCGAAGTCCGACGGGCGGTCTGCATTTTCGCAGCCGTTTTTTGGGAGCTGTTCTTTTTTGCCCCATTGGACGCAGTTCTCCCGGAGGCAGTCGTTTTCTTTTTTGCCGACGGCTTTTGGGTAGCGGATTGCTTCTTTGCTGCCATTTCCTCACCTTGTCTGTCAAAATTTCAATCCAATTTGTTATGTATCTTGTCAATTATACGTACTGTATGTCGAATTTTCCGGAAATTTGTCGGACTCCCGCCCGCTGATGCGGGAAGAAGGAGTTTTGGGATCTACAGGTGGGCTGCCGCGAATTCTTTGCGGGTGGTCTGCGAACCGCTCTCCTTTTCGGGAAATTTGCTGACAAGGGAAATCCCTTGTCAGCAATGTTTTTCCTCGTCAAAGGGTCCGGGGACAGCCGTTCCGGGAAAAAACCGGGGATCCAGATAATCGGAAGGATCCGTGGAAAAGATCCGCCGGATCTCATAGCCCGTTTCCGTCCGAACGCACTCACAAAGTCTTCCCTGAAGGGTTCGGAGCTCCGTTTTCTCCGGTTCCGCTTCCGGGAAGTACGTTATCCAATCCACCCCCGCCGCCTCCTTCCCCGATCAGTTCGTAAAGGCAGGCGATGGCGTCGGAAAGATTTCCCAGATGGTCGATCAGTCCCTCGGAAACGGCGGCCTCCCCGTCTAAAGAGGTTCCCATATCCATGGTCAGCTCTCCGGTCTCCATCATCAGCTGCCGGAACCGCTCCCCGGTGATCCGGGAATTGTCCGTGACGAACCGGACGATCCGATCCTGCATCTTCTGGAAATAGGAAAAGCTCTGGGGTACCCCCAGCACCAGCCCGTTCATCCGCACCGGGTGGATGGTCATGGTAGCGGACGGAACGATAAACGACTTCCGTGCGGACACGGCAAGGGGCACGCCGATGGAATGCCCGCCGCCCAGCACAAGGGAAACGGTGGGGGTCTTCATCCCGGCGATCAGCTCAGCGATGGCAAGCCCCGCTTCTACGTCGCCTCCTACGGTGTTCAAAATCACCAGAAGCCCCCGGATCTCCTCAATGGCCTCCAGTGGGGGGATGACGTGCTCATATTTCGTAGTCTTATTCTGCGGGGGAAGAATGTAGTGCCCCTCCACCTGGCCGATGATGGTCAGGCAGTGGATCTGGTGCCGCCCTCCCGTGGTAACGGATCCGGTGGCGGCGATAAGCCGGGTCTGCTCTTCGGAAGGGGAAAACTCCTCTTCCTGAGAAAAATCCTGTTCAGACACGCCTGAAAGTTCCTCCTTCCTTTTTGTTTGGAAGCATGGAACTAGTTTGTGCCGTACCTTTTATTATATACGTTTTCCGGTAGGTTGTCAAACAAAACGGACCATTTGTTCGCATTTTACCGAATTTATACGGTCGGTTATCGCATCAGCGTGAATATGCAGTGAAGAAAATGTGAATTTCCACAGGAAAGCAGCGGAGGAATGTGGAAAACCCGGTGGAAAAAGTGGAAAAATCCCAGTTTTCCGAACTTCGGCTTTTTCACAATTCCCACCGGCTCCTGTGATACAATTTGTATATTCAGAGGGTGAACGGTCGTTATTCCCCGAAATTCCGGGTGGTCAGCAGCCGGATCGCCCGCTCGATGGAGTCCCGGGAATTGCCCCAATCCCCGCCAGCGTTCCGATAATCGAACATTTTGCAGAAATGGGACACATCCTCGCTTACCTCATCGAATTTTTTGGATGCCAGCTCCAACGCCGCTTTTTCAAAAGCCGGGTATTCCTTTTTGGACAGCTTGTCCGCTCCGGCGCAGAGCAGCAGCTCCAGATGGGGCAGGCAAAGCTCCTCCTGCTCCGAGAAAAGCTGCCGGAAAGCGGTGTCCCGACCGTACAGCTCCATCACCGTCCCCAGCATCCGGGACAGCGCCCAGTCAATTTTCTCGCAGACGAAGCAGGTATCGTTGACCGTTTTCATTCCTTCCCGCTTTTTGGGCTTGGCGTGGGCTTTTTCCAGAATGGGTTTAAAATTATGAGCTTTCAGCTCTTTTAAGTGGCTTTCCAGCATCAGAGCCAGGGAAAGACGGTTCTTCTGATGGAGCATCTGCTCAAAATGCTCGGTGCAGAAGCCCAGGCGGTTGGTTTCGATGCGGATGTCCGGCTCCATCATAGCGGCGCCCATGATGTACTCCACGCAGCGCTGCTCCAGCGTGTCCCGCATGGCGCAAATGGGGCAGCCCTTTTTCGGCTCGAACACCTCGCTGATGGGAATGGTATAGATACTGTCGCGCATAATCGCTCCTCCAATGCAAAATCCTTGTTACCAGTATACCACAGTTCCCAAAAAAGGGAAAGGGCAGCAATGCTGCCCTTCTGTTTTAATCCCCATTAAGCCAATCCGTCAGCGCCTGGCTCCGATACTCCTTCCCCACTGCTCCGCACCAGTACACATAGTCCTCTTCCACCTTCCCGAATTCCTTCAGCTTCTTTTCGATCGCCTTTTTCAGGGTGTTCACGCTTTTTCCGTCGAAGGAGGTCATTTCCTCATGGGAACAAAAGCTGAAAAGAGTGTCGTCCGGCGGGTTGATGGCAAACGCATCACAATTATAATTCAGTGAGTAGTAATAATGCTCTCTGTCAAAGCTTTTTCGCAGGAAAAGGATCAGGACATCTCCCTTTTGCGGCTTTGGCAGTCTTCCAAATGTTTCATCCCCGACGATCCACACATCAATCTCGTCCTGATGAGTGTCCCCAAACCAGATTTCATTGACTTCAACCGTATAGCTGGTATACCGCTGGGTCAGTTCCGGCGTTTTTTCCGATAACGGATCATCAATGATGACGCCATCGGTTTTCACCGTTCCGATCAGGATTGCGTCCGATGCAACCGCATTCGACATCATAAAATCGTCCGGAGGGGGGAAGGCGTCTTCGTCCGACCCATACCATACAGCAGGTGATTCTTTCCGTTCTTCGCTTACATAATGGTGGCGGGAAGCATCATATGAACTTTGATGCCCACAAGAAGTAAGAAATATTACTCCGATAAAAAGCACCGCAAAACACAGGGTTGTAACCGATAAATATTTCCGTTTCATAATTCATTAGCCTCCTTTTCTATTGCTAATTCGGATACTTTTTATGCAGTTCTTCAAGATCCCACTGCTGAAGTGTTTCCGCAGAGTTTGCTTCACCGCTTCTTGGAAACATTAAAGCGTAAAATCCGGGGTCTACTTCGCCATTTTCATGTGTATGGCGCAATCCTACTGCGTGTCCTGCTTCATGAGCGCATACACGAGGAACAGACACCTGTATCAGTTTTTTTGAGCCAAACATCAACTCATTAACATAAATATACGCTCGAACTGTTTCACCGTTAAGGAATCCGTCTATACCGCTGACTCCGCCAGGGACTTTAGACCACCTGCCTGCACTGTTCTGACGATATGCTTCACCATTTAAAACTCCTCCATCAGGTCTAGTAAGTTCATCCGATCGAATAAAATACGTTATATCCGCATCTGCACTATTTGTTTCAGTAAACAACACTGTATTCTCTGTATTAGCCAGTGTATATTGACTAAAAACATGGTCTGCGGCTTCCGGATCCTGCTCACGGATCGCAGATATATTCACCGTCACATTAGCATAAAGATACCCATGATTTTCCACAGAACGAAAACTTAATTTCTTCATTCGTGTGTTTTGAATAGGCTTTACTCCATCCTGTGCATAAAAATCGCTGAATACCCAGTCGATCAGTTTTCCATCGGCATCAAACCGAGCGGTCAGATACTCGTTAAACTGATTTGTCCCGGTGACCAAAGCCCCATCATCCCCGAGATAGTAGTACTCCCCGTCCAATCTCAACCAGCCGTACTGCAAAAAACCGACGCTGCTGAGATAATACCAATGAGGGACGGCGGCTTCCGTATCTTTTAACCACCCGGACGTATAGATCATCCCTGAATCCGGCTGACCCGGAACGCCGCAATACAGCTTCTGCGTTCGGGTCAGAGCCAGCCATCCGTGGTTCATATACCCGTTCAGCGGGGAAGACGTAGTGGCATAAAGAAAGTAGTACTCCTTGCTGTCGATCGTCTTAAATCCTCCGCTTTGCATCACGCCGGATCCATTGAAATAATACCAGTGACCGGACAGCTTCTTCCACCCGATCGTCATGGCTCCCTCCGTCCCGCCGTCGGCGGCGGTGGTCAGATAGTACCAGTTGCCCTGATCCCGGAACCACCCGGTTTTCATATAGCCGGAGCCGTCAAAGTAGTACCAGTTGTTATTGATAAACTTCCATGCGTTCACCACATAAACGCCGTCTACCTTGTACTTCCATTTTCCGCTTACCTGCTCCCAGCCGGTAGACGCATACAGCGCCAGTTCCTTTTCATTGCCGGAAGGATCTTCAAAGATCTCCCCGTTTGCGAGGCGCTCCAGATATTCCTCCAGAGAGATCTCCACATAATCCGGATCCGGCGTGGGAAGCGGATGCGGTTCCGTAAAATCGTTGATCGAAATAGAAACCGCCGGTTCCTCCGCCCCTGTCTCAGAAGGATCTTCCGCAAACACCAGTGCGGAAAGTGTTGTTAAGAACAATGCGGAGGCTGCAAACAATCCAATCACTTTTTTGAGCGGTCGATTCATTTTCTCCATTCTTTCTGTTTTTGACATTGCGAACCGACCTAAAAGTCCTCGTTTTTTGCAGAAAAATATGTATGCTTTGTCAGCTTTATTGTAGCACACCTTTTTCAAAATGTCCACTGACTTCTTTCGCGGATTTCCATTGACCTCCTGAAATGCGACAGCTATGTGGCGCAAACGGTATCGGAAAAGGAAGCGCCGGGCGGTTTCCTTTTCCGCATAATCTTCCTTTCCCAGCAGATACTAGCTTTGCAGCCAATTTCTACGAATAAGGAGATTTGAGATATGAAAGCTACAGGAATCGTGCGTCGGATTGACGATCTCGGCCGGGTCGTGATTCCCAAGGAGATCCGCCGAACCATGCGGATCCGGGAGGGCGACCCCTTAGAGATCTATACCAGCAGCAACGGGGAGGTGGTCTTCAAGAAATACTCCCCCATGGGGGAAGTGCTGGAAAACGCCGGGCAGTACGCCGAGGTGCTGTCCCGGATGGCGGGGCTTCCCACGGCCATCTGCGACCGGGATCATGTCATCGCCGCTGCAGGCGTCCCAAAAAAAGAATTCCTTGAACGGCGGATCACCCCCTCTCTGGAGGCCGCCATGGAAAGCCGCCGCTGCACCGTCTGCCAGACCCCGGTGGAGGGGCAGGAGCGGGCCGCCCTTGTCTGCTGCCCCATCCTTTCTCAGGGCGATGTCACCGGCAGCGTCCTCCTCCTTTCCGGCAGTCAGGAGACCCCTGCCACCGAAATGCAATCCAAATTGGCGCAGACCGCCGCAGCCTTTTTAAGTAAACAGTTGGAAGATTGATTTGTGTAATATTCCGAATTTTCCTGCATTTTTTCAAAAGATATGTAGCAGATTTCTCCTTGACGCTTTTGAATTTTTCCGATACAATAAATACAAATTTGCGAAAGGAGCGAAAACGATGGCCTTCTTTGTTTGGTTCAATCAGAATAATAATAACAATCTCAAAGGATCAGCAGCCGTTTTCTTCTCCTCTCGTCTGCCGGCCCTCTGGGGTCCTGCGGGCCGCCCGTAAAGAGAAAAGAGAATCGAAAGCGCGCTTCTGATCCATTCAGAAGCGCGCTTTTTATTTTGCCCGATTCTGCAGGAAACTTGACGGATTCCTGCAAATTTCTCCCGGATGTCTCTGCTTTCCCTTGACATTTTCCGCAAAATGCGCTATGATAAAGGGGAAGCAATGGGGCTCCGACAAGGGGCTCCATTGCTTTTTATGCAGATGGAGCCGAGAGCCTCTTCCGCAGCGCTCTGGCAGGCGCATATCTATCTGCAAAGGAGAAACCATCATGTACACATCCGCTTACCGCACCCACACCTGCGGGGAACTCCGTGAATCCCACATCGGCCAGACCGTCCGGGTCTCCGGGTGGGTGGAAAACATCCGGGATCACGGCGGCGTCCAGTTTTTAGACCTGCGGGATCACTACGGCACCCTTCAGGTGGTCTTCAAAGACGAGACAATGCTCAAAGGCATCACCCGGGAAAGCACCATCTCCGTTACCGGCTCCATCGTCCGCCGGGACGAGGACACCATCAACCCCAAGATCGAGACCGGCATGGTGGAGCTCCGGGCGGAAACGCTGGAGCTTTTGGGGAAATGCACCGCCGCCCTCCCCTTTGAGGTGATCTCCTCCAAGGAATCCCGGGAAGACCTGCGTCTCAAATACCGCTTTTTAGACCTGCGGAACCGGAAGGTGCACAAAAACATCATCCTCCGGGCGCAGCTTCTCTCCTTCCTCCGCAGCAAGATGGAGGAGCTGGGATTCTTAGAGATCCAGACCCCGATCCTTACCGCCTCTTCCCCCGAAGGCGCCCGGGATTACCTGATCCCCAGCCGAAAGCACCACGGAAAATTCTATGCCCTTCCTCAGGCGCCTCAGATTGCCAAGCAGCTCCTGATGGTCTCAGGCTTCGACCGGTACTTCCAAATTGCCCCCTGTTTCCGGGACGAGGATGCCCGGGCGGACCGCTCCCCTGGCGAATTCTATCAGCTGGACTTTGAAATGGCCTTCGCCAGTCAGGAGGACGTTTTCGCCGTAGCCGAAGAGGTGGTGGGCAGCGCCTTCCGGAAATTCTCCGACGCAAAAGTCACCGAGGGGCACTTCCCTCGGATCACCTACGCCGACGCCATGTTAAAATACGGCTCCGACAAGCCGGATCTGCGGAACCCCCTGATTATCATCGACGTAAGCGACCTGTTCACAAGCTCCGGCTTTGCCCCCTTCCGGGGGAAATGCGTCCGGGCCATCCGGGTTCCCGGCTGCGCTTCCCAGCCCAAGAGCTTTTTCGAGCAAATGCTTGCCTTCGCCCTGTCCATCGGCATGAAGGGCTTAGGCTACTTCAAAGTGGCAGAAGACGGCTCCTACTTAGGGCCCATCGACAAATTCTTAAGCGACGATCAGCGGGAAGAACTCCGCTCCCGGGCGGACCTTGAGACCGGCGACGTGATCTTCTTCATCGCTGACTCCAAAAAAGCTGCCCCCAAGCTGGCGGGGCAGATCCGCACAGAACTGGGCCGCCGTCTGGATCTTCTGGAAAAGGACGCCTTCCGCTTCTGCTTCATCGTGGACTTTCCCATGTACGAAGAGGATGAGGAGACCGGCCAGATCCTCTTCACACACAACCCCTTCTCCATGCCCCAGGGCGGCCTGCGGGCGCTGGAAACCATGGATCCTCTGGACGTTTTGGCCTATCAGTACGACATCGTCGTCAACGGCGTGGAGCTTTCCTCCGGAGCCGTCCGGAACCACGACCTTGCCACCATGGTCAAAGCCTTCGCCATCGCCGGCTACGACGAAGCGACCATCAAGGAGAAATTCTCCGCCCTCTACCACGCCTTCCAGTTCGGCGCCCCTCCCCACGCAGGCATGGCGCCCGGCGTCGACCGGATGCTGATGCTGTTAGCCGGAGAAGACAGCATCCGGGAGGTCATCGCCTTCCCCATGAACGCTGCGGCGGAAGACCTGCTGACCGGGGCGCCTTCGGAAGTCACCGAGCAGCAGCTCCGGGAAGTCCACATCAAAGTCCGATAAGGAGGCACTTATGATCACCAAAGAAGAGATCCGGAAAATCGCTTTGCTCTCCAAGCTCTATATCGAAGAGGAACAGCTGGAAAGCCTGACCGCTGACATGGCGGAGATCATCGCCTTTGCCGACACCATCAATTCCGCCTTTGAAGAGGGTCGGGATTTTGACGGCGTCACCGGGCTTAAAAACGTCTTCCGGGAAGACACGGTCGTCCCCTCCTTCCCCCAGGAAGAGATCCTCGCCAATGTGGACGGAGGCGAAAACGGGTACTTTCCGGTCAAAAAAAGGATGTAGGAGGGAACAAAATGGGTAAGATCGCAGAGCTCAGGGAGCAGCTCTTAAAAAAAGAACGCTCCTGCACGGAACTGACCGAAAGCTATCTCCGTGCCATCGAAAAGAAAAACCCCGTCCTCAATGCCTATGTAAAAGTGACCCCGGAGGAAGCCCTCTCCGCCGCAAAGCGGGTGGACGAAAAGCTCGCCGCCGGGGAGCCCCTCGCCCCCCTGGAGGGCATTCCCATGGCGCTGAAGGACAACCTTTCCACGAAAGGCTTGGAGACCACCTGCTGCTCCAAAATTTTAAAGGGCTACGTCCCCATCTACGACGCCACCGTCTGGGCGGAGCTGAAGCGTAAAAACGCCGTGCTCCTCGGAAAGGTGAACATGGATGAATTTGCCATGGGCTCCGCTTCGGAAACGTCCTGCTTCGGCCCACCGAAGAACCCCTTTGACACCGGCCACGTTGCCGGCGGCAGCTCCGGCGGAGCGGCCTCAGCCGTAGCCGGAGGGCTGGCGGCTTACGCCTTAGGCTCCGATACCGGCGGCTCCATCCGCCAGCCTGCCAGCTTCTGCGGCCTAACGGGGTTAAAGCCCACCTACGGCGCCGTGTCCCGGTATGGGCTCATCGCCTACGCTTCCAGCTTTGACCAGATCGGCCCCCTTGCACTGGATGCAGCCGATGCCGCCCTGGTCTTTGACGCCATTTCCGGAGCTGACCCCATGGATTCCACCTCCACCGGTTCCCCGGCGCCGGCTGTCCCTCAACTGGAACTGCCCCTCGCCGGAAAAAAGGTGGGGCTTGCCCACGAATACTTTGACGGCGTCGGCGAGGAGGTAAAAAAGGCCGTCCTTGAAGCCGCCGAGGTCTACCGTTCTCTCGGGGCGGAGGTGGTGGAGCTTTCCCTGCCGGAATTAAAATTCGCCCTGCCGGTCTACTACATCTTAGCCTGCGCCGAAGCAAGCTCCAACTTAGCCCGGTATGATGGCATCCGCTACGGCTACCGGGCGGAACACTATAACGGCGTCAACGACCGGATCGCCCGGACCCGCTCCGAAGCCTTCGGCCCGGAGGTGCAGCGGCGGATCCTTTTGGGGAACTACGTCTTAAGCTCCGGCTACTACGACGCCTACTATAAAAAGGCCCAGAGCCTTCGTGGAACCATCGTCCACGCTTTTGACGAAGCCTTCCAAAAATGCGACTTTCTCCTGACCCCTACGGTTCCCTCCACCGCCTTCCCTCTGGGTTTCACTGCCCAGTCCAAGGTGGAAGCCTACCTCACCGACATCTGCACGGTGCCGGTGAACATCTGCGGTCTGCCCGCTTTGTCGGAGCCCTGCGGCTTTGACAAAAAAGGACTCCCCATCGGGATGCAGCTGATCGGAACAAGAAACGCCGATGCCCTCTTGCTGGCGGCGGCTCACCAATACGAAAAAGCCACCGGCTTTTCCATGCTGAAAACGCCGGGAACGGAGGTGCAGAAATGAAATACGAACTGGTCGCCGGGCTGGAGACCCATGTGGAGCTGTCCACAAAAACGAAGATCTTCTGCGGCTGCACCACCGCTTTCGGAGGAGAGCCCAACACCCACTGCTGCCCCATCTGCATCGGCCTCCCCGGCACCCTGCCGAAGCTGAACCGGCAGGTGGTCAACTACGCCGTCCTGGCGGGGCTTGCCACCCACTGCGACATCGCCCCCATCGCCCGGATGGATCGGAAAAACTACGTCTATCCCGACCTTGCCAAAGCCTACCAGATCTCCCAGTTCGACAAGCCCCTCTGCGAGCACGGCTGGGTAGAACTGGACAACGGGAAAAAGATCCGCCTGACCCGGATCCACATCGAAGAAGACGCCGGGAAGCTGGTCCACGAACGGGGCGACACCTATGTCGACTATAACCGCGCCGGCGTCCCCCTCATCGAGATCGTCACCGAACCGGATTTCCGCTCCATCGACGAAGTCCGGGAGTATGTGGAGAAGCTCCAGATCCTGATGAAGTACATCGGTGTTTCCGACGCAAAGATGCAGGAGGGGTCCCTCCGCTGCGACGTGAACATTTCCGTCCGCCCCGCCGGCTCCGACGCCTTAGGCACCCGGACGGAGATCAAGAACATGAACTCCTTCACCTACATTGCCAGAGCCATGGAGTACGAGATGGCACGGCAGATCGACCTCTTGGAAAGCGGCGAGCCGGTGGTGCAGGAGACCCTCCGCTATAACGTAGACACCGGCGAAACGGAAAGCATGCGGGGCAAGGAAGACGCCCAGGACTACCGCTACTTCCGGGAGCCGGACCTGGTCGCCATCGCCGTTTCCCCGGAGGAAGTGGAAGCCCTCCGCTCCGCCCTGCCGGAGCTGCCCGATCAGAAATACGCCCGTTATACCGGCGAGCTGGGGCTGCCTGCCGAAGACGCCCGGCTCCTGACCAAATACCGCCGGGCAGCGGAATTTTTCGATGCGGCTTCCCAAGGCATGGCAAACCCCAAACCCGCCGCCAACCTGATCTTAGGCTCCATTTTCCGGTATCTGGAAACCGATTCCGCAAAAGAAGACTTCCGCCTCCCCTTTGATGCGGCGGAATTTCAAAAGCTCTTAGTCTTCTTAAACAACGGAAAGATCCGGATGAACCTTGCGAAATCCACACTGGAAAAAATGCTGGAAACCGGGAAGCCTGTTTCGGAGCTGCTTTCCGCCGACGACCTTTCGGGTGTGGACGAAAATGCCCTGAGAGCCGCCTGCGAAGCCGCCATCTCCGCAAACCCGGCCGCTGCCGCCGATTACAGAGCCGGCAAGGAAAAAGCCGTGAAAGCCCTGATCGGCGCCGTGATGAAGGCCACAAAAGGCAGAGCCGATGCCGTAAAAGCCGAAGCGCTGCTGGTCTCGCTGCTCAAAAACTAGATGTCAAAAGCCTCCGGCGCTGGGAAATCCGATTCCGAGTGCCGGAGGCTTCTTTTTTCTCTTACTTTTTGATCTTTCCAATATCCTTCCGATAGTGGACGCCTTCAAAAACGATCTTCTCCGCCGCCGCATAGCTCCTCGCAAGGGCTTCGGAAAGGTCGCTTCCAACTGCTGTCACGCCTAAGACCCGTCCGCCGGAGGTAAGGAATTTACCGTCCTCCAGCCGGGTGCCCGCATGATACACGGTGACGCCGGGAGCCTGCCCCATGGCGTCTAAGCCGTGGATCTCAAAGCCGGTCTGGTACTTCTGGGGGTATCCGCCGGAAGCCAGGATGACACAGGCCGCCGCTCCGGCGGAAAATTCTACCTTCACGTCCGCCAGACGTTCGTCCCGAACCGCTTTGAAAATCGTCAGCAGGTCGGTCTTCAACAGCGGCAGCACCACCTGGGTCTCCGGATCCCCGAAGCGGCAGTTATATTCGATCACCTTGGGCCCGTTTTTCGTCAGCATCAGCCCGAAGTAAAGGCAGCCTTTGAAGGTGCGCTTTTCCGCATTCATGGCCGCCATAGTGGGGAGGAAGATCTCCCGCATGCAGCGATCCGCCATTTCAGGGGTGTAATACGGGTTGGGGGCGATGGTTCCCATTCCGCCGGTGTTCAGGCCCTCGTCGCCGTCGAGCGCGCGCTTGTGGTCCATGGAGGAGACCATCGGCACGAGCGTCTCGCCGTCCGTGAATGACAGCACCGACACCTCCGGCCCTTCCAAAAACTCCTCCACCACGATCCGGCTGCCGGAAGCCCCGAAGATCCGGTCGCCCATGATGGAATGGATGGCGTCCATAGCCGCCTTTTCGTCCTCGGCGATGATGACGCCTTTGCCCAAGGCCAACCCATCGGCCTTGATGACGGTAGGATAGCTGTTCTGCGCTTTCACATAAGCCGCAGCCGCTTCCTCGCTGTCAAAAACCTCATACCGGGCGGTAGGGATGCCGTATTTTTTCATCAGCCCCTTGGAAAAGACCTTGCTGCCCTCGATGGCAGCAGCCGCCTTGCTGGGGCCGAAGGCGGGGATCCCCGCCTCCTCCATGGCGTCAGCCATACCTAAAACCAGCGGGTCGTCGGGAGCCACCACCACAAAGTCGATCTTTTTCTCCTTGGCAAAGGCCACCATGCCTTCTACATCCGACGCCTTGATAGGTGCTAACGTGCAGAATGCCGCCATTCCCCCGTTCCCGGGAGCAGCGAAGATCTCCTCCACCTCCGGGTTCTCCCGGAGCTTCAAAGCGATGGCGTGTTCCCGCCCGCCGCCGCCTACAACCAGAATTTTCATGTGTACCCCTCCCGGAATCAGTGATGGAACAGCCGCACGCCCGTAAAGGTCATGGCGATGTCGTATTTGTCACAGGTCTCGATGACATTGTCGTCCCGGATGGAGCCGCCGGGCTGGGCGATCCAGCAGACACCGCTCTTTCTCGCCCGCTCGATGTTGTCACCGAAGGGGAAGAAGGCGTCGGATCCAAGAGAAACTCCGGTCAGGCCGTCCAGCCATGCCCGGCGCTCTTCCCGGGTCAGCACTTCCGGCTTCTCGGTGAAGAACTGCTCCCAAATGCCGTCAGCCAGCACGTCCATATAATCGTCGGAGATGTAGGAATCGATGGTGTTGTCCCGGTCGGGCCGGCGGATGCTGTCCTTAAAGGGCAGAGCCAGCACCTTCGGATGCTGCCGCAGGTACCAGGCGTCCGCCTTGTTCCCCGCCAGCCGGGTGCAGTAGATCCGGGACTGCTGCCCGGCACCGATGCCGATGGCCTGCCCGTCTTTTACATAGCAGACGGAGTTGGACTGGGTGTACTTCAAAGCGATCAGGGAGATGAGCAGATCCCGCTTGGCTCCCTCCGGCAGCTCTTTATTCTTGGTGGGCAGCTCCCGGAACAGCTCCTCGGTGATCTTCACCTCGTTGCGCCCCTGCTCGAAGGTGACGCCGAACACGTCCTTCTGCTCCACCGGTGCGGGAACGTAGGAAGGATCGATCTTCACCACGTTGTAGGTGCCTTTCCGCTTGGTTTTCAAGATCTCCAGCGCCTTTTCCGTGTAACCGGGAGCGATGATGCCGTCGGAGACCTCACGGGCAAGCAAGGCTGCCGTCGCTTCGTCGCAGATGTCGGACAGAGCCACCCAGTCGCCGTAGGAAGAACAGCGGTCGGCGCCTCTTGCCCGGGCATAGGCTGCGGCAATGGGGGAAAGCTCCAGATCCTCCACGAAATAGATCTTTTTCAAAGTGTCAGACAGGGGAAGCCCCACGGCCGCACCTGCGGGAGAAACGTGCTTAAAGGACGCCGCAGAGGGGAGTCCCGTAGCTTCCTTCAATTCCTTTACCAGCTGCCAGCTGTTGAAGGCGTCCAAGAAGTTGATATAGCCGGGCTTGCCGTTCAAAACCTCGATGGGCAGCTCGCCCTCCTTCATAAAAATGCGGGAAGGCTTCTGATTGGGGTTGCATCCGTATTTCAGTTCCAGTTCCTTCATGATTCTCTTCCTTTCGTCCGATCACTGATGCTTGTTGACGATTCTGGTGGTCACTTCGCCGGTTTTTAAGTCGATGAACCGGGTGAAGAGGGAGACCTTGTTGTCGGGATTTAAGCTCTCCCACACGGCTTTGGTGAAGCAGTTGATGCAGGCATAGGGCAGTTCCACTGTTCTCGGCTCCCCGGAAAAGCTGGGGATCGGGTTCCCGTCCTGCTCGTAAGTGTGGATCAGATGGCCCACGCCGGCCTTGGGGTTTTCGTATTCATAGAAGAACCGCCGGGTGGAGCTTTCGTCGCCGTCGGCACTCTTTAAAATGGACAGCCGGTAGTCGCCGTTTGCCGACAGCATTCCGGAAATGCGGGGCGTCCAGTTGGGGCCGTCCGGCTCAAACGTCCGGGTTCTCAGAGCATCCTCAAAGGTACGTCCCATCTTTAAAAAGTCCGCCACGGTATCGGTCTGGTCGCCGTTTGTGACCACGGTGAAGTCCCCCGCCTTCCGGACGGGATGATAGATAATTAAAGAAGGATCGGTCATTTTGGACTCGTCGAACGCCCGGGTGCGGATGCCGTCCTCCGTTTCCTCAAAGATGCGGTTGCGGCTGTTCTCGCTGCGTCCCATGATGAAATAGGCGATGACCGCATACCGGTCGTCGGCGGAGCGGCCCAGCAGCACGCCCCGGCCGGGATAGGTGTTCCCGCTCAGGTAAGTTTCCAGATTCAGCATAGTCTCCTCCTGTTACTCTTCCACATACGCCCGTCCGTCCCGGACGGTGATCTTCCCCTGACAGAAAAGGCTGGCAGCCCGGGGCAGGATCTTCCACTCTGCCTGCTCCATGACCCGCCGCTGCAGGGTCTCTGGGGTGTCGCCGTTCTTTACAGGAACGGCCTCCTGCAAAATGATGGGTCCGCCGTCACAGACCTCGCTGACAAAGTGCACGGTGGCGCCGGTGAGCTTTACCCCCGCCGCCAGAGCCGCCTCATGCACCTTTAACCCGTAATATCCCGGCCCGCAGAAGGACGGGATCAGCGCCGGATGCACGTTCAGGATCTGATTGGGGAAGGCAGCAGGAACCGACTGATCTAAAATGATCAGGAAGCCCGCCAGGATCACCAGATCCGCCTTCTCCTCCCGGAGCGCTTCCAGGATCGCCTTGCTGTACGCTTCCCGGCTTTCATATCCGCTCCTGGGGATCACCCGGGAGGGAATGCCGTTTTTCGCCGCCCGTTCCAGCGCATAGGCCCCCTCTTTCGAGGAGATCACGCAGGTGATACGGCCGTTTTCGATCTCGCCCCGGTTCTGGGCGTCGATGAGGGCCTGCAAGTTGGTGCCCCCGCCGGATACCAACACCACAATGTTTTTCAAAAGGGCTCCGTCCTTTCCGTAACAACGGAAACAGGGGCCGCCGATAAGGCCGTCCCTGTCTTCCAAACCGTTTTATTCGAGGATAACGCCCTCGTCGCTTTCCGCCAGTTCGCCGAGAACATAGGCGTCCTCGCCGTTTTCACGCAGCACCTTCAGAGCCTTCTCGGCGTCTTCCTTTGCAACGCAGGCCACCATGCCCACGCCCATATTGAAGGTGTTGAACATATCCCGCTCCGGGATCTTGCCCATCTGCTGGATCAGGTTAAAGATCGGCAGGACTTTCACGTCTGCCTTGCGGATCTTCGCAGAAAGCCCGTCTTTCAGAGCACGGGGGATATTCTCGAAAAAGCCGCCGCCGGTGATGTGAGCCACAGCCTTCACGTTCACGGCATCAAACAGTGCCAGCATCGGCTTGACATAGATCTTCGTGGGGGTCAGCAGGGTCTCGCCCAGGCTCGCACCCAGGGATTCCACTTTCGTGTGCAGGTCGGATTTTTCGATGTTGAAGACCTTCCGGACCAGGGAGAAGCCGTTGGAATGGACGCCGGAGGAAGGCAGTGCGATCAGCACGTCCCCGGCCTTTTCCGTTTCTTTGTCAAGGATCTTCTTCTTGTCCACCAGGCCCACGGAGAAGCCCGCCAGGTCGTATTCGTCCGCCGGATAGAAGCCGGGCATCTCGGCGGTCTCGCCGCCGACCAGAGCGCAGCCTGCCTGAACGCAGCCTTCCGCCACGCCGGAAACGATCTGCGCCACTTTTTCGGGATAGTTTTTGCCTACCGCCACATAGTCAAGGAAGAACTGGGGCTTTGCACCGCAGCAGATGATATCGTTGACGCACATAGCCACGCAGTCGATGCCCACGGTGTCATGCTTATCCATGAGGAAGGCGATCTTCAGCTTGGTGCCGACGCCGTCGGTACCGGAGACCAGCACCGGATGCTCGATGCCGGTCATGTCCAGCTCGTATAATCCGCCGAAGCCGCCCAGCCCCGTCAGGACAGAGGAGGTCATGGTGCGGGCGACGTGAGCCTTCATCAGCTCCACGGCTTTGTAACCGGCGGTGACGTCTACGCCCGCCTTTTTATAGCTCTCGCTGAAACTTTTCATGATGTTCCTGCCTTTCGTTATTCTTTCCCCGACCAACAGTAGGTGCAGACCTGCTCCTCGGGGAGGCCGATGGCTTCCAGCATTCCTTCACGACTCTGATACCCCAGAGTCGTGAAGTCCAGCTTCTTTGCGATCCGGGCGATCATTTCCTTATACCGCTCGCTTGCGGAAACGGTATATTCCTCCAGATGGTCGAGGGCCTTGTCTCCCTCGATCTCCAGCATGATCCGCCGGGTGATGAGATCCAGCTCCGAGCTGGACCGGGAAAAATTCAGGTACTTGCAGCCGTAAACAATAGGAGGACAGGCCGAACGGATATGGACTTCCTTCGCCCCGCTCTCATAGAGGAACTGCACCGTCTCCCGCATCTGGGTGCCCCGAACAATGGAATCATCGATGAACATCAGGCTCTTGCCCCGGATCAGCTCATCCACCGGGATCAGCTTCATATGAGCCACCAGGTTCCGCATTTCCTGATTCACCGGCATAAAGCTCCGGGGCCAGGTGGGGGTGTATTTGATGAAGGGCCGGGTGAAGGGGATTCCCGAGTGGTTAGCGTAGCCGATGGCGTGGGCAATACCGGAATCCGGGATACCTGCAACGGATTCCGCCGTAGAATGATCGTCGTTTTTGGCCATGATCTCGCCGTTTCGACAGCGCATAGCCTCCACGTTGACCCCTTCGTAAACCGAAGTGGGATAGCCGTAGTACATCCAGAGGAATGCACAGATCTTCATGGGCTTCCGGGCAGGGGATAAGGTCTCCACGCCCTCCGCCGTGATCCGGACGATCTCTCCGGGACCTAACTCCCGCAGGGTGTGGTACCCTAAGTTAAGGTAAGCAAAGGACTCAAAGGAAACGCAGGTGGCTCCTCCCTTCTGTCCCACCACGATGGGCGTCCGCCCCAGACGGTCACGGGAAGCATAAATTCCCTCCGGCGTTAAGAGCAGGATGCTCATGGAGCCATCAATGACTTCCTGTGCGTGCAAAAGTCCGGAGACCAGATCCTGCTCCTCGTCGATCACAGTGGCGACCAGCTCGGTGGCGTTCACCTTCCCGCCGCTCATCTCAAGGAAATGCGCCCGTCCCGAACGCATGGCCCGCTCCGTCAGCTCTGTTTCGTTGTTGATCCGCCCCACAGTGGTGATGGCATAGCTGCCCAAGTGGGAACGGACGAGCAGGGGCTGCGCCTCGTTGTCGGAGATGCAGCCAATGCCCATGCTTCCGTGCATTTCGTCCACGTCCCGCTCAAATTTCGTGCGGAAGGGGGCGTTTTCAATGTTATGAATGGAGCGCTCAAACCCCTCTTTGGAGTAGACCGCCATGCCGCCCCGGCGGGTGCCGAGGTGGGAATGGTAGTCGACCCCGAAGAAAAGATCCGTCACGCAGTCCTGTTTGGAGACGACTCCAAAAAATCCTCCCAAGGGTGATCCTCCTTAAAGCTGCCGCATTATTCGCCGAAGAGGCGCTTCATCATTTCCTGATACGCTTCCTCAGCGCCGCCCAGATCCCGGCGGAACAGATCCTTATCCAGATGGGCATGGGTCTTCACGTCCCAGAAACGGCAGGTGTCGGGGCTGATCTCATCGGCCAGCACGATGGTGCCGTCGGAGAGCTTGCCGAACTCCAGCTTGAAGTCCACCAGGATGACCCCGGCCTTCAGCAGGTAGGCTTTCATGAAATCATTGACGGCAAAGGCATACTTCTTGATGGTCTCCAGTTCTTCCTTGGTGCAGAGGTTGATGGCCAGAGCGTGGTAATCGTTGATCAGCGGATCGCCCAGGTCGTCGTTTTTCAGAGAGAACTCGATGGTGGGGATAGAGAGCTCCGTGCCCTCTTTCACGCCGTACCGCTTGGAGAAGGAGCCGGCGGCGATGTTCCGGACGATGACCTCCAGCGGAACGATGGTGACCTTTTTCACCAGGGTCTCCCGATCGGACAGCTCCTCCACAAAATGGGTGGGGACGCCCTCTTTTTCCAGCAGGCTCATCATGTAGTTGCTCATGCGGTTGTTGACCACGCCTTTGCCACGGATAGTGCCTTTTTTCAGGCCGTTCAGGGCGGTGGCGTCATCCTTATACTCTACGATGTAAAGCTCCGGATCACTGGTTTTGAAGACCTTCTTGGCCTTTCCTTCGTAAAGCTGTTCCAATTTTTCCACGTTTGCCATAGTGACTCGCTCCTTTTTGTCAGAAGGTTTGTATGAATGAAAAGAAAAAACAAGGGTTACAGGGCGTTTACCTCGTCTTGCAGCTTCTGATCCTTCCGGATCACTTCTTCGGCCATTTCCTTTTTGGCTTTCGTGAGCTTTTCGCTCAGTTCCTCATCGGAAAGGGCTAAGATTTGAACCGCCAGATATCCCGCATTGGCGGCGCCGTCTACTGCTACCGTCGCCACGGGAACGCCCTTCGGCATCATCACGGTAGCCAGCAGCGCATCCATTCCGTCGAACGCCGCAGACTTGATGGGGATCCCGATCACGGGAAGAGTGGTGTGGGCCGCAAGGACGCCGGCCAAATGAGCCGCCATGCCCGCCGCCGCAATAATCACGCCGAAGCCGTTCTGTTTTGCGGAAGCTGCAAAGGATGCAGCCTCAGCCGGAGTGCGATGGGCGCTCATGACATGGGCTTCCACTGGCACGCCGTACTCCTTCAGCACAGCTACTGCCTTTTTCACGGTGCCCCAGTCGCTGTCGCTGCCCATAATGACGGCAACTTTTTTTCTCATTCTGATTCCTCCGCTTTTCAAACTTTTCTTTGTGTTTCTAAAACCGGGGCGCTTGAGTTCCCGGCTTCCGGATCACCGGAAAAGAAAAAAGCTGCGGCCCCAAAACGGCTTCGCAGCAGCAGTCAAAATCAGCAAATGGTTGCACGAATCCCACAGTACCGGCGGAATCCGGCTGTCCGGGTATCGGAAAAGCTGCGATGCAGCGATGGCCGAAAACTCATGAAAGCACCTCACGCAGGTTCGGGGCGTCCCTTACCATCCATTTGCAGAACTTGTCTTTACTTCTATTTTACGGCAAAATCGGCCGTTTGGCAAGGCTTAATTCTCCACAAATCGCCTCCTTCTCCCGTCCCCCTTTTGTGCAGAAAAACAGAGGCGTTTTTCCTTGCCTTATAAAAGCTCCTGTCCGTTGATGACCAGCTTGAACCGCAGCCCCAGCTTCTCCGCCGCCTTCCGGCAAAGAACCATCCGCCCTAAAAAAATCTCGAAATAGTCCATCACCGCCGAAATTTCCGTGTCGATGACGATCCGCAGAACAATGGCGGTGTGTTCTTCGTTGATGGTGGTCTCCGCCGATTCCACGGCGTAGTTTACCCGGTCGTGGATGTCGAAGGTGGAAAAATCCCGGTTCCGCACCCGGCTGCGGCGCACATCGGTCTTGTCCGCTAAAATAAGCGCCGCCGCCACCGGGTTCACCGGCATGGCAGTCCCTTCGTCGTGGTTTCCAATGGCGGAAATGACGTCGGCGATCTCTCCGGGATCCATTCCCATCTTATCGAGGATGCGGAACGCCATCACCGCCCCGCTCTGGGCGTGATCCACCCGGTTCACGATGTTCCCGATGTCGTGGAGGTACCCGGCGATCCGGGCAAGCTCCGCCTCCCTTTTCGGATACCCAAGGGTCTCCAGAATGCTTCCTGCCATGGACGCCGCTTTGGTCACATGGGAAAAGCTGTGCTCCGTATACCCCAAGGCAGAAAGCGAATCGTCCGCCTTCTGAATGTAAGTTGCCACCGCCTCGCTGCGGCGCAGGTCTTCAAAGGTAATCATACCATCCCTCTTTTTTCGTTTTCTCTTTTTATTCTACCGCACTTCTCAAAAAGATTCTGCCTCATTCCGGTAAAATTTTACCGCAGCGGCACCCCTTCAAAAATTTCCGACAGCCCCTGCCCGTGATACCCGTGCTCCATCAAAAACCGGCAGGCCGTCCGCAGCATCTCACGGAATTCCGGGATGTAGTGCCGATAATCCGAGTAAAAATATTGCTCATGGATCATGACTTCCAGAAAATGGGCGTCCTGCTTTGTCTCCCAGATCTGCTCCATCCGCTCCAGAACCTTTGTCGGTGGGACGCCGTTTAAAATCGAGTCGATCCGGGCCAAGGCGATCCCCTCCGCCGTATCCACCCAGAAGTGCCGCTTTGAAAGTCGGTCGCCTACCTCTTTGGGATAGCAGTAGGTAAGCTCCACCTTTCCCTCTTCCCCAACGAAGCCGGTGAAGATCCTCACCCCTTCGTCCCGCAGCGCCCGCAGGTTTTCTATGGGGCAGCCGCAGCAATGGACGGTGGTCGCTTCCGAAAGGCTTTTTTCCCCGGCGAACCGCCGGATCTCTCCCATCGTCTTTCCCGCGTCTCCGGCAATGACTTCCGGCTCCACGTCCCCATAAGGAACCGGCCCCATAAACTCCTCCCGGGAATGGAAGGAGAGCTTCAGCCAGCCGGCGTTTTCCTCCCACTCTTCTTTAAACCGATCGGTCATCCTTGAAAGGTCAAAATACGATCGGTTTCCGGAAAAATAGCTCAGATCCCCGGTCTGATAAAAAAGGTTCAGGTGTACCTTGACCCCGGTCTCTTCATGAAGCTCCCGGTATATGGTAAGATAGGGGTTCTCAAAAATCGAACGGCAGGAAGTTTTCTCAGTCAAATCGGCGAAAAACAGCAGATTGTCGTCCACCGAGAGCCGGAACCCCTTCTCCGCCTTGGGGAGCCAGAAAACGGAAATGGTCTCCCCCGGCATCCCTTCCGCCGAAAGGGCCAGTTCCCTTCTCCCCGGCTTTACCGGAACTGCCGCCGAAAACTCCCCCGGAAACGTTTCCAGAGCCGCTTTCCCGTTGATGCAGACCTTTGCCCCCGCCGGAGCCGCCGCCTTCACCTTTAAGAGAAGCATTTCCCCCTGCCGCAGCCCGTCCCCTTCGTTCAGACAATCGCCGTCAATGGGAAACAAAAACCGCACCGGAAGCTCCCGATGATAAATATCCCGCATATCCGATCCCCTTTCTCCAAAAAAGTGCAGCCATTTCAAAAAGGATAGCATATTTTTTCGGACGTGTCAACGAAGGACGTTCCCTCCCCGTCAGGAATCAGACGGGAGCCTGCGGCCGAACAGAAAGAGGTTCAGGAACCCTCCGACAGCAGCCGCCACAAAAAGGATCGCAATGGCCCGATCCCCGAACGACGTTTCCAGAAAAGACTGTATCCGGGTCGCAGCCGCCGAAGAAAAGGTGGACGCCAGGCTGGTGGTCGCCGCCGTGATGCCGATGTAAGCGGTCTTCCCGCTGGGCGGCGTGCTGACAAATTCCAGGTTGGAAAATGCGATGGCAGAGCCGCCGGTGCAGGCCGCCGCAAGCACCATCAGTACCGGCGCCGCAAAAGGTGCCGAAGCCTTCCCGACGAACGACCAGCCAAGCGTACAGGACAAATTGAACAGCGCCGTCATCCAGACCACCCGGTTCCAGGTGTTCCGGTCGGCATACCGCCCCCAGAACCAGCTCCCCGCCATAGCGGCGATCCCGGATACGACCCCCACGCCGGTGATAAACGTGTGGCTGAGCCCCAGGATCCGGACTTCATAGACGGAAAGGAACGGAGAAGCAAGACCGCTGAACAGTCCCGCAAGGACCGAATAGAAAAACACCGGACGGAATTTCTGATCCTTTACCGGGATCAGAAGATCCGAAACATGCAGCCGGCTCACAAATTCCACCGGGTTTTCCCGAACCAGTGCCAGCAGTACCGCATCCAGGACGGCCAGCAGAAGGCAGACGATCCCGATGATGAAAAAGCCGGTGTAAAACTCCCCCTTCGCATTAAAATGATCCAGCTGCCACCCCAGTAGCAGCGTCATTCCGGAATTCACGCAGGAACAGACGATGTCCTTCAGGGCGAAAAACCGCCCCTTTGCCCCTTCCGGGGCCAGCCCCAGCGACATATGCTGAAGCCCTGGCGTCACCATCCCTGCGGAAAGGAACGAGACCGTGTAAAGAACCACAGTCAGGATCCGGACCGTCCCCGGATCCGGAAGAAAAGCCGGAAGGAGCATCATCATCCCCAGCGGCAGCCGGTAGATCAGGCACAAGATCCAGATGGCGAGCTTACGGTTGTGCATCCGTTCAAATAGGAACG
Source organism: uncultured Oscillospiraceae bacterium (assembly GCA_900555435.1). Taxonomy (GTDB): domain Bacteria; phylum Bacillota; class Clostridia; order Oscillospirales; family Ruminococcaceae; genus Merdivicinus. The sequence goes on along the minus strand of USLH01000003.1, from coordinate 7,909 downwards.
GAGAGAAAAACTGCAGGACGCATCCAAAATTCGGGATCATGGCGACCAGTGCGCAGAACGATACCGACGCTCCCAGATAGCTTAAATATCCCACCAGAAAATTCCCGGTGGCAATGGAGTAGATCACGGCGGCCACGGCGCCCTCTTCAATAAAGCGGCGGCGGCCGACGGTCAATTCTTTTTCTGTCGGCTTTTCCGGAGGGAAAAAGAGCGTACGGAAGGTCTGCTTTCTCAGTGCTTTCATAAGGTTCTCCTTACCTGCGCAAAAAGGCGGCAGCCATTTTCCGGCTGCCGCCCCGGCAGGTTTTATCGAATGCGGATGGTCTTGATCTCAAAAGGCTTCACAAGGAAGGAGACCTTGTTCCCGTCCACCTTTACCGGCTCTCCGTCCGGCTCTTCCAGGCAGTTGCAGCTCTCCGCCGAAGCAAAGGGCCGGTTGAAGGTCAGTGTGACCGGCGTCCGGGCATTTTCACACTCGTACATCCGGAGGATCACGCCATCGCCGTCCTCTGCCTTTTTCACCGTCTCCAGCACCACGTTCGGCACGTTCAAAGACGCAAGGCTGAAGCTCTCGCCGGGCTTTCCGCCCTTGGAGACCAGCGCCGGCTGGTTCAAGAAGAACGCCTGAGGCACCGTCCCCGCTGCCTTCCACGTTTCAGCGTGGGGATAGAGGGAATAGGTGAAGAAGTGCATCTCCTGATCCGTGGTGGGGTTAGGCTCCGTGCCGGACTTGATCAAAGTCAACCCGATGCAGGAATCCTTCACGGAATGGCCGTACTTGCAGTCGTTTAAAAGGCTGACGCCGTAATGACCTTCGGACACGTCCATCCACTTCTGGCCGCAGCTCTCGAAACGGGCTTTGTCCCAGCTGGTGTTCCGATGGGTTTTCCGGGTGACGTTGCCATACTGAATCTCGAAGGTGGCCTCGTCGGTGTGCACATCCACGGGGAAGTGTACCTTCAGAAGGCTCTGGTGCTCCTTCCAGTCCACGGTGGTCTCAAAATCGATCCGTCGCAGGTCGGCATAGAAGTGGATCTCCTGCGTGATGGTGGAGTGGCTGAACTGCCGCTCCAGCCGGAGGGTAGCCCGGACCGGCCCCATTTCCACCCAGGAGAAGCCCCGCAGGTCGGTAACATCCCAGAACTTCTCGGTGTAATAAATATCCACGTCCCAGTTGTCGTAGTAAATGGGCTTATCCTCGTAGACCCGCATCAGGTTGCCGGCCTCGCCGGGTTTCAAAACGTTCCGGTCGTTTTCCTTATCGTAAATCTGGCCGATGCAGCCGTTCTTGTCAAAGACGACCTGATAGAACGGCGTTTCCAGTGCATGGCTGTCAGGAGACAGGCAGAAGGGCCGCTTCTCCTCCCCGGCGGAGACCTTCCCGAAGGTCTTATAGCCCTTGGAGGGCAGATCCTTTACGAAAGCCACAGCCCCTTTCCGGGTCTGCTGCACCGGATAAACGCTGCCGTTTTCGTCCAGCAGCGCCTCTGCATCGCAGTCGCCAAGCTCCACCACGTCGTCCCGTTCAAAGCCGGTGGTGTTCAAAACGGTAACGCCTTCTCCTTCGCGGATCAGCGCCCTCACCCGCTCATCGGTCAGGACGGAGATCTGAGCCTCCATCTCCTCGTATTCCTTCTTGGTCACTTCATAGACCTCATGGATGGAGGAGCCGGGCAGGATGTCGTGGAACTGGTTGATGAGGATGCCGTGCCACAGGCCGTCCAGCTCCGCATCCGGATAGGCGACCTTCGGATCCGCCAGAACACCCAGCAGCTCCAGATCCATCATATGAAGCTCCGCTTTCCGGTTGGAGCGCTTGTTCCGTGCCATGGAGGTGTAGGTGCCCCGATGGTACTCGAAATAAAGCTCCCCTTCCCAGGTGGGAAGCCGCTTGTTCCCTTCGACCCGCTCTTTCAGCTCATCGAAATACGTCCGGGCGAAAGCCTGCCGCACCTTCGGCACCCCTTCGATGCCCTTGTCCATCCGGGAGGAGGTCTCCAGCATCTCACGGGTGGGGCCGCCGCCGCCGTCGCCGTAGCCGTAGGAAATCAGGATGTCGTTGTTGATGTCCTTCTGCTGGTACCGGTGCCAGCCGCCTAAGATTGCATCGGGATGGAGCATGCCGTTATAGGTGGTAAAGAAGTCCTTCTCGTCCTGTCCCACGCCCAAGGTGGTAATCAGGTGGGTCAGGATCTCCGTCCCGTCGATGCCCCGCCAGCGGAAGGTGTCGTATGGCATCTTGTTGAACTGGTTCCATGCCAGCTTCGTGGTCATGAAGTAGTCGATACCGCACTTGGCCATGATCTGGGGCAAGGCTCCGGAATAGCCGAACACGTCAGGCAGCCATAAGATCCGGTTGTCTACGCCGAACTCCTCTTTGAAGAACCGCTTGCCGTAAAGGAACTGCCGGACCAGGCTCTCGCCGCTGGTCAGGTTGCAGTCGGCCTCGACCCACATGCCGCCTTCCGGCTCCCACCGGCCCTCAGCCACCCGCTTCTTGATCTGCTCATAAAGCTCGGGATAGCGCTCCTTGAGGAAGTAGTAAAGCTGGGGCTGGCTGGACATGAACTTGTAGTCCGGATACTCCTCCATCAGCTTCAGCACGGTTGCAAAGCTGCGGCAGACCTTCTCTCTGGTCTGCGCCACCGTCCACCACCACGCCACATCGATGTGGGTGTGGCCGATGCAGGTGGCAATCACGTCGTCATCCCCTGCCAGATCGGTGTAAAGCGCCTGTTTTAAGAAGGCTCTTGCTTCAGAAACGCTCTGGTAGAAATTCCCGTCATAGGGGTGCCGCAGATCCAGAAGGTTTACCGCATCGTTTAAGACCCGTTCCAGATCCCGGCGGGGCTTCCCGTCCGGCTCCAGCCGGGGGAACGCCTGCAGCGGCACTGCCAGGTCATAATAAAGCCCCTGGATCTCCGGGTCGATCTCCCGCAGGTCGACGATGAGGTTAAACTCCGTGTGGAGGATGCCGGTATATGCCTGCAGCTCCAGCCGGTAGGTCTCCCCCGCCTTGGCGCAGCGGGTCAGGAGCACATCCCGGTGGTTCATATCGATGCCCTGAGTCACTTTTCCGTCTACGAAAAGCAGGAACTGAGGGTTCTTCGCATCGTCCCACTCATCGATCTGGGTGCAGACGTGCATCCAGAGGGGCTTCCCGTCAAAGGACTCCGGAACGGTTACATCCGCCCGGAACCAGTAATGAATGTCCGGCCCGTACCAATGCATGGTCTTGCAGTCAAAGGGTTCAAACGGGACCGGATCCTCATCCGCATTTTCGGGACGGAGGAAGTTCCCGGTCTTATAAAGCCAGTGAGTCGTTTCATATCTCTGCTTGACCGTGAGCTTTTTCAGCTCGTTGCAGATATTGTTGACCCGCTTGTCAAGAAATTCGATGGTTCGCATGGCGCGCTTCCTTTCTGATTCCGGAAAGAAAAATTAAAGAGAGTTCTTCTTGATGTAATCGAGGATCCGATCCACCGTGGAGAAGGCAAGACCGGTAACCGTATCGGCGCAGCCGTAGTACATGGCAATGCGGCCGGTCTCGGCGTCCGCCAGAGTGGCGCAGGGGAAGGTAACGTTGGGGACGTCGCCCACGCACTCATAGATCTCATAAGGAGCCAGGATATAATCCTTACCCCGGCAGATTACCTTCCAGGGCTCGTCGATATCCAAGAGGGCAGCGCCCACCCGGTACACATAGCCATTGCAGGTATTGATCACGCCGTGATAGATCAAAAGCCAGCCTTCGTCCGTCTCGATCGGGATAGGCCCAGGGCCGATCTTCATGCTCTGCCAGCCGGAATCATTGCCCTTGATGGTGCCCATCATAAAGCGGTGACGGCCCCAGTAGACCAGATCCTCGCTCTGGCTCACAAAAATATCGCCGAAGGGGGTGTGACCGGTGTCGCTGGGACGGCTCATCATCATGTACCGGCCCTGGATCTTCCGGGGGAAGAGGACACCGTTGCGGTTATAGGGGAGGAAGGCATTTTCCAGCTGATGGAAGGTCTTGAAATCCTCCGTCCATGCCATGCCGATGGTGGGGCCGTGATAGCCGTTGCACCAAGTAACATAGTATTTGCCATCCATGCAGCAGACCCGGGGATCGTACCGGTATTCCTTCTTCGTCACATCCGGGTCGCCGTCCATCTGAACCGGCTCGTCGCTGATGTTCCAGTGGATGCCGTCGTCGCTGAAACCAGGGTAAATATCCATGCTGATGGCACGGCTGTCGCAGCGGAACACCCCAGCAAAGCCCTTCCCGAAGGGGACGACAGCGCTGTTGAAAACGCTGTTGGAGTGGGTGTTTCCGTCCCGACCGATAATGGGATTTTCCGAATAACGCCAGAAGGGGGTGCGGGTATCCTTCTGAGGTGGATCCTGCCAAGGGATGTTGGGCAGTGCATTTCCGATAATCTTTGCCATAAAACGTTCCTCCTTGAACAAAAAATCGGGAACGGGAACATCTCGTCCCGCTCCCGAAGGCGCCCAAAAGGGCTTTACTCTATAGTGGGAAACTTATTTGGAAGCCAGAAAAGCGTCGACCTGCTCCTGAGCAGCCTTCTGGATCTCGTCGAAGCCGGCGGAGCGGAGCTCTGCCATCATCTGGGGAACCATGGTCTCGGGATCGCCGGTACCGGTCAGCAGCTCGCCTTTATACCGCTCGGCGATCTGGACGCAGTTCGTCAGCTGATCCTCAAAAGCAGAGGTGTCCAGAGAGAAGCCCAGCAGGACAGAGGGAGAAGCATTCTCGTTCAGGGTCTTCACTTCGTCGAACTGGTTGAAGTCGAAGTCGTCGGTAGGAGTGACGGTGAAGAAGGAGCCCTGAGTGTAGCCAGCCATGTTCCAATCGGCGTTGTTCTTGTGGACATTGGTCTTGGCGTCGCTGGTGTAATCCCAGTTGTCGCCTTTCACGCCGTAGTACAGCAGGTCACGAACGTAGGGATCGGTGTTGACCAGCTGCAGGAAAGCCAGAGCCTTCTCAGGATTGGCGCAGTTGGCGGAGATGCAGTTCATGGAGCCGCGAACGGTCTCGTTGGAAACAACGGTGGGTCCCCACTGATAAGCAACGGCTTCCACGCCCATGTTGGGGCCCCAGGTGGTGATGGCAGCGCCGGACCAGCCCTGAGCGATGGAAACGGGGTTATACTTGTTGGATTCGGGCTTGGTGGCGGCGTCGGAGTTGATGATGCCGTCCTGATACCACTGATGATAGAGCTTCAGATAACCCATGATGTCGTCCTGCTCGTAAACGGAAACGACCTTGCCTTCTTTGTCGTCGTAACGAACGCCCAGTGCAGGCAGACCGGCGCCCATGCTGTCATACATATAGGTCAGGTAGGTAGCGCCGCTCTTATTCTGGGGGAAAGAAGCCTCGCCGGTCTTTTCTTTGATGGCAGTCAGAGGAGCAGTCAGGTCGGACAGATCCTTCACGGTGGAGCCGTCAAAGCCGATGGAATCCATCAGTTCCTTATCCCAGACTACATACTCGGTCTGAGAAGAGTCCTTGTAGGTAGGAACAGCGTAAAGCTTGCCGCCAACCTTACAAGCCTCCCAGTAATCCTCGGGAATGAAAGCATACAGGTCGGGAGAGGCGGTTTTTACCAGCTCGCTGATGTCCATGAAAGCGCCGATCTTCACGTCGTTGTTGAAGGTGTCAGCGTTGGTGAAGAGAATATCGTAATCGCTGGCGGTGTTGACCACTACGCTGCGCCGGGTGCTCCAGTCGCCCCAGGAAATGACCTCAACGTCAATGTTGACGCCAATCTTGTCTTCCAGATAGGGGTTGATCTGCTTCAGCCATGCATCGTAGTTGGTGGGCTGGCCGCCGCCGACGGTGACCCACTTCAGGGTGACGATGCCGTTATTGGAAGAACCGCTGTTGGAGGAACCGGAAGAGCTGCTGCCGCCGTTGCTGCCGCAGGAAGTAAGGCCAAGAGCCATGGTGCCGGCCATTGCCAGCGCAATGATTTTTGTCATCTTGTTCATGTTGTTTCTCCTTTTCTTCAAAAAGATTTAAGGTTTCTCTATCTCGATTATCCTTAGCCTTTTACAGCACCCACCGTCAAACCGGAAATGAAGTATTTCTGGAAGAAGGGGTACGCACAGGCGATCGGGATAACGATAACGATTGCAATGGCCATCCGGACGGACTCCGAAGGCATGGAGTTGATATACTGCTGGAGGCTTAAGCCCGCCGAGGGGTTGTTCGCAATATAAGCCAGATTCTGCATCATGTTGTTGAGCAGAGCCTGCAGCGACACCAGATTGGAATTGGAAATATACAGGGCGGACTGGAACCAGTCGTTCCAGTAGCCGAAGGTCAGGAACAGGGCGATGGTGGCGAAAACGGGCTTGGAGATCGGAACAACGATCCGGCTGAAAATGGTCAGCTGAGTGGCGCCGTCGATCTTTGCGGATTCGATGATGGAATCCGGAACCGTCGTTCGGAAGAAGGTCTTACAAATAATGACGTTGAAGCTGCTCATTGCAAGAGGCAGGATCAGGCACCAGATCGTGTTGTTCATGTGGAGGATGTTGGCGACTACTACATAGTTTGCCACCATACCGCCGTTGAAGATCATAGGAATGAATACCATCCAAGTGAAGAAGCCTTTGAGCTTATAGCCCGGCCGGGACAGAACGTAGCCGATCATGGTCGTCAGCGCCACGCCCAGAACCGTGCCGACCACCGTGACAATCACCGAAATGAGCAGCGCATGGGAAATGGTGCCCCGCTCGTTCCAGAGGAACTGATAAGCCGCCCCGGAATAGCTGGAGGGGAAGAAAGCGTAGCCGTTCTTGCTGATGGACGCTTCCGACGAAACGGAGATCATAAAAACGTAAATGACCGGGAAGATGCAGACGAAGGAGAGGATCGCAAAAAGGATGTTGAACCACACATTGGTAGTGGGCTTGATCTGGTTCAGATGAAGCCCGGTATTTTTTTCTTTCGCAGACATGTTCGCTTCCCCTTTCTCAGATGATGGCGCTTTCCTCATCGATCTTGGATACGATGAAGTTGGCAATCAGAACGGTGACGCAGCAGCAGACAGCCTGGAACATACCCGCAGCCGCCGTCTTGCCGATACTCACGTTGCTCTGCAGAGCCTGGAAGACGTAGGTGTCAAAGGTGCTGGTCGCATTGTAAAGGGAGTTGGGGATGCCCTGCGTTACCTGGAAGAACAGGCCGAAATCAGAGTAGAAGATGTGTCCGACGTTCAGGATGAACATCATGACAATGATGGGCTTTAAAGAAGGAAGGGTGATGTGCCGGGTCTGCTGCCATTTGGTAGCGCCGTCCAGCATAGCCGCTTCATAAAGGGTGCCGTCAATGCCGGTGATGCTTGCAAGGTAAACGACCATGTTGTAGCCCATGGACTTCCAGACTTGCATGAAGGTCAGGATGAAGGGCCAGTACTTCGGCTGGGAGTACCACATGACCTTGTTCCCGCCAAGTGCCATGATCAGGTTATTCGCAAGACCCTTGTCCGGATTCAGGAAAGCGTAAACAAAGTAGCTGATAACGACCCAGGACATAAAGTAAGGGAAGAACATCAGAGTCTGATAGGCTTTGGAGGCGAACTTATTGTAAAGCTGATTGATCAGCACCGCCAGCGTCACCGGGATCACAATGTTCAGAACGATGAAGAGCAGATTGTAAAGCAGCGTGTTCCGGAGCAGCATGGTAAAGGTGTTGCTGGTAAGGAAGAACTTGAAGTTATCAAACCCGGCCCATTCGCTGTGAAAGAGGCTGTACAGGAAGTTCTTTCCGGGGGTAAGCTTGAAGTTCTTGAATGCGATAATCAGTCCGAACATGGGCAAGTAGCAGAACAGTGCGTACCAGATCACTGCCGGCAGGCCCAGGAGGGTCAGTTCCGTGTCGTCGCGGTTCCAGCTCATG
>USLH01000002.1 GCA_900555435.1 uncultured Oscillospiraceae bacterium | reverse complement strand
CGCTGCTGTCCTCCGGGATCAGGGGGATCAGCGCTTCGATCCCGCTGCGCTTCAACTGCTCCTCCGCCGCCTTTTCCATGTCCTCCGCAGAGGCGGTCGGTGCGAAAAAACAAAGAAGCAAAATCGCCGCAGCCAGCGCCGCTAACTTTCTCATCTTTCTCACATCCTCACCGATCCATCAGCGACAGCGAAAGCTCCAGAAGCTCCCTGAACAGCGGGAGCGCCAGCAGGAGGATCGTCACCTTCCCCGCCAGGTCGATCTTGAAAGCGATGGCTAACTGCCCCGCCTCCCGGCAGACCTGCCCCGCCAGTTCGCAAAGGCAGCAGACCCCCAGCGCCTTGATCAGGATCTTCACCACTTCGGAAGAAAGCGCCGCCCGCTCCATCAGCTCCCGCATCACCGAAAACGCCGGGATCAGATCCACTAAAATCCACCCGAAGATCAGCGCTGCCGCCGCAAGCGACACCAGCATGGCGTATTCCGGCTTGTATTGCTTCAAAAGCACCGCCGCCGCCGCTGCAACAAGCCCGACCCCTGCAATTGCGATCAGATTCATTATCGCCTCACCATAACCCGAACAGCTGCTTAATGGTGTTGAAAAGATCACTGATCTGTGTGATCACCATCATCAGCACCACGATCAGCCCCGCAAGGGTGGTCATCATCGCCTGCTCCTCCCGCCCCGAACGGATCAGCACTTGATTGAGCACTGCAACGATGATGCCGATAGCGGCGATCTTGAAAATCAGATCCACGTCCATCCTTTTTCCTCCTCTCAAGTGCCGTCCGGCTGTCCCATCCGCAGCCATCCCTTTTTAAAGCGCCAGCACTGCAAGAAAAAGCCCGCCTAAAATTCCTAAGGAGCGGCAGAGTTTTCCTTCCCGCTCCGCCCGGGAAGTTTCCGTAAGAAGAATGCCGTCCATCCGCTCCGATAAAAGCGCAAACGCCGCTAACTGGCTGTCTCGATCGGATGCGCCTAACGTTCGCCCCATCTCCCGCAGGATCTCCCCTTCCGGGGAGCCGGAAGGGATCTTTCCCGCTTTCAGTGCCTGTTCCCAGACGAAAAAAAACGGTTCCCGCCCGTCGAATCGCTCCGCCGCCTTTTTCAGAAAAGAAAGCCTTTGGAATCCGGGATCCGCCGCCGCTTCCCGCAGAAGCTGCCCGGTCGGCGTCCGCTTAAAGCGCAGCTCCCCGGAAAACCGCTCTAGAAGCTCCCGGATCTCCCGAAGGGTCAGGACCCGTTCCCAGAGCCGCTTTGAAAGCTGCATCCCCGCCAGTGTCCCTGCTCCCAGCAGCAGGCAGATCCCAAGAATTTTCATCCCTCTCCCCCTCTTTGCAGAGCCTTAAGATCTCCCGGAGCCGTCCGGATTCCCTTCTCGAACCCAAAAGCACCAGAACGTCAAAAACGCCCGCTTCCAGCAGCTTCCGGATCCCCGGCCGCTTCCAAAGCCCTGCAAGGCTATCTCCGTGAGCCGTACACAGAAGCGCCGCCCCGGCGCTGACGCATTCCAAAAGGGCGGAGGCTTCCTCTTCCCCTCCGACCTCGTCGCAAACGAGAAGCTCCGGCCCCAGGCTCCGCAGAGCAGCAGTCATCCCCGCCCCCTTCGGATAGCCGCTCAATACATCCGTGCAAATCCCCAGATCCAACCTTCCGCAGCCACCCAGCTCACATCGCTCGTCCACCACCGCCGCCCGGAAGTACCGTCCCGTTTCCCCGGAGGAGAGCCGCCGCACCAGATCCCGCAGAACGGTCGTTTTCCCCAAACCCGGCTCTCCGGCAAGGAGCACCGACGGAGTTCCCTTTGAAAAAAGCTTCTGCGGCAGCTCCCCGGCAGCCCCGTTTATGCTGCGTGCCACCCGGAAATTTAAGCTCTCCACCTTCCGCAGCGCCCGAACCTGCCCGCCCTCCAGCGAAGCCGTCCCGGCCACCCCTACCCGATTTCCTCCGGGAAGGGTCAGAAATCCCTTCGCCGTTTCCTCCTCCCAGCTGTGGACGGAATAGCCGCAGGCCCGACGGAACGTCTCTGCGACCTCCTCTTCCCCGCAGCAGACCGCCCGGGGCGTGCAATGATCCGTGAGTTTTCCCTCCGGAAGCAGAAAGGCCGCCCCCGTATCCCGCGTCAGCACCACCGGCTGCCCGCCCCGGAGCCTCACCTCCCGGATCCGCCGTTTTTCTTCCGAAGGGAGCCGCCTCAGCTGCTGCCGGAGCTCTTCCCCCAAACAGGAAAAAACCTCTTCAATCCCATCCATCTTCCCACATCCCTTGCTTGTCTGATACCAAAGACTATGCGGACAAGAAGCGGCTTAGAACGCAAAAAACCGCCCTGCAGGCGATCAATTGCACTGCAGGGCGGTTTTCGTTATTCAGGTCAGGCTGCTTTCCAGAACAGGAAGCTCCGGAGCAATTTTTTCTAGGCATTCCAGAAGCAGTGGGTTAAAGGCGCCGCATTCTCCGCTTAAGATCATCTGCACGGCTACCTCATGGGAATAGGCTTTCTTATAGACCCGTTCGCCGACCAAAGCGTCATACACGTCCGCCAGCGCCACCACCTGGGCGGAGATCGGGATCTCGTCCCCCTTCAGCCCATCGGGATAGCCCCGGCCGTCGTACCGCTCGTGGTGCCAGCGGCAGATCTCCCTTGCCGTCCGGATCATGGCCTCGTCCCGATATATATCCAGCTTGTCCAATATCTCCGCTCCCACTACCGTATGGGTCTTGATGACCTCAAATTCCTCCGGGGTCAGCCGGCCGGGCTTATTGAGGATCTTTTCGTCGATGGCGATCTTCCCGATGTCGTGAAGCGCCGACGCCATGACGATCAGCTCCCGCTGATCCGCCGTCAGCGGATACCTGTCCGTCACTCGGATCAGCTCCTTCAGGATCCGCTCCGTCAGCCTCCGGATGTGCAGCACATGGGCGCCGCTTTCCCCGTTCCGGAATTCCACGATGTGGCTCAGGATGGTGACCATCATGTTGTTGTTTTTCTCTTTTTCCCGGATCTGGTCGGTAACGAGAGAGACCAGTCGGCGCTGCTTGGTGTAAAGGGTGATCGTGTTGAGCACCCGCCGGTACACGATCTTTGCATCGAAGGGGCGGCTGATATAGTCGGAAATCCCCATCTCATACGCCTTCTGGATGATGTTGTCAGAATCCTCGCTGGAAATCATGATGACCGGGATGTCATCCAGAAGGTTCTCCTTTGCCATGGTGTTCAGCACTTCAAATCCGTCCATAATCGGCATGACGATATCCAGAAGCATCAGGGAAATGGAGGTGCCGTTCTCCCGCAGCAGCTTCAGACCATCCCGACCGTTTCCGGCTTCCAGAATGTCGTAATCCTTCCCAAGCATCTCGCAAAGGATCGCCCGGTTCATTTCCGAGTCGTCCACGATCAGGATCTTCTGCCGGGTTCTTAGTTCTTCCGTCTGTTCCAGGGCGGTCTCCGAGTCAACCTCCGTGACCACCATGTTCTTCCGGGTCTTAGCCTGATACATCAGTCGATCCGCCCGGGCCACCGCAGACTCGATGCTCTCGTTTTCCGCAAGGACGCCGCCGATGCTGACGGACAGCTGTATATAGGGGTATTCGGGGACTGCCGCATTGTGAACCTGATTGCAGATCTGCTGCAGCTTTTTGTTGAGGATACCCTTCGGGATGTTCGGCAGGAAGAGCAAAAATTCGTCGCCGCCATAGCGGATGAACACATCAGACTTCCGAATGTTCTGCCGCACCACGTCGGTGGCGGCCTTCAGCGCCACGTCGCCGGCCTGATGACCGAAGGCGTCATTGCAGAGCTTCAGGTCGTCAAAATCCAGCACCGCAACGCCGGCGTCCTGCACCACCTTTTTCAAGTTGTCTTCATAGTACCGCCGGTTATACGCCCCCGTGACCACGTCCCGATAGAGCTTTTCCCGATACGGAAGGAGCTTGTCCATCAGCTCCTCGCTGCTTTCCGGATCGATCAGAACCTCGTCGTCCAGCTTCTGGATCAGCTCCAGTACATAAGGTTCTCCGTCGATCTCCAGGTAGTTGGCCGTGGCCTGATAGACGTCCGGCTCCAGATATTCGAGCTTTGTCTGCCGGGTCTTTTTCTGAAAGGCCCGGGTCACCACGCAGTATTTGCAGGGGAGCAATTTCCACGCCCCTCCCGCACAGCTGCAGGGGACACCGTCCTCGGCGGGCATCGGTTGATTTTTCAAAACCTTTTCGATGGATTCCCGGTCAATGAGCCGTGCCACCGTAAACATTTCCCGATAGAAACTCAGCATCTCCTGAGCCTGTTTCATAGTCAGCATGATTGTTCGTCACATCCTTTATCGCAATGAAACGTCGGCGGATCACATGAAATAAGTCCCGCTCATTTTTGGAAAGTAAAAGAGGAGCTCGTACCGCAGCCGCAGCTTAACACGGAACGGCTCGTTTTTCCCGCCCCGTCCCAGTTTTTTGAGGAAGCTCCGGAGTGTCCGCATTTCGTGTTCCGCTAAAGGCAGCCCGCCGTAAACGGATTTTTCCAGAAGCTGGGTGATTCGGACGTATTCCCCTTCTTTGATGGTTGGCAGCTTCTGCCGCAGCACCTCATCGGTCGCCTTGGTATTCCAGCCTAAATAAGCGTTGATCTCACGCAGGGAAAGCGCCTTGAAAATGCAGTCCTGAAGATACCGGATCTTTTCTTCCGGTGTGCCCTTTTGATAAAGAGCCCTCATCCGTTCCTGATTGAAGCAGCGGACCAGCTCCAAAAACGTAATAGACAGCGCAAGGAAAATAAACGCTGCTGCCAAAAGTCCCAAAAGCACCAATCCGACGCTCCGGGCAGAAACCGCAGGGGGCGGTGCGGAGGGATAGGATTCTCCGGCCGGCCGTTCCACATCCTGTGCGCCCTCCGGATTCTTTTCCAGAACGGCGGTCTTCCGAACCGTGTCCGGTGCTGCGATCATCTGCTGCAGGGACGCCGCATCGTAATAATACCCCGGCGTCACATCGATCGGAAGCCAGCCGATCCCGTCAAAATAGACCTCGACCCATGCATGGGCGTCCCGATCCGTTACCGTTACCGAGCCGTCCTCGCTTTGAGTCAGCGCATTGCCGGAAACATAGTACCCCTCTGCATAGCGGGCAGGGATCCCATGGACCCGCAGCGCTTCTGCGGCAGCCGACGCATAATAAGCGGCATTCCCCTGCCGGGAAACCGTCAAAAACCACCGGATCGGATTGTCCTCATAGGGATATTCCTCAATGGTCGTCGTGTAGCTGACCAGCTCGTTTAACTTCTCCCGAACCTGCCGCACGGCGCTGTAGATCCCGTCGTTTTCCGAATGATAGTCCCGCCAGAAAAGCTCCTCCAGAAGCAGCTGGAGCTCCGGATCCGGAACGGCGCAGGTCTCGTAAACAAAGTCCCGGTAAACGGCCTCCGCCTGTGTGTAACGGAGCTGTTCCTCCGTCTCCGGCCGGGTGACCCAGTCTGCGGTCACCGTCAGCTCCGAAGGCCGGATCCCGGAGACCTCCTCCACCGTATAGAAGCGGGGCCCGAAAAATCCCCGGCTTACAAGGCCGTAATCCTTTTTCTCCGAGACGGAAGCGCCGGAGATTCTGGTAAGCGACGACGGAACATAAAAAGCCGACCGGGACGCCCCGGAAAGGCTTACCACCAGCTGATTCATTTCCGGGTTGTTTTCTCCGGAAAGCCGGTAGTATTCCGCCGGCTGCATCAGCGGGTCGAAGCCCTGTTTATCCAGCCATTCCAGCATTCCGGCGTACTCCCCGCCGTAAGCGGAATTGGGAAGCTCGTCCCAGGCACCGTATTGATAAACGGCTGCTGCATAGCCCCGAAGATAGAGGTTTTTCCCCTGCTCCGACCGAACGGTCAGCATCTCCTTGCCGTCCCCGTTTAATTTTGCCGCTTGCCACAGCTGCCCCATAGGGAGCTGGTCCTCGCCGTAACGGAAGGTGTGGATAGCCTCTTTCACTTCTTCCCGGAACCCCAGAACCGAAATCATTTCGTTGTTGGGCACCGTCAGCGCCAGAAGGCCGATCACGACCGCACAGACACCCCAGCCGACATAGGTGCGGGCCGAACCCAGCCCCTCCCTGCCGGAGATCCAGATCCCCAGGTAGCCAATGAGGGAAAGCGCCGTCCCGAGGGTGGAAAAGCTCCCGCTCAAAAGCCCGGCCAGCAGCAGAAAAAGCCCTGCCAGCCCGCCTAAGACCAGCTTTCGGTTCAAAGCGACCCGCCATGCAAATTCTCCTGCCGCAAAAGCCGCCAGCAGCGAGATCGCTAAAATTTCCCGGTTCCCGCCCCGGACGGCAAAAAGGGCGACGTTGTCATCGTGGAGCAGATTCCACCGATCAATCAGGTTGTTGATCCAGAGCTTCAGCCCTTCCAGTGCCCCGGAGAACCCTGTGAGGACCAAAACAGTCCCCCAGGAACCCAGGCGGATCCCCCGGCTGGCCCCGGCATACTGCTTCCGGAGCCTGCGGGACACTTCCGACACGGCGACCCCCGCTGCGGCGGCAAGAGCCGGCCACCAGGTTGCCGCTGCAGCCTGCTGCCAGGTGTCCCTCAGGGACAGCAAACTCCCCGCAAGAAAGACCAGAGCAAGACAGGCGCTCCAGAGGACCGACCGCACCGCTCCCGGCTTGCCGGCCGGCCGGATCTCCTGAATGGATCGCTGCATCATAGCGTTCCCCTTTCCTCCGCCGGATCTGAAGGCGGAAAAGATTTCAGCAAATGACCCGGAAGGTCTCCTTCCGGGAAGGATCTGCGGGAAGTTCTGCCACCTGACAGCTGCTTCCCATGGAAGCGTAAACCGCATTCGGTGCATCCACTGCGCTGATGACCGTTACGCCGATCTGATTTTCAAGCGAGCTCACATCCCGGACATACCACCCGGCGGAAACGATCAGCAGCCGGGTAAAGTGCTGCTCCAGATGCTCCGAAAGGAAGAATTCGAGTCCGTCGCCGCTCTCCGGCCGGATCTGTATGCTGAGCCACTCCGAAAGCGCCCGCTCCAGATCCTGTTCGCTGCGGACCTCGCAAAGCTCCAGCCCGCTCGGGGTGGGGATCGCCATGCAGAAGGCCATGCCCTGCCGCAGAAGCTCCTCGGCTACCGACACGCACAGGGCTGCCGCTCCGTTCCGTTCCAGATCCGACAGCGGCTGCCCTTCTCTGGCAAGCCCCAGATCCGCCAGCAGTACGGCGTCGTAATGGGACGGGTCGCTGGCTTCCCGCAGGATCAGCGTCCCGGTTTTTCCCGACAGCTTCCAGTGGATGGCACGAACGTCGTCGCCGGGAACGTATTCCCGGATATCGAAGATCTCGCTGGGGTCGTTGCCCTTGCGGTTCTGCATCAGATCGTCGGTTTTAGAAGCACCCACCGTCATCCGGGACAGGATCAGCTCCAGCTTCGTTTCATGGGGAAAAAGCACCGTCCGGATCTCCGGAAAGGCTTCGATCCGACGCCGGAAGAGCTTCAAAAGATCCCGCACCTCCGCCCGGCGGCAGGAAATGCAGGCTTCGCCGCACTGCTCCGCCACCGCAGACGTTTCATAGCGGCTTTCCTTTCCCGCAAGCGTCAGGAGGAAAACCTGAGTAGAACTGCTGCCGAACATGGTGTTTTTGACTTCCAGCTCCACCAGAATGCTCTGGGAAACGAAAAGCCGTCCTTTTTTCTCCACCGTCAGGATCAGGGGGATCGTATCCCCTTCCCGCCCGCCGGCGTGGACGGAAAAATCCACCTTCAGCCTCTTCGCATCCAACCGCAGAAGAAGCCCCATAGCCGCCCCGAAAACCAGCAGGAACAGAAGGACACCGAGCAGAAGCGGGGTGCTGAAAAAGAAAACCAGCAGAGCCAGTACCGCGATCAGCAGACAAAAGCCTACCCGACTCCTTACCAATCCGTCCTTTTCCATTTATCGCACCGCCGCCGTATCCGGCTTGATCTGCTGCAGGATGTCGCCCAGCAGCTGCCGGGCGCTGACATCATCGACTCTGGCCTGAGGGCGCAGCACCAGACGGTGAGCGCAGACGTCGCCGAAGACCCGTTGGATGTCCTCCGGGATCACATAGTTCCGTTCTTTTAAAATGGCGTTGGCCCTTGCCATTTTCACCAGAGCCGAAATGCCACGGGGCGAAATACCAAGCTTCACCAGCGGATGGGTGCGGGTGGCTTCACAAAGCCGGATGGCATAGCTCAGGACCGGATCCGAAAGCCGCACCGCAGCCAGATACTCCTGCACCTCCAGAATGTTCTGAGGCGTGGTCACGGCAGTCAGGTCGTTCAAGGGGTTCTGGTACCGCTGGACGTTGATGATCTTCATCTGATTTTCCAGCGTAGGATAACCGATGGAAAGACAGACCATGAACCGGTCCAGCTGAGACTCCGGAAGGGGCTGGGTGCCGGCGGAACCCAAGGGGTTCTGAGTCGCAATGCAGATAAAGGGGGCCGGAAGGTGATGAGTCTCGCCGTCGACCGTGATGGTGTGCTCCTCCATGACCTCCAGAAGCGCCGACTGAGTCTTCGGTGAGGTACGGTTGATCTCATCGGCTAAAAGCAACTGGCAGTTGGCAGCGCCTTCCCGGTATTCAAACTTTCCGGTCTCCCGGTTGAACATGGTAAAGCCGGTAATGTCCGAGGGCAGGGTGTCGGTGGTGAACTGGATCCGCTTGCTGCTGAGCCCCAGCACTTTGGAGAAAGCCAGAGCCAACGTGGTCTTTCCCACGCCGGGGCAGTCCTCCAGAAGAACGTGTCCTCCCGCATAAATGGTCATCAAGACCTTCTCTACGATGTCGTTCTTTCCGATAAAGGCTTTACTCACTTCTTCCAGGATCTGTCTGGACTGTTCTACGATCATTGCAGCAGTTCCTCCCCATCTTCTGTTGTTTTCGGTTCTTCGGCGTCTTCTTTGACTTCGGTTTTCTGGTCAGGATCCGCTTTCTAAAGCCCGATCATATCTTCCACCTGATCCACCGGATCCATGCCGATCATCTCCCGAAGCCGGTTTTCCGCCTGGATCAGCCGCTCTTCGATGACCTTCGTTACCTCTTCCTCGGTAGGAGCCGTTTCGGAATCTCCCTGCAGCTCAGCGCTGATCAGTCGGCGCATCTGCGACATATTGTCGTATCCCGCCATGGCAAAGAGCCACGAACGGATGTATTCCGCCGGATCGGCACCTTCCTCAAAGACCAGCCGCACCCGGCTGTCCTCGATCCCGAAAGTGAAGGGGCTTTCCGGCGAGCAGCCGGTCAGCTCCGGCGGAGTCTCTCCTGTAAAGGTAAGAGTCACACGTTCGCTTTCCACTCCGGTCAGGATACCGGACTCGATCCCCAGCAGGGTATCGGGAAGCCAGACACTCTGCAGCTGCGTGCTGCGGCTGAATGTACCGGAGGCAAGGTAGCCGATGCTCCACTCGGTGTTGGCGAGCCCCAGCTCCTCTTTCGTAAGTTTTGCGTCCGTAAGGCTCGGCACCGTCGCCCGAACAGTAACGATCTCGTTAAACACATCGTAATGATAAAGATCCGTTACTTCCTCGACCGGTTCCAGCCCCAAAATACCTCTCAGGTAATTATCCGCCGCAAACAGCCTTTCTTCTATCATGGTGTCCACCACGTCGTCCTCCGGGAACGTCCAATTATTCATGAAGTACTCATCCCGAAGGTCGTTCCGAAGACGCCAGTAAGCGGTCTGTCCCAAGGCGTCGAACTGGCCGACAGCCAGATACCGCCATTCTTTGACGTAATCCTCCCGGATCTCCTCGGGAACGATGAGCTGCAGCTTTTCCTGCTCTTCTTGCTGGGTCCAGGAAAGGTTGAACCGGAAAGGTACAAGACTGCCCAAAACACCGGGCGGAACCGTGTCCGAATCCAACGTCACGGTAGTCAGGGCGTTGCAGTCGCTGAAAATGCCACTGTAGATCACTCCATCGTTCCAGAGCTTTCCGATGTAGGCGGTTTTTAAGTTCGAGCAGGAAGAGAATACCATCTCTTCGAGGGCAACCTGATCACCGGGGATCGCAACGCTGGTAAGCCCGGTGCAGCCAGTAAAGGCGGAATTGCCGATCCGGTAGTTCTGCCCCAGAACCAGATCGCCGCTGATCTGCGAATCCCGCAGGCAGCCTCCACCCAGACAAAGCCCTTCCGGCAGCTCGTCCCAGTTCACGGTGAAGCCACCCGAAGGCGAGGAAGTCTGCGCCATGGAGAAGAGGAACAGTTCAGTGGTGGAGGTCAGGAGCTTCACTTCATCCGCTACCTCGGAACCGGAGCGGATCCCAAGCCACGGGGTGCCTTCTGCGTCGGTACCGTAAAGCATCTTCCCGCCGTCACCGATGTCCTCCAGCGTATAGGAATAAACGCCGGATTCCGCTACAAAGCACGTCCAATTGCCGGTGTAGCCAACGCAGCCGGTAGGAGCAAACAGGTAAACGTTATTCTCCCAATAGGTATCCGGGATAGAAAAGTCGTAGCCGTCTTCCAGAATGCCGTGCTGGGCGTTGGATGCTACAAAGCGCAGGGCGCTGCACCCTTCAAACGCCTCGTTCCCGATGGAAATGTAGTCCTTCGCATCGATGAGCACCCCTTCCAGCGAAGTGCAGCCCTCAAAAGCGTCAGCACCGATGGTGCTGACGCTTTCCGGCAGAACCACCCAGATAAGCTGCTCGCAGCCGGAGAAGGCTCCGCCCCCAATGGCGTTGATGGTCACCGGAGTGCCATCCTCCGCCGTTACGGTGCCGTAAAATTTCTTCAGATCTGCCGGTGCGGAAACTAAGATCCCGTTTCCGTAAACAAACCCTTCCCGGGAGGTCAGGAGCAGCCGGACATTCACGTCCTGCGGTGCATTTGCCCCGGAAAGCCCCCGCATAATAACGTCATATTGCTCCTGCGTGTAGCAGTAAATGGTCCCGATGCCGCTTCCCGCCAGGGAATCAGGCTCCAGTTCCACGATGCTGCCGTCCTTGGAGAGTACCAGCTCCCGAATGCCGGGCGCATCGGCAAAGGCATTGGCGCCGATGCTGCTGATGATCCCCGAAAGGTTCACCGTACCGGAAGCGCTGATGACCGAACAGAGAGCCCCTCTGCTGTCAATCAGAAGCCCGCCACGGATGGTGTAGGAAAGCTCCGGATCCGCCACGGAAGCGACCTGCAGCTGATTTTTTTCGATGACCCCGCGGTTTTCCATAAGGAAATCGGAAAGCAGGTCATCGTTTACAATGATCTTGCACCCGGAGTTGAGCTTTCCGAAAGAAACCTCCGGCATCGTCTCCATGGTCGTCGCTTCCAGTCGCAGGGTCTCCAGAGCGTTTTTGCCGGGAAAATCAATTTCCGTTACCGTTTCCGGAACCGTGAGCCAGGTGAACCGGGTGGGGATCCCCAGGATCTTTGTCCTGTCTTTGTTGAGAAGGACGCCTTCGTCCGAAGCATAGAAGGGATTGTCGGAACTGACTTCGTACCCCTCGTAAACCGTCAGCCCTTCGCCCAGGTCGTCGATGTAAAGAACCGTATCCGGAATTACCAGATAATCGATCAGCAGCCTTGCGTCCGAATGTAAGGCGATGGCCTGAATGTATTTCGGTACGGACAACTGCTCCACATACCGGGTAGCCCGTCCCTGGATCAGCTCGCCGCCTTCGTAATCCACCAAGGTTTGCAGATACGAAAGGTGGGGATGCTGAAACCCCACCTCCAGATCCTCGGACATCCACCGGAGCTCCAGTTCCACGACATAATTGTCACTGAGCGGCACGGTGGTCATAGGTTCGATCACATGCCGTCCCGCATTTACGGTGTAAAACCACGGAACCTGCTTGCCGTTTTCCTCCCATCCGGGAAGAAGGGCGCTTAAACGGCCGCACTCGCCCCGCTGCTCAAAGTAAGCAAAAAAGTAGTAAAGCAGGTTGACCTGATGGCCCTCGCCAAAATACTGGTTGATTCCGCCGTCGTTTAAAAGAAGGGAGGGAGTGATGGTCGTATTTGCTTCCTTCAGGCGCTCTCCTAAAATCATCACCCGGCTGTCCTCCAGATAGTAGGAGATCATGCGCTCCGTCCACTCACCTTTGGTGGAGAACCGGTAATACGACCGGATCTGCAGTTCGTTGCTGTCCATATCCGCTGGGATCCTTGCAGGAAAATCCGTGACCCAGGTAGCCCCTCCGTCAAAAGAGACGCCATCGATGCAGATGTACTTCCCGTATTCCTCGCTACCCCAGAGATAGCGGACTCCGTCCGCACCCATCACATAGGTGTCCAGAGCATTATAAACCATCCGATCGGTAATGGTCTGCCCCTTATAAAGCAGGTTGTCCCAGCTGAAGGGGCGGGTGATGACCACACTGCCGTTCACGCCTTCCCCATCCGGGTTGGCAGGCGCTACCGATTCGTCATAAAAATCGTTCTTGACGCCGTCGCCCATATCCGGATAGCTTTTCCCCTCGTCCGGATCCTTGGAAGAGCTGCCATAGCTGGGCGTTATCCCGGAATCGTCCGACGGACCTACCGACGGTCTGGAGGGTGTAGAGCCGGGCGAAGGATCTGTCGGATCCGAACCGGTTCCGCCTCCGGTGCCGGAACCGGACGAAGAGCCGTCTTCTCCCGGCTGGGAAGGATCGGCAGGATCCGTCTTCACCGTATCATCCCGGATCACCAGATCCGCATCGGCGGGGTCATCTACAATGTCATAGACCCGGTCCGACGGGCCGCTGACGATCTCTCCAGCAGAAGGGGCATTCGGAAGGATGCCGTCCTTGCTGCCGTCAGGCAAAGGGTCCGTGTACTTAAAGAGATAGGAGGCATTTGTCCCGCTTTCGGGATGCTTGGTCTCCTCGACGGAGTTGTCCTTTTCCCATGCAGAATCTGAATCATCGCTGCTGTTTTCATCGGTGCGGGTGTTGTCCCTGTCGTCCGGGAACAGCACCTGATTGTTTTGAAGTACACGATCGGAGACGGTGGGCTGAAAGTTGTTCCCGAGCTGGTATTCCGCTGCGATCCGCGCAAGACAGGCTGCCGCCGCCAGCGTTGCCGGCAGGGCTACCGCTAATTTCCGGGCTCCCTTTCGTTTCATTTTCCCGCACTCTCCTTTCGGCTCAGGAATCCGCCGATCTTTTTCTGAAGCTCGACAAAGTCCACGGGCTTTGCGAAATGCCCGTTCATGCCGCTTTCAATGGACAAACGCTCGTCCTCGGTAAAAGCGTCCGCCGACAAGGCAAACATCGGGATCGTGGCCGCATCGGGCCGATCCAGCGCCCGGATGGCTCTGGCCGCTTCCCGTCCGTCCATCACCGGCATCTGCACATCCAGCAGGATAAAGTCGTAGGTGTCCGGCGGCCGGGAGGCAAATTTCTCCACCGCCTGCTTGCCGTCGCCTGCAATGTCCACTTCTGCGCCCATATCGTTTAAGATTTCGGTGGCGATCATGGCGTTAATCTCATTGTCCTCCGCCATCAGGATCTTCCGGCCCCGGAAAGCGTCTGAGCCGCCCTCCTCCGAAAGCTCCGTGTTCTTTTCCGTGCCATTTTCAGCCACAGGCAGAGAGAGATAAGCCGTAAAGTCCGAGCCCTTTCCGGGAACGCTTTCTACCACGATCTGGCCGCCCATCAGCTTCACCAGCTGATCCGCAATGGCCATGCCGAGCCCCGTGCCGCCGAAGCGCCGGGTGGTGCTGGCATCCTCCTGCTCAAAGGGGCGGAAGATGCGGTTCAGGAATTCCGGCTCCATACCGATGCCTGTGTCGTGGACCCGGATCATCAGATCCGCCATACCGTCGCAGAGAAGCATCTGCCGGAAGGTGACGGTCACTTCGCCTTTGCTTGTGAATTTCACAGCGTTGGAAAGGAAGTTGATGATGACCTGGCTGACCCGCAGGCCGTCGCCTACGACCCAGTCCACCGTCATCTCTTCATAACGGACGGCAAAGGCTACTCCCTTCGCCTCCAACGTTTTAGCAAACATATCGGAAAGCCGCTGCCCCAATTTCCGCAGGCTGAAGGGACGGGCTTCCAGCTCGACCTTGCCCGCCTCGATCCGGGACATATCCAGAATGTCGTTGATCAGCGATAATAAGTGGTCGGAAAGCTCGCTGGCCTTATCCAGATACTGCATGGCGGGGGCGTCAGGCTCAAGATTCCCCTCCGCCAGCGTCAACGCACCGATGATGCCGTTCATCGGCGTCCGGATCTCATGGGACATCCGGGAAAGAAAACTGGTCTTGAACTGGCTGGCTTCCTCTGCCTGATCCAGTTTTTTCTGATACTCCTCCAGACGCTTCCGATCTTCCGTTTTCCGCAGGAAGCAGAACAGGTCGTACTTTCCGTCGGGACAGCGGATCACTGTTTCCCGGATCCACTCTCCCCCGCTGGTCTTCACCTCCGTCGACAGGGGCTCCGCCCCGTCCCAGCTGCTGTACGCCGCACGGAATTTCCGCCCCTCGTCCGGCGTGGCAAGATCCGCAAGCAGACAGTCGATATCCTCCTGTAGTCGCTCCAGCGTGACCCCTAACAGTTCTTCGATATTCCCGGCGGAGCGGACAGCCAGCAGGTTCGTCCGATCCACCAGCAGATAGACCGCATCCGGATCCAGATCCATGGCCTGCAGCAGAGCCTCTTCCCCGCTATGAGCCGACCGGGACGCCCGGCGGGACTTTCTCCGCAGGAACAGCCCGAACAAAAGCACGGCCGTCACCAGCTCCACGCAACCGATGAGGATCAGATAAAAATGTTCCCCCAGTGCAGACAGCCAATCAGCAAACCCTGTCATCACACACGCTTCCTTTCCGAAAAAACGGGGAACCATCTACAAAGCATTTCCTTTTTCGACACAAATGTGAAAAAAACGATATTTTAACTAATATATTTTACATCACTTGTCCGTGTTTTGCAATGAAAATTCCACTTTTTGTATTTTTCAACAAAGTACACACCCGGATTTCTTCGTTTTTCATCCGAAAACGGTTAAATTTTTTTTGCAAAACACGGAGAAATATGGCATAATAATTCTAAAGGCTTTCTTAATGTAGCAACACGATAATTTTAACGGTACGCAATTCAAGCATTTTCTGCGTTCCTCTAAACGGAACGCTCAACAAAAACGGAAGCGATCCGCCTTCCGGGCGGCTCAAAAAGGAGAAAACGCAGATGACAATGGAAGAACTTTACGACCGCATCGGCGGAAATTATCAGGGCTTGCTCCAGCGGATCCCCAGCGCAGCCATGATCCGTAAATTCGTCGGGAAGTATCCACAGGATCCCACCTACACTCAGCTCTGCTCCGCCGTTGAAGCCGGCGACTGGGAGGCAGCGTTCCGTGCTTCCCATACCATGAAGGGATTGGCCCAGAACCTCAACTTCGACCGGCTTTATCAGGTGAGCTTCGCTCTGACCGAAGCCCTCCGGGGTCGGGAGCCTCTGACTGACTATAGCCTGCTGGACGCCGTCTCCGCCGAGCACACGACTCTGATCGACGCCATTTCCCAGCTGGACAACTGACCCGCAAACAGATAAAAACCCGAGACGGCACCGGAAAATTCCGAGCGCTGTCCCGGGTCTTTGTTTTTCAATGTCGAAAGAACGCCCGTACCAGCAATAATCCCCCGACTCCCCGTTCCTTGATCCATGAAAAAACCGGAGAAGCAAGACCCCCGGCAGCCCATTTCTTCTGGGATGCTGCAGTCAGTCAGGGTCTTCATAGCTCCTCCGTCTAAATCGGATCGAAAGTGATCCGGGAATCTATACTCTTTTAATTATTATTGTAAACCAAATTCCGCTCTTTGTCAAGAGGAAGATACCTCTTGCCCTGACACTTTTTCCCAAACGATTAACTTTTCCCGCTCCGTCCATACTCTGACTGCAAATGCGTGAGATGGAGGGTGCCCTTTGATAAACAAAGTTGAGATCTGCGGGATCAATACCGCCAAACTCCCCGTACTCCGGGAGCGGGAAAAAATGGAGCTGCTCAAAAAAATGCAGGAGGGCGATCCAAACGCAAGGGAAGCCCTGATAAGCGGCAACCTCCGATTGGTTTTAAGCGTCATCCAGCGCTTCGCAAACCGGGGCGAAAACTTAGACGACCTTTTTCAGGTGGGCTGCATCGGCCTGATCAAGGCCATTGACCACTTCGACATTTCTCAGGGTGTAAGGTTTTCCACCTATGCCGTACCGATGATCGTCGGCGAGGTGCGAAGGCATCTGCGGGACTTCTCCCCCCTTCGGGTCAGCCGCTCCTTAAAGGACATCGCCTACCGTGCCATGCAGGCCAAGGAGCGGCTCACCGCCGCCTTCGGCCGGGATCCCACGGTAGTGGAGATCGCAAATGAGATCGGCCTTCCCAAAGAAAACGTCGTCCTGGCTTTAGAGGCTATCGTGGACCCTGTCTCCCTCTATGAGCCGGTTTTTTCCGATGGCGGCGACACCATCTACGTTATGGATCAGGTCTCCGACCACTCCGACGACGGCAACTGGGTAAACGAGATCGCCATCCGGGAGGCCCTCTCCAAACTGAACGACCGGGAGAAAAAGATCATCGCCCTCCGCTTTTTCAAGGGCAAGACCCAGATGGAGGTCTCCGCCCAGATCGGCATTTCCCAAGCTCAGGTCTCCCGCCTGGAAAAAGGCGCTCTGGCAAAGGTAAAGGGAGAGATCTGACCCCTTGCGCTCCACCCCCGTTCCATGCTATAATACCTCCGGAACGCTGAACCCTCCCTGGGTATCAGCAAACCGAACATCAAAGAAACCGGTGAACGCATGAAACTGACCTGTGGAATTTTCGACTTTGACGGCACCCTCTTCGACTCCATGTACATCTGGGAAACCGTAGGGGCAACCTACCTCCGCTCCCTTGAAAAAGAGCCATCTCCCACCCTTCGGGAGGAAGTCCGGGCCATGAGTCTTCTTCAGTCCGCCCGCTATTTTAAGGAGCAGTATCACCTGCCGCAATCCATCGAAGAGATCACCGCCGGAATCAACCGGATCGTGGAGCACTTCTATCTCTCCGAGATCCAGCCGAAGCCCGGCATTCTCCCCTTTTTGCAACAAATAAAAGAAGCGGGGCTCTCCCTCTGCATCGCAACGGCTACCGACCGTCCTCTGATCGAAGCCGCCCTGTGCCGATGCGGAATGCGCCCTTATTTCGACGCCATTTTCACCTGCGGCGAAGTAGGCCACGGCAAAGACGAGCCGATCATTTTCCGCCGGGCTATGGAATCTTTCCATGCGGACCGTACCACGACCGTCGTTTTTGAAGACGCCTTCCACGCTGCAAAAACGGCGAAGGATGACGGGTTCTTCGTCGCCGCCGTCTTTGACTCAAGTGAAAAACAGCAGGAAGCCCTTCGCCTTTCAAGCGACTGCTTTCTGGAAAATTACGAAGACCTTTCCCCTTTCTGGCAGTTTGTCTCTTCGCTTTCCGATTGAATGTTTCAAAAGAAAAATTGCTATAACCTCAGAAGCAGCCCCCCGGAACCGGGAGGCTGCTTCACAGTTAAAAAGCTTTGATTTCCCAGCATAAAATCACCTCAAAAATAGCATATTGCAAAACAAAAGTATTGTGATTCTTATTTTGTCGGCTTTGACCACGAGGATGGTACTACAGATTGGTACACTCCCGACGGTCAATTGGATTCAACGAGTAAAACACCTCATGATGACGACGATAACTGACTAAGGGTAAACCGATCACGGACAGCTTTATAAAAAAACCGAAAAAGCAAAAATCCGCCGACAAAGAGCCAAAACCCTCTGTCGGCGGATTTTCTTTTTTACAGCAGATATTCCTCAATAATCCGCCCCACGGCGTCTTCCGCATTGGTAAAAGGAAAAACCAGATCTGCCTCCCGGCGGATCAGATTCTCCCCGTTGCGGACGGAAATGCCAAGCCCCGCCGCTTTCAGCATGGACAGGTCGTTATAGCTGTCCCCCACGCAGATGACCTCTTCCATGGGGATCCCCAGCCGCTTGGCAAGAAGCCCCACCGTGTACCCCTTCTGAGCGTGGATCCCCACATATTCTCCCAGAAAAGGCGGCATGATGTACCCCAGCGCATCCGCCGGGCAGTAAGGCTCCATGGCACGGACGAAATTCTCCGCAAAACCGGGCCGATTCGCTACAAAACGCATCTTCCCCACTTCCCCCTGAACCTCATGAAGGTCTTCCGAAAAGACCCGGACCTCCATGCCGTAGGGCTTGATAAAATCAAACCGATCCCCCGCCGGCTCCCGGCAGTAGAATCCCTTCGGCGTGCAGATGTGGATCTGCTCCGGCTGCAGCTCCGGCGGGAACGCTTCCGCCCGGCGGATCAGCTCCGCCGCCGAGGAAAGCGGCAGGTAGTTCCCCTCCACGATGGCAAGGGTCGCCGCATCCACCAAAAGGGCGCCGTTCCCGCAAATGTAATAGTTCCCGGGAGCATCCAGCCCCAGCTCCCGCCCGAAGTCCGCCAGCCCCTCCGCCGGGAACCTCCCGGAGCAGAGGACGATGGGGATCCCTTTTTCCACGGCCCGACGGATGGCCGCCTTGTTTCGTTCGGACAGCTTTGCTTCCCGATTGAGAAGCGTCCCGTCCAGATCCGTCACCAGCATTCGATAAGTTGCCATTCGCATTCCCTTCACAGCCGTTTACGGCAGCCGGTTGCCTGCCGCTTTATAGATTTCATACCACTCCGCCCGGGACAAAGTGACCCGGGATGCGGCGCAGATTTCCTTCAGACGGGCGGCATTGGTGGTGCCAACGATGGGCTGCATCTTCGCCGGGTGCCGCAGGATCCAGGCAATGGCCACCGCCGAGCCGGTGACACCCTGCTCCGCTGCGATCCGGTCCAAAACGGCGTTCAGTTCCGGATACCGGTCGCTGCCGATGAAAACGCCCTCGAAAAAGCCGTACTGAAACGGCGACCACGCCTGAATGGTCACATGGTTCAGCCGGCAGTATTCCAGCACGGAATCGTCCCTGTCCACTCCGGCGTCGCACTTCATGTTGACGTTCAGCCCCGAATCCACCATCCCGCTGTGGCAGATGGAGAACTGCAGCTGGTTGACCAGCAGCTTTTCCTCCCCCAGCGCCCGGTTCAGAAACTCCATCTGCAGGGGCTTCTGGTTGCTGACGCCGAAGTGCCGGACCTTCCCGCTTTCCCTCAAAACAGAAAACGCTTCCGCCACCTCCTCCGGCTCCATCAGAGTATCCGGTCGATGGAGCAGCAGAAAGTCCACATAATCGGTCTTCAGCCGTCTAAGGCTCCCGTCCACCGAACGGAGGATGTGTTCCTTGGAAAAATCGTAAATGCCGTCATGAATGGCACACTTGGTCTGGAGCACGATCTTCTCCCGAACGGAAGGGCGCATCCCGATGGCTTCGGAAAAAACCTCCTCCGAACGGCCCCCGCCGTAAATATCCGCATGGTCAAAGAAGGTGACCCCTTCATCCAGTGCCGTGCGCACCAGGTTTTCCGCCGCCTTCGGCTCCAAATTGGAGATCCGCATACAGCCCAGAGCGATCTCCGAAGCGGGAATCTCCCCACCGATCAACAGCTCTTTCATTGTTTTCTCCCTTCCCTTCCGGAAAATCCGAATTTACAAAAAATAAGAACCCCCGCTCAAGGAGCGAGGGATCCGATCCTGCGCAGAACGCAGGCTGTTTGAAAAATTACTCCACCTTGCCGTCGTACAGTGACATAAACCCGCTTCTCAGCAGGTGGGTGACGGCCCGCATACATTGCGCTCCCTTCGTCCGGCGAAAACCGGGAGGTCTGCATCCCGCATACGGAGCTAAGTCCCCGTTTTTACATCATGTTCGGATTTAAAACAGCTGTACTTGCTCGCACAAGGCAGACGTTTTTCTGTAACATATTATAGCGAAAGCCAATAGTTTTGTCAAGGGCTTTCTTCCAAAAATCGGAAATTATTCCTCATCGGGATCTTCCAGATCCTCGTCCTCGTCAAACTCGCCATCGAAGAGCTTATTCAGTCGATCAATGAACAGGTTCCCGATCCGCTCGTACTCGTCGTCGTCATCGATGGACGCCATCATTTCCTCACCGTCCACGATCTCGGAGGTCAGGACCACCAGTTCACCATCGTCCTCCACCTGTTTTTCCGGGTCGTCATAAACGGGAACCAGCGCAAAATACTGCTTTCCGTCCACTTCCATGGCATCCAGCATCTCAAAGGTCTGCTCCACGCCCTCTTCGTCTACTAAGGTATACAGATTGGCTTCATCAAATTTATCGGCCATAAGATCCTCCAAAATCCCCCGCAGCTGCGGGTTTTCAGTCGGTGACACGTCACACCGTCTTTTTTATTTTACCCCGGATCTATCCGAATGTCAAGTAAGTTTTGTGAATTATCTATTCCAGATATTAAAACATAATTTTTTAGTTTTTTATAAAAAAACTATTGACTTTATCCAATTTTCCTGCTATAATAAAGCCGTAGAAGAGAATCAGGCAAAACAAAAACGACCAGAAAAAACGAAAGGGTGATTCCGATGGACAGTATTGAGTGTTTGTTCGTCCGAATCTGCGGCGCACATTCGTAAGAAACCCACCTTAAAAAGTTTGAATCGTTCGGCGGCCAATCCGGCAGATGGTTCTGCCAATGGATCCACCCTAAGCATTCTGACCCGAAGGCGCTGGCCTTCCAAAAAGGTTTTTTGCGGCAAACGGTGCGTTTGATTCTTTTCTATTTTGATACAGTCGCAGATCGGACGGAAAAACGGAACGTCATTTCTTCGCAAAGAGGTGAGTCCACCCGAAACGTTCGCATTGTTTTGACATTCTGACGACCTGACAACTGAATAACATCGATTGAAAGAGCCGGGAAAGATCCCGGCTCTTTTCGTTGCACTCAAGGCCCCCTTTTCGGACGATCCGGTATATTTTCCCGGTCATCGGGAAAAATATAGGCAACCTGAAAGGAGGATCTTCCCATGACCAATCTCCGCAGCAAGGCCCGGATCATGATCTTTTCCGCTGCAGCACTCCTTATCGCCACAGGCTACGCCTTCCAATTCTACCGGCAGGCCAGGCAGTACGAAACTGCCCTGCAAGCCTCCTACCTTCGTGCGGCCGAAGACTTAGCCACTTACACCGAAAACATCTCCACGACTCTGGAAAAAGGCCGCTATACCGGCACCCCGGAACAGCTCGACCGCCTGACTGCCAAGCTCTGGAAAGAAGCGTCTGCCGCCAAGGCCTCCCTCTCCCAGCTTCCCACCAGCTCCTTTGATCTGGAAAACACCTATAAATTTCTGGCGCAGGTAGGCGAATATTCTATCTCTCTCTCCCGAAAGGCGGCGGACGGGGACGCCCTGACCCAGGAGGACACCCAAAATTTAAAAAAGCTCTCCGACTACGCCGACCGGCTGCAGGAGAATATGCTGGTGATCCAGGACGCCCTCCGCAGCGGCCAGATGGACTTTTCCGATGCCCCTGCCAAGAGCGCCGTCCCCACCATCGGGGAGGATCTGGCAGAATTCGAAGAGGGTTTCACCGCCTACCCCACCCTGATCTATGACGGCCCCTTCTCCGACCATTTGCTGACCCGGGAGCCGGAAATGCTCAAAACCGCCACGGATCTCGGCTGGGAATCTGCCCGGGAAAAAGCCGCCCATGCCTTTAACATCGACCCCTCCCTCCTCTCCGACAGCGGCGAGGAACAGGGACGGATGCCCTCCTACGCTTTCTCCTTCGGCGAGCGGGAGATCTCGGTCACCCGCAAAGGCGGCTACCTCACCTATCTTACCGACCCTCGCATCGTTACCACCTCCTCCCTCTCCGCCGAAGAAGCCGCCAGGAAAGCCGAAAACTACCTTAACTGGCTGGGGATCCCCGATATGACCCTGACTTATTACGAAACTGCTGGGAACATCCTGACCGCCAATTTCGCCGCCGTGGAAAACGGCTTTCTCCTCTATCCCGATTTGATTAAAGTAAGCGTCGCCATGGACGACGGCGGCATCGTGGGCTTCGACGCCCGTGGGTACCTGACCTGCCATAAAAAGCGGGATCTTCCCTCCCCCATTCTAAGTCAAAAAGAAGCGGAAGCCTCTTTAAGCCCCCTCCTGACCGTCCGGTCCGCCCGGCTGGCGGTGATCCCCTCCGACGGGGAGCTGGAGCGGAACTGCTACGAATTCCACTGTACCGCCGAAAACGGAAAAGAGCTTCTGGTCTATGTAAACTGCGACACCGGCAAAGAAGAGCAGATCCTGATTCTCCTCATCGATGAAAACGGCACCCTCACCATTTAAAAAAAGCACCGGAACGGTTCGCACGTCCGGTGCTTTTCCTTATTCGCCCAGTTCCAGCCACTCTTCCATCCGATGGTTCAGTTCCTCACGGAGGGAATCCAGGCGTTCGCATTCCTCTTCCATTTCCCGGTAGCCGCCCTCGAACTGTTCCGGGTGCTGCAGGCTCTCTTCCACAGCGGCAATCTCCCGCTCCAGCTCCTCCACCCGGTTCTCCACTTCCCGGAGCCGGGCACGGCGCTTGGCTTCCTCGGCCTTCTGCTGCTTGGTCTTGTAACCGCCGGTGACGGGCTTTTCCTCCCGCACCTCCCGGCTCGCTGCCGGAACCGCCGCAGCGGCCTTCTCCTGCTGCTTTTCCAGATAATAGTCGTAGTTGCCCTTGAAGACCTCTACATGGTCGGAAAAGATCTCAATGATCCGATCCGGCACTGCCTTCAAAAGGTACCGGTCGTGGGACACAAAAAGCAGTGTCCCTTTGTAATCCCGAAGGGCGTCCTCCAGGATCTCCTTGCTTCGCAGATCCAGATGGTTCGTAGGCTCGTCCAGCATCAGGAAGTTCCCCCGTTCCATCATCAGCACGGCAAACGCCAGCTTTGCCCGCTCGCCGCCGCTTAAGACACTCACTTTTTTGTAGACGTCCTCCCCCTGGAGCAGCACCTGCCCCAGCATGCTGCGGATCTCCGTCTCCGTTTTCCGGGGCCAGCGGCTCCAAAGCTCCTCTAAAACCGTCATTTCCGGATGGAGCTGCCGGTTCTCCTGATCGAAATAGCCGGGCTTTACCTCCTGTCCCCACCGGATCTTCCCGCAGTCGTAAGGCAGTTCTCCCCGCAACGCATGAAGCAGGGAAGACTTTCCGATGCCGTTTTCCCCGATGACGGCGATCTTCTCTCCCCGCTCGATGGTGAAGGAAAGATGATCGAAGAGGTGCTTTCTCTCCATTCCTTCCCCCACGGTCAGGGAAAGGTCGGTGACCGCCAGCACTTCTTTTACCGGATCCCGGTCAAAGTTGAACTTCAGGGACATCTCTTTTTTATATTCCCGGGGACGTTCGATGATCTCCATATGCTCCAACCGCCGGATCCGCCCCTTCGCCATTTTGGAGGTGGACGCCCGGGTCAGGTTCTTGGCAATGAAATCGTTCAAATCAGCGATCTCTTCCTGCTGGGCTTCGTATTCTTTCTCCCAGCGAGCCATCAGCTCCGCCTTCAGCGTCTTATATTTGGTGTAGTTCCCCGGGAAGACCCGAAGCTCATGGAACTCCACTTCCCAGATCTCCTTGACGGTTTTATCCAGAAAATACCGGTCGTGGGAAACCACCACAATGGCGCCCTTATAAGTCGCCAGATGATCCTCCAGCCAGAGCAGAGTCTTGAAATCCAGATGGTTCGTGGGCTCGTCCAGGATCAACAGCTCCGGCTGGCTCAATAAGAGCTTCGCCAGTGCAAGCCGGGTCTTCTCCCCGCCGGAAAGGGTAGCGATCACCGTACCCATGTCCTTATCCTCGAAGCCCATGCCGTTCAAGACGGTCTTGATCTTCACATCGATGAGGTACCCGTCGTTGCCCTCAAAAAAGGCAAGGTTCCGGTCGTATTCTTCCGACAGTGCCTGATATTCCTCCGAATCCGGCGGGCACGCCGCCATCTCCCCGTGGAGCCGCCCCATTTCTTCCCCGGCTTTCAAAACCGGCGCAAAGACCAGCCGCATCTCGTCCCGGATGGTATTTTCCCCGGAAAGGCCGCTGTTCTGTTTCAGATATCCGATATTCAGACCGGATTTCCGGTTGATCTCGCCGGTCTCATATTCCTGAATGCCACAGATGGTGTTCAAAAGGGTGGATTTCCCGGCGCCGTTTGCGCCGATAAGGCCGATGCGGGAGTTCTCCTGGATCTCGGCGGTGATGCCCTCCAAAATCGGCACGGCGCCGAAAGAGACCCCCACGTCCTGCAGGGACACTAACATGCTGTTCCTCCTGAAAAAAGCTGCACCCGGCAGCGTCATATAAAATCAGTATAGCACATTCAAAAGAAAAAGAAAAGTGCTCCCTTTGTATCCCGAATCTTTCAAAAGATGCGATTCTCCCTTTCAAACGCCCCGGCGGCGTGTTATAATGCTCTTATATTAAGCTGCGCAGACGCCCAAATCGAAAACTCCCGACAACAAAACGACAGCCGGTGAAGCATGATGAAATATCGGTATAAACGGAAAGATCGAAAAGTCCTTTGAAGCAGACGCTTATGATCCGAATACCGGATATATGGTCGAAGTAGAAGCCGGACCAGTTCCTCAAGGATTTTTTGAAGCATGTACCATGAGCGGCGTAGAAACGCTTTGCATCGCCGTGCGAAACGATTACCGAAGCTCCGACGTTTTTTCAAAAGTTTGCACCTTTTTGATTTCCTATACGCCGGCAGTCGGTTGGGGGGTTCCTCTCCGTGGACTGCTGATCGTTGGTTATTGACGTTTGCTCCGATCGACGGTTTTTATGGAAAAATGACAAAATCACTAAAAGAAAGCCGGTTTCTTATCGGATTTTCCATATCAAAAAATTTGCAATCTTTTGACGAAAAAGTTATAATAGGATTGAGGAAAGTGCGGCCCGCCGTGGCCGCAGAGTTTTCAACTTATAGGGGGAATACATTGTGCAGGAGCCGATCCATGAGATTTCAATCCCGGTAGGTACTATGAGCCTGATCGGAATGAAGGGCTGTGAGGAGATCACCGCTAAAGTGGACAAGTACCTAGTCGACTGGCGTTCACAGCGTCACGGGGAAATGATGAACGACGCAGACTTCATCGGATATTGCCGGGACACCTATCAGCTTCAGGCCGAGTGCCCTCGCTTCGGAACGGGCGAGGCAAAAGGAACGCTGAAGGAATCGGTCCGGGGACATGATCTGTACATTCTGTCCGACGTCTTCAATTACGGTGTGACTTACAAAATGTACGGCATGAACGTCCCCATGAGCCCGGACGACCACTATCAGGATCTGAAGCGGATCATCGCCGCAGTCAGCGGCAAAGCCCGCCGCATCAACGTCATTATGCCCATGCTCTATGAAGGACGGCAGCACCGCCGCA
The DNA here is from genome assembly GCA_900555435.1 of uncultured Oscillospiraceae bacterium. GTDB lineage: Bacteria > Bacillota > Clostridia > Oscillospirales > Ruminococcaceae > Merdivicinus. The sequence goes on along the minus strand of USLH01000002.1, from coordinate 11,511 downwards.
CCTCCAGAGAGTCTCTGGACTGCGCCCTTTGCCTTCAGGAACTGGCCGGTATGGGCGTGGAAAACCTCATCACCTTCGATGCTCACGATCCCCGTGTGCAGAATGCCGTTCCCCTTAAGGGCTTTGAAAATGTCCATCCTACCTATCAGTTCCTGAAGGCGATGGTCAATACCGTCCCGGACATCAGCTTTGACCGGGATCACCTGATGCTCATTTCCCCCGACGAGGGTGGCATGGGTCGGTGCATGTACTACTCTTCCGTTTTGGGCGTGAACCTCGGTATGTTCTACAAGCGCCGTGATTATTCCGTCATCGTCAACGGCCGCAACCCCATCGTCGCCCACGAATTCTTAGGCGACAATGTTTCCGGCAAGGATGTCATCATCGCCGACGACATGATCTCCTCCGGCGAATCGGTCTTAGACATCGCCACCCAGCTGAAAAAGATGGGCGCCCGCCGGATCTTCGTTTTCGCTTCCTTCGGTCTCTTCTGCGAAGGACTTGAGAAGTTCGACGCCGCTTATGAAAAAGGCGAGATCTATCGTGTCTTCACCACCAACCTCATCTACCGCACTCCCGAGCTGCTGAAGCGGGAGTGGTACACCTCGGTGGATCTGTCCAAATACATCGCCTACATCGTGGATACCCTGAACCACGACCAGTCCATCAGCAACCTGCTGAACCCCGTTTACCGGATCAACAAGCTGCTGGAACGGAAACGCACCGAAGAGCAGAAAAAGTAAAAATACGCAAGCGGGGATCGGTACAAAAGCCGATCCCCTTTTGTATGCCGCCCCCTTTCCGCTAAACGGCCATCCAACGCCCTTCCCTCGCTCCCGGCTTTTCCGGAGGATCACCGTTTAAAAACCTACGGAAAAAATTTGCAAAAAGTGTTGACAAACAAGGGGAAATCTGATATAATAAACCCTGTTGCTGATAAGAAATGATTGGCGGCAAGGGAAGTTCCTGTGCGTATTCCGCGGGTGTAGTTCAATGGTAGAATTCCAGCCTTCCAAGCTGGCTACGTGGGTTCGATTCCCATCACCCGCTCCAATCCGTGTCCGGCGGATGTTTGCGCCCATAGCTCAGCTGGATAGAGCAACTGCCTTCTAAGCAGTAGGTCTCAGGTTCGAGTCCTGATGGGCGCGCCATTTATATGGTGGGTATAGCGCAGTTGGTTAGCGCGTCAGATTGTGGCTCTGAAGGCCGTGGGTTCGAATCCCACTACCCACCCCACTTATACACTGGGCTATCGCCAAGTGGTAAGGCACAGGACTTTGACTCCTGCATTCCGATGGTTCGAATCCATCTAGCCCAACCATTTTCCTGCAACTGATATTGGGGTGTCGCCAAGCGGTAAGGCAGTAGATTCTGGCTCTACCATTCCGAGGGTTCGAATCCTTCCACCCCAACCAAAGCTGGGCGCTGACTTCAAAAGTTCGGCGCCCACCGCTTTTGCGGGAAACCTTCTTTTATTGAATATTGGGGTGTCGCCAAGTGGTAAGGCATCAGATTCTGGCTCTGACATTCCGAGGGTTCGAATCCTTCCACCCCAACCATCAAGAGGCTATAAAAAAGACATAGCCCGTGAAAACCTCGATAAAATCGAGGTTTTCACCGTTTTATGGGGCAAAATTTCAGTGACCGATTTTGTAGATGTAAATCGGTCGTTTTCCCTTTATGTAAGGTTTTGAACTCTCACACAACCGAATAATGATACGCAAGGCAGATAGAAAGCAAAAATCTATCTGCCTTTTTTATTACCCTAAAAAGGAGAAATCAAATATGCTACAGAAAGAATTAGCCAAACGCCTCAAAGCTCGGTACGACACCAAGATGGACGGCAACGAATGGCTGGAAGTGTCCTCGGACGGCATCCCCCTCTGCCGGATAAAATACAACGGTCAATTTCTAAGCAACGCCGACCAAAACCTCTCGGATGAATACCGCAGTAAAATTGCAGACATTCAGGAAGAGATTTCTACGGTGCGGGAATATGTCGGACTCTACGAACACGCACCGCAGATGAAAGCCGATGGCGTCACTGATTACAGACAGCTTGCCGCCTTCGGAGATACGGTGTTGGCGGCAACCTACAGCAAAAAGAACGGCTTTCGGTGTTTTGGGGAGATTATTCTCCGAACTATGAATATGTCAAGGAAGCCTTTGCCGTGCACTCCGGTCTCGTCAACAAGCACCGACTGTTCAGTGAGAATGAATCGGCAGACCTTTGTCGCTGTGGACTTTGCCAAAGGCAACTGCGAAACACTGACCTATGAGCAGGAACGGCAGCTCGATAAGCTCCAAGAAAAGCTCACGGACGGATATCCTTCACTTGAAGCCGAGCAGCCGACCTTTGAACAGACGGCAGACCCGCAACAGAATATGTAATACTATCAATCGCCCTTCGGTTACACAAAAACCGGAGGGCTTTTTTTATTTCACCGCAAGGAGTAGAACTATGACAATATTTTCAGAAGAACCGCACAGCAGACAGATGGAGCGCCTTATGACCGCAATACCAAACTTCAAACCGAGAGGTATAGGCGTTCGCTTTTCGGAATCACAGGTACTCATCACGATAACCGCAGCCACACCAACGCAAATACTGACGGCTACCATGCGGCAGATACGCTGTCCGCCATTCTTAAAAAGATTTAACGAGTATATAGAAAGTGAGGAAAGCATTATGACATTTTCAAACGAGAAACATATGGCAATGTTTGCACTTGCCGTAAAAAATGCCGAGAGAGAAAATTATGCGCTGCTGTCGGCAATATATCTGCTTACCGCGGATATAAGACTGTGGAATTGCTGTAAGCACCATATAAATAACGGCTGTATTTTTTTTGAAAATATTAAGCTGCGGAATTGCTCTGAAAGGGCATATACGCTTTATTGCGCGGCAAAGGATCTGACGCTCGGAACAAAGCATATAACCATATCCGATTTAGCGGATATAAAGCTTGTGCCGCCGGTGCTGTTCAGAATTATTTGCAACGCTATGGCGATACGCCGTTTCGGGCTTGCCGCTGTTAAGCTGTAAGGAGTGAAAAAACCATGATAAAACTAAAAATCAAATACGGTAATGAGTCTACCGACATCTGCTTTCCTTGAAAGGAAACGGATATGAGCGCGGCGCTTGAAAGAATCCATGCCGAGAATGTTACACCGCTTGAACTGTATGTAGCTGAGGTCATATTCCCCGGAGAACTTAACTTTATTCAAGATCGATTCGTCAATCTCGATGAAGTCAATTTCCTCGGGAAACGGATGGACAGCTTTTTCGGCGATGAGGAATATCAGTTCTATGAGGCTATGAAAGCAGAGGGTTTTGACACTCTGCCAGACCTCATCAATTTGAGCTTCAACCTCAACCGTTATCCGCTTGTTTGGGACATAAGCGATATGGGCAAAATCGGCAGAGAGTATCTGCTCACGGTCAAGGGCTGTCTGCCTGCCGATGATGAGGACGACCCGAAATATGCAGAATTCGGACGAAAACTGATTCAATCCGGCAAGGGCGTTTTTACTGAACATGGCTTACTGTTTGTTGATGAAAGCACACCGTTTCAAAAGCTGTATGACGGACAGGTTTTTCCGCCGTATGTATATGACTCGGATGTGCTTTGCATTGCAAGGGCGGATTATAACGGGAAAAGCGAATTCCTGTATTTGCCTTGCGAGGAAAAGGCTATAGACAAGGCGTTGGCAAGGCTCGGCGCTGCACCCGAAAATGCGAAAATTACATTAGAGGATTTCAGCGTCAACAATCCCAAATGGTTTGAGAGGTTCAAGCAAATTGCCGCAGATGAGGGTATGTATGAGCTGAACGGGCTTACAAACGCTATAAACAGTGCCGACACAGACTTGAAAAAATTATGGTTGGTTGCGGAATACGCCGAGGTCGAGGAGGCAGGGCAGCTTGCACGGCTTGCTGAAAATATCGGTTGCTTCAAGGTTATTGAAGATGTTAGCGATTACGAGGATGTCGGCAGATATATCGGCGACAATAATAATTGCTATGCTTTACATCCCGAATTGGAAGACTACTTCGATTTTAACGGTTTCGGAGAACATATTGCCGAGGAATACGGCGGCAAATTTGTCGGCGGCAACTTTATCTATAACGATACCGACACAAGCCTGCTCGACATTTTATATCAGGATGAGCCTATGACGATGGGAGAAATTTGAATATGATAACCGCAATTATACGGAATAAAGATAATACACTTGTTTTGGATTTTCCTTGCGACATTTATAGTGTTTACACAAAGCTGCAATCTATCGGCATTGCGAAGTTGCCGAAACAAATTCCGCTGACAGACAATGAGGGCGAGGACATCGGCGTAAAGCTGTATAGCGACAGCAGTATCGGACGGCATTTGCTTCTCACACTTAATGAGAAAAACTCCATAGCCGAAGCCAATATGCTGACGCTTGTTGTTGGGGCGGCAAGCGAGGACATCAAAGAGGAACTGGAACAGAATATCCTCTATGACCAGTACGACTCAATGGATGAAGTAATTTCCGCCGTCCGTCAGATGACGCAGGATGCCGGTCCCGTAAAGGCTGTGTTCTTCTGTCCGCTTGTCGGCAACATCGACGAGGGCGACGGAGATATGTTCACGGTCGGAGATTCCTACCTTGCCGACAGCGCCGATGAGATCGCCGATGCATTGAATCGTTACACCGTCAATGACGAAAACGATATGACATCTTCCTCTTCGCGGACGCTCGGCGCTACATTAAAGCTATCTCCCGACGTAATATTTGATTTGCTTGTCTTACCCCCACATAAAAAGCACCTGCAATTGCAGGTGCTTTTTATGCTATCGTGCGATACCTCCGGTGCGATCCGTTATCTGAAATTGAACCAGACGCACATATTGCTTTCTCCTCTGTTTGCAAAAGACGCAAACGGGATCATTTTCAGCGTGAAATCTTCAAAATTTCCGGGATACTTTGAGTAAAGCGCGTCGTCGTCGGTTCTTCGGAATGCCTTTACTTTCACCGTGAATCCGTCGAATCTGTCGGAATACTCGTACTCTGCCGAGAAATTCTCATCGATAAAGATCGTGTGCAGATCTTCCGTGTTGTCGATCGCTTCCGCCGCGCATACATACGGTCCGCAGCAAACGGCGAGTTTGCCGCAGTCGGCATCCACGCGGGAGTTGCTCTGTACGGCAAACGGAGTTATCTCAAACTTGACCGTTATCTCCCCTTCGGGATTCTCGATCACGGCGTATCCGTTCTCAACGGTAAAGTCCGCATCTATATCGAATGATGCGCACCAGCCCGGAATTCTTACGCAGAGCTTTTTCACATTTTTTGCGCTCAGCCGGATCACATTGCTTTTCGGGAAATCCGTTGTTTGCGATATGTGCATATCGCCTATTTTCGCCTCGGAGCCCGCGAACTGATTGACATATACGGTGTCACCCTCGTAACCATAGATGTAGTCTCCGAGCGATGCGAGAACTCTGTTCAGATTCGGAGGGCAGCAGGAGCAGGAGAATACGGCGACACGGGTCGTGATGGCATAATTATATCCGGAGAGCTTACGGCGTTCAAGATTTATTTCAAGCGGATTTTCGTAGAAGAAGGATTTTCCGTCAAGCGACAGTCCGGAGATCATGCCGTTGTACAGGATTCTCTCTATTACGTCGGCGTACACGGGATCGTTTTCAAAGCGCATCATGCGGTGAGCGAAGAACATCAGGGCAATGGCTGCACAGGTCTCGGCATAAGCCAGGTCGTTGCTCAGGTCGTATGCATACGAAAAAGATTCTCCGGAACGTGCCGCACCGATTCCGCCGGTCACATACATTTTTCTGCCGACAATATCGTTGAAAAGCGCCTTGCAGGTATTATACAGCTCCTTGTCGTTTGTTTCATATGCGAAATCCGCCATTGCGGAATACAGATAGCAGGCTCTTACGCAGTGCCCTACGGCACTGGACTGCTCTCTTACGGGCAGATGGCTCTGATTGTGCGGAGTTCCGTCACTGTCGAGAACACTTCTGCCGTTTATAAAGAACGCCGCAAGATCAAGGAATTTCTTTTTTCCGGTCGCGCGGTACATGCGGATCAGCGCAAGCTCGATCTCCTCATGACCGGGAGTTGAAAATGCGGCGGATTTTTCATCGACGAAAATCTTCTTTATGAAGTTCGCATATTTCTCCATGAGGAGCAGGAATCTGTCTTTTCCTGTGGCTTCGTAATAAGCTACGGCAGCTTCAAACAGATGCCCCGCGCAGTAAAGCTCATGCCAGTCCCTGTTCGAGAAACGCTTGTCCGGCTCGCATACGGTGAAGTAGATGTTGAAATATCCGCTGTCTTCCTGATGCGCCTCGATATCGTCAATGAGGGTTTCTACTTTTGCTTCAAGCTCCGGATCGCGCTCCTTCTGCAGTATGTAAGCCGCGCCCTCCATCCACTTGGCGACATCCGAATCCCAATAGAAATGCGGCTGATTCGGCATGCCCAGCTTCCAATCGAATCGAAACGCACCGATTCTTCCGGTTTCGCTGAACCTGTCATATACGGCATCCATGGTGACGTTTCTGTTGAGCAGCTGCTTTTCGTACAAAAATCCGCTTTTTAACGTGACATCCCTGTAGCTCACGGTTTGCATATTTTCATCCTCCGTTTTGCCTATTGACACAGGCCTTTTTATATAATATACTAAAACAGAGACGAAAAAACAAGTGAAAACAAATCGGAATAAAGTGAGAATTTCAGACATGATAACCTTGAACGAAAACGGAACGCTGAAATATGTTTCATCGGGGCTCTTTCAGTCCGACGGAAGCTGGATACACCCGCGTGTGACAATTGAAACATATGAAATTATTTTTATGTACGAAGGAACTGCCTATATCTGCGAGGACGGAACGGAGTATATTCTGCACCCGGACGACGTTCTTATCCTTGATCCCGGCAGAGAGCATTACGGCTTTCGCGTGTCGGAAGAGTACGTTTCTTTTTCGTGGCTTCACTTAAAAACTTCATGTGACAGATATAAAAATCTTCCGAAACATTTTCATGCATCAAATCCCGCAATGCCGAAAACGCTGTTCTCGCAGTGCATGCACATTGCGAATACTCCCGGATACGACCCGGTCTGCACCGACCTGTACACGGCGCTTTACATCGAAGAGATAATCTGCAACGGCAGCGCCGTGTCCGTTTCAAAGAACCGCCTTGCCGCGCAGGTGAAGGAATATGTAAATCTGAATATCGAAAAGGATTTGACGGTGCGCCTCGTTTCCGAGCATTTCGGATATCACGAAAACTATATCAGCAAGGTTTTCAAAGCGGCTTACGGCGTTCTGCTCAGCAGATATATCGTAAATCAGAGGCTCGCATACGCGCGCGCACTTCTCAATACCACGCTTTACACGGTGAATCAGATTTCCCGTCAGCTCTCCTTTAAAAGCGAAAATCACTTTGTAAAATTCTTCAAATATCACACGCACATTACGCCGTCGGAATACAGGAATTCGTACACGAACATCCATATAAACAAGGCGTAGCGCGCCGTGCGGCAGAAACGCACGCCCGTCTTGGCGGCACATGGCTTTCGGACTATGTCCCGAATCGGCTCGGCGGCTTCGTCCCTGCAACCAAAAGCGGACTGACCTATGACGAACTGCAAAAGAAAACCGCAGAGCTTTACGCATCCGGTGAGGTGTATACTTCGCCGGATTTTCAGTGCGACCAAACAGGCGGTTTCCCGACCTCGCTTTGCGTTTGTTGGGAGCAAGGCAAGGCTTGGCTTGAACTGAATGAAAATCTCCTCATGGACAGAGATGATATGGAACTCGGCTATTACAGAGATTTATGCGCCGATTACGGTATCCGCCAATGCTGCGACATCGAGCAGTTCAATGCATTGCTCCAAGCCTTTGATGAGGAAACCGCAACTCGGCTCATGAATGAAAAAAGCCGTCTGCAACAGCAGCTCGACAGCATAGCTGACGCAGCGCAGCGGCGTCAAAACGCAAAATCCCGACTCGATGACATCTACACGATACTCGACGGCATAAAGAACCGCCCGATGGAATACGATGACCAAATCGTCCGCCAACTGCTTGAATGCATAGTGGTGGACTCCAAAGAACAGATTACCGTAATATTCAAAGGCGGTCTTAAATCGGTGCAGCCGCTGACCGAATGACAGCGGCTCACCTCCGCCCCTAACCTTGAAAGATCAAGATTTTTCGTAAGGGAACAAATACTACCCCCAAAAAGGCGAAAAAATCTTTTTTATAGTCCTACCACAAAACACACAGGTACGAACTCTTTTGGTTTTAAAATGTATTCGGCCTGACAAAAAACTGCCGCAGAGGTAATTGTCCTCTGCGGCAGTTTTCTTATGCGCCGATGCAGCTCTCAGCCTTTGTAATTGTCCTTAAGACACCGGTTCCTTCAACAGCAAGAACACTTCTGATGCCGGATGTTTAACCAGATGCAGCCGGTACAATCCAGATCATCGGCAGGGACAACTTCCTTAATCTCAAATTCTTCTGCTAGCCACTTAAGCACATAATCGTGGTATTTCCGGTCCGTTGGATTGACATCGAGCACCCTCATTGAACCTTCTCCAACCCTGTGTTATCCTTTTCTTGAAATAGCCGACCGATCTTCTCCCATACGAAAGGAAATTCCTGCCATACTGAAACAACTCAAATGCTTCCAATCCGTTGTCCGATTAAACAGCTTTTCCAAAGCGGCAGAAGAAAATTACATCTTCCATCCGCCATCTTCTCTTAGCAGATACAGGCGTTGAAGCGAGAACTGGGCTTCCAGCTTCCGGAGTGTAAAAACCGCACTTTGCCCTGACGCCCGCCGGCGAATACTTTTACCGAAAAAGCCTGATCCTGACGGCAGACTATGAGCGGATGAGCAGAGAAGCTGCCAAGATCGCCAAAGGCAGCCGAGCAAGCCTCAAAATCGGCTACCTGCGCTGCTATACCAACGCTGCTGATGAAATATTGACGGACTGCCGGGGGGCAAAGGAAGCAGGTGTGATCTTCGGAACCGGCACCTGGGACAAGGGCTACGTATACCGCCATCCTTCCCTCGAACAGGCTTGCGAAATGGGAAAGGAGCTTTAATATGTCAATTTTCATCGCATTTTACTCCCATGCGTGAGAAAATTACTTCGACGGCGACACTACGGCAAGCCGCTTCTACGGTCAGCTGAAACCGGAAGCATAACCCGTTACCCTTCCAGCAAATCCTCATATCGGGTCAGATACCGGTCACAAAGACCCCTGATCTCCTCCGCTTCCCAGTAAGCGTTGGGATCCCGGATGGCGACCACCGTGAACCCCGCTTTCTTTGCCGTGCGGATCCCGACCAGCGCATCTTCAAAGACCACACACTCCGATACGGGAAGCCCCAGTTTTTCCGCTGCCTTCAGGTAGACATCCGGATGGCTCTTCCCCGCTCCCACATCGTCGCAGGAAAGCACAAATTCAAAATAAGACAGCAGCCCCAGCCGCTCCAGCACGATCTTCGCCGAAGAGATCCGGGTGGCTGTTGCCACGCACATCCGGATTCCTGCCGCCCGGACGGCGTCTAAGATCTTCCGGATCCCCGGCATCGCCTGAATGGTGGAAGCATAACACTTGTCCACTTCCCTGTAATAAAGCTCCGTAAACGCTGAAAAATCCCTGCACTGGATCCCGTACTCCTTCTCGAAAAACTCCTTCATTTCCGGAACGGTCATCCAGCAGACCTTCGCATCCAGATCCGGCTCCTTCGCCGTTTTCCCTTCTGCCTTTAAAATCATGCTTCCCAGATGGTACCACATTCCCATGGAGTCCACCAGTGTTCCATCCATATCAAAAAGGATGCCTTTGCAATCCATCGTATTCCCCCAATCGGTTTCTCTTATCCAGTATAGCAGACCCTTCCCCTTGCTGCAAGGATGGATCCCGAAAAATTCCGGTCGATTCTTTGTAAATTCCCCTTTCTTACATGATTTCGTCTTTCCGGGAAAAACTAGAAGTATCTTGTAAGAAAGGACCGATCCCATGAAAAACCGCATCGTCCTCATCCGCCAAACCGCCGTCACCCTGCTTTTAAACCTTCTGGTGCTTGCGGCCTTGTCGTTTCTCTACCCCTCCCCCGCCGCCGAAGCCCTTTCCAAAAACGGCTCCACCGGTGCCGAAGTAAAAGCCATTCAGGAAACCCTAAAAGACCGTGGCCTCTATTCCGGCAGCATCGACGGCATTTACGGAGCCGGCACCCAAGCCGCCGTCAAAAAGTTCCAGAAACAGCAAGGTCTAACCGCCGACGGCATCGCCGGCCCCCTGACCTTAAAGCGGCTGGGCGTCAGCGTAGGCGCCATCCCGGAAGCCAATGAGGCAAACGTGAACCTCTTGGCCCGGATCATCTCCGCCGAGGCCCGGGGTGAGCCCTATTCCGGCCAGGTGGCCGTGGGGGCGGTGATCCTGAACCGGGTGGAGCACCCATCCTTCCCCGACACCCTCTCCGGCGTGATCTACCAGCCCGGCGCCTTTACCGCCATCACCGACGGCCAGTTTAACGAATCCGTTGCCGAATCCGCCTACCGTGCCGCACGGGACGCCTTGAACGGCACCGATCCCTCCGGCGGAGCCATCTACTACTATAACCCCGACCGTGCCATCAGCCAGTGGATCCGCACCCGCCCGGTCATTAAACGCATCGGGAAGCACCTGTTCTGCTCCTAAAATTTAAGAAAGTCTTCACTCCTCCTTTCCGGAATCTTATTGCTTTTTCCTCCGTTTTCTGCTAAAATGAAGCTGCTCCGAGAAAAAATTGAAGGAAAAAGCTCTTCCGCATCGTTTTTTTATATGACAAAACCCTGTCCACAGGAGGTTACCTATGAAGACGTTTCTGAATCTTTGTACCGATCTGGCGTGGGGAATTCAATGTGTCCTCCTCATCTACGCCATTTATAACGTGATCCTTGCCCTCCCCTTTTTCCGGAAGGACAAGCCTATGAAACACTTTGCCCCGCAGAAGCGTTTTGCCGTCCTCGTCGCCGCCCGGAACGAAGAATCCGTCATCGGCAGCCTGGTGGAAAGCCTTCTTGCCCAGGACTATCCAAAAGAGCTCTTCGACGTCTATGTGATCCCCAACAACTGCTCCGATGACACCGCCGAAGCAGCCCGCCGTGCAGGCGCATGGATTCTCACCTGCACCGCCCCCGTCAAGTGCAAAGGCGACGCCCTCTCCTTCGCTTTCGACTATTTTGAAAAGAAGGGGAACCCTTACGACGCTTTCTGCATTTTTGATGCGGACAATCTGGTCGACCGGAACTTTTTGCGCTCCATGAACGACGCCTTCTGCAGCGGCGCAAAAGCCGCCCAGGGCCGCCGGGACAGCAAAAACCCCTACGACTCTCCTTTGACCGGCAGCTATTCCATCTACTACTGGATGATCAGCCGCTTTTATAATCACCCCCGCTCCCTCTGGAACCTGTCCGCTGTCATCAACGGCTGCGGCTTC
>USLH01000001.1 GCA_900555435.1 uncultured Oscillospiraceae bacterium | reverse complement strand
GCCGTTGCAGTCGACGATCTCGCCCCGGGCGGCTTTGACGGCGATCTTGCTGACGGTGAGCTGCTGGGTCTGGGCCTGGAATTCCGAACCCCGGACAATCTGGAAGTTCATGAGGTTTAAAATATAGGCGGCGCAGACGAGGGCGGAGAGAAAGCTCAAGACGATCAGGCGTCCCCGTTCCTTGGGTTTGGGCGTTTTTTGGGGGATCATGGAAGCTCCTTTCAGAAAAAAGCAAAAAAGCAGGTCCTGCGGCGCAAGGCCGTGGGATCCTGCCGCAGGTGGTGTTTTTTCAGGCCCGCAGCACAGGGTTTAAGTGCGTGGCGATCAGGCGGGTCAGAAGATAGATGGGACCGGAGAACAAAACGGTGTAAATAAGGACAAGCATCAGCTTGCCGAAGCTTACAGCGCTGCTGCCGTAGCCCCAGATGAGGTAATAGAAGAGGAAGTTCCAGAGGCTTAAAAGAAAGCCGGTCGCAGCGGAAAGGATCACGGCGTTTGAAAGGTTCACCTTCATAAAATACATGGAGAGAAGGGAAATGCAGACGCAGCAGACCATCAGTGCCATGCCGTAAAAGCCGAAGAGCTTTCCGGCGGAGAAATCCCACAAAAGCCCTGCCGCCAAGCCGAAAGCCCCGGCGCCCGCCTCGTTTTCAAAAAGCGCCACGGAGACAGCCATGGGGATCACGAAGACCGGCTTGATGCCGTGGATGGAAAAGAGGGCGGGAGAAGCCTGCAGGGTGTAAAGAAGCAGGAGGACAAAGCTGTAAACGGCCCATTTGAGGATCGATTTGGCGGTTTTTCCCAGTGCCATAGCGCTCCTTTCTTATGACTCCGGATCCAGACGGTCGGCGAGGGCATCGCCGTTTGACTTGCCTAAAAAGTCCGTGAGGACAAAAACGTTTTTGATGTTATCGATGTCGCTGACCGGCTGAAGCACGGCGGTTTTGGTGATGCCGGATTTTTCCAGTTTCACCTCCGTGACGGTGCCGATGATCAGGCCCTGCGGATAAAGACCGCTGGTACCGGCGGTGACGACGATGTCTCCTGCCTTCACCTGGGTGTCCTTGGGGAGCAGCTCCAGAGAGGTCTGTCCCTTGGCGGCCAGTTCTACGGTGCCGGAGACGTTGCCGGTATCCTTGGTGCGGATCTCCATGGCACCTACGTTTAAGTCGGGGCTTAGGATGGTCACAACCTTTGCGTAGGAGGGGCCGACCTGGCTGACGTAGCCGATGAGCCCTTCGCCGGTGACCACGGGGTCCCGGACGGAGACACCGTGGAGGGTGCCTATGTCGATGGTGAAGGAGCCGAAGCGGTCGTCTGGATCTCTTGCAATGACGCCGGCAGGCTGGAACTCGATGTCGGGGTTCAGCTCTTTTAAACCGGTGATCTCTTTTAAGCGTTCGTTTTCGGTCTTGGTGGATTCATAGTCCACCAGCTGTTTTCTGAGGTCAGAGATCTCCTCTTTCAAACGGAGGTTTTCCTCATAATTTTCCCTTGCGTCAAAAAAGACGGAGAAAAAGCCTGTCAGCCCGTCGGAAACCCAGGCCGCCGCCTTCTGCACCGGGACGGCGATGAAGGAGAGCGCCTGCTCCGGCAGGGCGGCAATTCCGTCGGTGGAGGCGGCGTAGAGCATTCCGCCCAAGAGAACGGCGATCACGGCGAGAATGATCTTGAAGCGCCGACTTTTGAAAAATTCCCGCAGAGGTCACCATCTCCCTTCCGAAAAACGGGGATCAGTAGTGATTGGTGTCATCTTCGCTAAGAACGTCGGTGAGGGTGTCAATGTTGTCCAAAACCATGCCGGCGCCGGTGGCAACGCAGTCCAATGGGCTTTCGGCGATCTTCACGGGCATGCCGGTCTCATCGTGGATGAGCTTATCAAGCCCACGGAGCAGAGCGCCGCCACCGGTAAGAGTGATGCCCTGATCGATGATGTCGGCGGACAGTTCCGGAGGGGTTCGCTCCAGGGTCAGGCGGATGGCATCGAGGACCTGGGAGAGCGGATCTTCCAGAGCACCCCGGATCTGATCCGAGGTGATGGTGATGTTTTCGGGGAGGCCGTTCAAGAGGTTACGGCCTTTGATCTCCATGGACAGCTCGCCGTCCTCTAATGGGCAGGCGGAGCCGATCTGGATCTTTATGTTTTCGGCGGTGCGCTCGCCGATCAGGAGGTTATATTTCTTCTTGATGAAGTTGATAATGGAGGCGTCGAATTCATCGCCGCCCACCCGGACGGATTTGGACGCAACGATGCCGCCTAAGGAAATAACGGCCACCTCGCTGGTGCCGCCGCCGATGTCGACGACCATGGAGCCTTGAGGCTCGGCGACGGGAAGGCCGGCTCCGATGGCAGCTGCCATGGGCTCTTCAATGATAGAGACCCGCTTGGCGCCTGCCTGCTCGGCGGCGTCCCGGACAGCCCGGCGCTCCACGGCAGTAACGCCGGAGGGGATGCAGATGACGACTCTCGGGCGGGAGAAGAAGCCTTTTCCGATGGCTTTGTGGATGAATTCGGTGAGCATACTGGTGGTCACGTCGAAGTCGGCGATAACGCCGTCCTTTAAGGGGCGGACGGTGACGATGGAGCCGGGGGTGCGGCCGATGACGTCCTTTGCTTCCTGGCCGACGCATTTGACCTTATCCGTTTTGGTGTCCACAGCGACGACGCTGGGCTCCCGGATGATGATGCCTTTGCCCTTCATGTATACCAAAGTATTCGCAGTACCTAAATCAATGCCGATATCTTTTGAAAACATGGAATGCACTTCCTTTTTTGCGGATGCCGCAGATTGGGCGCAGAAACGATGCTGCACCATCTTTTATTATATCCTGCCAAGCGGGATTAGGCAAGACTTACTTTTTGAATATTCAGAAAACTCTGCAGATTTCGGGCAAGCTCGGCGACGGGGAGCCCGACAACGTTTGCATAATCGCCCCGGATCTCCCGGACAAGGAGGGAGCCTTTTCCCTGGATGCCATAGGCGCCGGCTTTGTCGAAGGGTTCGCCGGTCTCTAAATACCAGAGGATCTCTTCTTCGGAGAGTGGGTAGAATTCCACTTCGGTGGTCACAAAAAAGCGGCGGCAGCGGGCGTTCTGCAGCAGGGTGACGCCGGTGACGACCCGGTGGGTTCTTCCAGATAAAGCAAGGAGCATGGAAAAAGCATCCTCTCGATCTTTGGGGATGCCGAAAACCGTCCCCTCCGGGGAGACTACAACGGTATCACCGCCGATGACCACGGCGTTTTCCGGGACATTTTGGATCGCCCGTGCCTTGCCCTCGGAGAGGGAGAGCACCAGTTCCTCCGGGGAAAGGGAGGCGTGCATCAGGGGCGCTTCATTGAAGGAGGAGGCCACCACCTGAAAATCTTCCGTCAGGCGGGAGAGAAGTTCCCGTCTGCGGGGGGAGCGGGAGGCTAAGATGAGCGGGGGCAGTTCTTTCAGAAAACGAGGTTCCCCGACGGGATCTTTCAAGGTCTGTTCCATTTTTTGCCTTTCTTTTCAGAAAAATCAGCGGATCTTGGGTGCGGTCTTCACATAAAGAAAAATGGCGGCGGCGATGCAGAGGAGCATGGCGATGTTCAGGCCGATGTGGAAGGATACGCTGAACTGGAGCACCGCCAGGTCCACGGAAAAGGAATCCACGCCTATGGTCTTGCCAATGCAGAGCCACCGGAGGAAGGAGACCTTTCCGGCCAGTTCCCCCAGCAGCGTTCCCAGAAGGATGCCGCCTAAGAGATAAAGCAGTAAGAGCAGGGTGCGTTTCATGGTTGTTCCTCCTTTTTTGATGAAAACGGTGGATGTTTTTTCGTGCCAATAAGAACGACAAGAAATGGGACTAGAACGCAACGATCCGGATCCCTTCTTTTCCTGCCGGGAGTTCTTCTTTTATGGAGCCTTTTTCAAACAGGGCGGCGCCGCCTTTGGCGATTTCGGAATCTCCGGATGAATCAAGGCAGACGGAGTTGACGTAAAGAACGGGAGCGTGGATCTTACCGGCCTGTTCTGCGTATTCGCGTTTTGCTTTTTCGTTCCATTCCGAATCGGTATAGTCGGTATAAACGGGCCACCAGACGACGTCCGGGTCTAATTCGTTTAAGAGGGCGATGTTTTCTTCGTACCAGAGATCCCCGCATAATCCGACGGCGATTTTTTTGCCGAGAAAGGGGAAGGTGTGAAAACCGCTGCCCTCCCGGTATTCCTTTCCTGCGAAGGGTTCTTTCCATCCCGGGGATACTCTGCGGTACAGGTCGATGATCCGGCCGCCTGGATCGAGGGTCATCTGGGAGCTGAAGAACGAGCCGCAGTCCTTTTCGATGAAGCCGAAGGATACGGCAAGGGAGAACTCCTTTGCCATTGCGCCGATTTCGCCGATCACAGGGTCCGTGCGGGAAAGAGCCATTGCCCGGTCGTATTCCGGCTCAAAACGGATGCCGGAAAAGCCTTGAAGAAACGCTTCTCCGAAGAGGACAACCTCCGCTTTGCCTGCGCATTTTTCGAGGGTATCGGCAAGGATCTTCTTGTTATATTCGATGTTTCCGTTGAGAAACCCGACGGCTGCAAGGGCGCACTTCATAGTTGCTCCTCCTTTTGATGCTGTCAGCGGAGATATGGGAGCCGCTTACTTCTTGTCCTTCACAAGAAAGGAAATGCCGAACAGGGCGGCCATGACAATGAGATATGCCGCATAAAATATCCGCTTCACGTCCGCCCCGATTTTGATACTGCCGATATAGAAGATCCGTCCCAGCCCGGGATTGGACAGGGCGCATAAAACAAAGACGGCTGCCGCAATCAGCATGGCAAGGCTGACGATTCGGAGGATGGCTTTTGTTTTCAAGAAAAACACGCTCCTTTCCGATTTGTGCCTCGATTTTCGCGGGGTGGCGATTATTTGGAAAAGGTCATGCCGGTGGAGCCGAAGCCGCCTTCGCCCCGGAGAGTCTCCGGAAGGGTGTCGGTTTCCTCCGGCTCCGGGAGGAGGATGGGGGTCACCACCAGCTGGGCGATACGGTCGCCGTGGTGGATGGTAAAGGGAGTATTCGAGTGGTTGGTCATGGGGATCTGCAGCTCGCCCCGATAGTCGCTGTCGACGACTCCCACGCAGTTGGAGAGGGTGACGCCGTATTTGCTGGAAAGGCCGCTGCGGGGGTAGACAAGGCCTACGGTCCCGGGCTCTAAGGCCATGGCAAGGCCGGTGGGGATGCGGACCCGTTCAAAGGGTTTGATCACCACGTCTTCGGAAAGGCAGGCGCAGAGGTCAAGACCGGCGCTTTCCGGGGTAGCACGGCGGGGGAGGGAGGCGTTTTCTGAGAGGCGTTTAAAAAGAAGGGGCATGGGTTTGTC
The DNA here is from genome assembly GCA_900555435.1 of uncultured Oscillospiraceae bacterium. Taxonomy (GTDB): domain Bacteria; phylum Bacillota; class Clostridia; order Oscillospirales; family Ruminococcaceae; genus Merdivicinus. Next base: position 32,318 of record USLH01000001.1, on the reverse strand, counting down.
CTTTCCGGGGTCATTCCACCCCACGGTAGAGAAGTCCCCGGGTGTAGGCTTCCTTCGGGGACGAGCCGGTCTGATAGCGGCGGAGTACATTGACCGCCTGCTCCGGCGATTCATCGGTAAAAAAGAGAGTCAGGAAGAAGGGGGAAAGCTCCGGTTCCCGGTCGGAAAGCTCCAGAGGAACGGAGTTGTAAAGAAAGCTCACGGAACCGTCAAAGTCGCAGCAGACGGGGAAGCGGGCCCCCTTCCGGTCGGTGAGAAACCCTTTTTTGCGGCATTTCCCGCAGCCCAGGCGTGCCTTGATGGGGCAGCTCCGGAAGCTCATCAAAGGGAGCTTTCCGTAAGCGGCAAGACCTAAGGGCAGGCTGCTTTTTAAACGGAGAGCATCGGAGAGGGTGATCTCCGGGGAAAGGGCGGCGGCGGAAAGCCCCAGCTCTTTTGCTGCCAGCAGGCTTTGAGAGTTGGTGAGGTTGAGCCACGGGCTGCCCAGAAGCTCCATCCCGGCGGATCTGCCCAAGGCGATGTGGGCGGCGTTACTGCACCAGAGAGAGGAAACGCCAGCTTCCCGGAGCTTTTTCAGGCGGGGGAGCCAACTCTCCTCTTTTTCAAAGGTGAAACGGGGGAGGACGGCACTCAACTTCGGGAGAAGGAAAAAAAGCTCTTCCATGTGGGCTTCCAGCTCCGGGACGGGGAGGAGGATCCGGGAAAGTGCGGAGGCTTCGGCGAAAGGCAGCTGGGAAAAGCTGCGGAATTCTCCCCAAAGCTCCCCGGCACAGGCGGAATTTCTTCCGCTTGGCAGGGTGGGGAGGGGAGAAGGATGAAACCGTTCCGGGATCCGGGTGCGTAGAGCGTCCAGCTGCTCCACGGCTTCCCGGCGGAGGGCGTTGAAGCCGGAGGCGGGGAGGGAGAGATTCCCTTCGTTTTTAACGGAAAGGTTTGCGAGGAAATAGGGCGTCCCGCCCAGCTTGCCTAAGAATTTCCGGGCAGAGGCTTCGTCGGCGGGATGTTCTGATTCCCGGGGAAGCTCACCGGAGACGGAAACGGTCTTTCCGTCTGCTTCAAGAGTAAGGAAGGCAGGAACGTCCGGCTTTAGAGTCAGCTCCATGGAAGCGGGGAAGCGGGGGGACTCTTTCTGAAACGTGCCCTGCAGCTCCTTTAAAACGCCGGAAGCGGCTTCTACGTCCTCTTTCCGTCGGTAACCGAACATGTCCGGGGCGATGCGGCCGTCAAAATAGGCGGAGGTAAAGCCACTGCGGGAGAAGACGGCACGGAGGGCGTTTAAGTCCGGCTCTTCCCCTTTTAAAGCTGCCCGGCAGGCGGAAACGGCGGCTGCCACATATTCGGGGCGCTTCATCCGGCCTTCGATCTTGAAGGATTCGATCCCCATGGCGGCAAGCTCCGGAAGCCGGGAAACCAGGCAGAGATCCTTCAAGGAGAGGACGGCCTCCCCGTCTTTGGAAATGCCGGGACAGCCAGCGGAGAAGGGCAGACGGCAGGGTTGGGCGCAGCGGCCCCGGTTGCCGCTTTTCCCGCCCAGCATGGCGCTTAGATAGCACTGACCGGAAACGGACATACAGTGGGCGCCGTGAACGAAGACCTCCAGCTCCAGAGAGGTGGAGGAACGGATGGCGGTGATCTCCTCTTTGGAAAGCTCCCGGGCGAGGACCACCCGGGAAAAGCCCAGCTGCTCCGCCGTTTTCACGCCGGCGGGGGAGTGGATCGCCATCTGGGTGGAGGCGTGGAGGGGCATGGAGGGAGCCAGTGCTTTTACGGCGGCGGCAACGCCCCAATCCTGCACGATCAGGGCGTCGACGCCGGCTTCACAGGCGGCTTTGATGCAGCCTTCCAGAGCGGGGAACTCCCGGTCGAAGGTGACAATGTTGAGCGCCTGATGCACCCGGACGCCGAAGCGGTGGGCGTAGGTCACGGCGTCTTTTAATTCGGCAGGGTCAAAGTTCCGGGAGTCGGCCCGGGCGCTGAAGCTCTTCTGCCCCAGATAGACGGCGTCGGCACCGCAGCGGACGGCGGCCTCCAGCGCTTCCCGAGAGCCAACGGGAGCCAAGATCTCCGGGGTCATTTCTGGTTGTCCCCCACTTTGTCCCGGAGCTCATAAAGCTCCAGATTGCTCTTTAAATTCTCGTTTTCCCGCTTTAAAAGGGAGACCTCCCGCCGGAGCTGGTCGGTCTCGATCCGGGCGGCGGCGGCTTCTTCAACGTAGCCCTTGATCTGGGCGCGGATGTGGTCCACGTCGGAGACGGATTTCATGCTCTCGTCCATCAGCTCTAAGCCCACCAGCACGGCGGCGGTGGGAAGGGCGGCGCTTTCGTTTTCTTCTAAGAAAGCGTTGATCCGCTTATCCAGCTCTTTGGCTAAAGAGATCATGTACGAGGGGCTTTCATCGGTCTGCAGAGTGTAGGTCTTTCCGCAGATGACAACCTTTACACGGTTTTGCATGGTTGATTCCTCCAATTTTTCGGGGTCGGGCTTTTTAAGGTCGGCTCTCCGCCGGGATCGTGTCTTTGAAAAGAGCCGCATAGCGGGGCGGGATCACTTTATCCAGATGATAGCGGCCGAAGAACCACTTTTCAAAATCGCAGTGCTTGGCGATATAGTCCAGGTAGAGGTGGATGGTGCTTTCTTCGTTGTCTTCCAGATTTAAGAAGTGCTTGATGGAAGCAGGAGCATCGTGGGTCAGGATGAAATCCACCTTCCCGTGACGGGCTTTGAGGGAATCCACGCCGTGCTGCTGCTCCTCTTCGGAGGGCTGTTCTTCGGGCTGCCACATGGGGCTGTCAAGGCTCAGCTCCCCGGAATCGCCGCCGCCGAAGGCAAAGAGGGTCTTTCCGCCGATCTCATAGATCTCGCCCCGAAGGAGCTGGTAGAGGTTGCCGGAGATCTTCCGGGCCTTCCCGCCCCGATAGGCGACGGTGGGATACTCTTTGAGAAGGGAGTAGTTGTCATGACAGCCTTCCACGAAGACGGTGTCGTGCCGGCGCTTCCCGATCTTTTTTAAGAGCTTTTCCTCTTCTTTTCCGCCGTTCCAGACGAATCCGAAGTCGCCGCAGACGGCCAAAGTGTCGGACGAGCGGAGTTTTTTGACGGCGGGGGCGTTGAAACGGTCAAAATCGCCGTGCAGGTCGCCGGTTACATAAAGCAAGGTTTTTCCTCCTTCGGAAAATGTGGGTTCAGCGGGAAAGGGCCTTTACGATGCGGGACGCCCCTTCCTCCAGCATGGAGCGGGGGCAGCCGGCGGTCAGGCGCATATAGCCTTCGCCGACCGAACCGAAATTGGTGCCCAGCCCCAGAAAAACGCCGGCTTCCTTGAAGCGGCGATCCAGTTCCTTGCTCGAAAGGCCGGCGAATCGGAAGTCGAGCCACGAAAGATAGGTGGCTTCCGGGATCGCAAAGGGGAGCTCCGGGAGTTTTTTTGCAAAGAAGTCTTTCAAGAAAGCAAAATTCCCGGCTACATATTCGATCATGGCGTCCCGCCACGGACGGCCTTCCCGGTAGGCGGCTTCCCCGGCGCAGAGCCCTAAGATATTAGGGGCGGAGACGTGGTGGGCGTTCAACTCGTCGGTCACCCGCTTTCTTAAATCGGGATCCCGGATGATTAGGTTGGAGGTCTGAAGGCCGGGAAGGTTGAAGGTTTTGCTGGGGGCGTTTAAAACGGCAGCACCGGTGAGAAGCTCCTCCGGCAGGGATAGGACGGAGGTGAAGGCCGTCCCGGGGAGGGCGAGATCCCCGTGGATCTCGTCCGCTAAAACGAAAACGTGATTCTCCCGGCAGATGGTGAGCATCCGGATCAGGTCCTCCCGACTCCATGCCCGGCCAGTGGGGTTATGGGGGTTGCAGAGGATGAAGCTGGTCACGCCGGGATCTTTTGCAAGGCCCTCAAAGGCATCGAAATCCATTTCCCAGCTGCTGTCCTTTTGGAGCAGGGGGCATTCCCGGACGGATAGGTTCCAGCTTTTGGGGGTGGCGAAGAAGGGCGGGTAGGCAGGGGTGGGGACGATGCAGCCTTCCCCCTCTTTGCAGACCGTATGGAGGACCCAGGAAAGGCCGGTGATCACGCCGGGAACAACAGACAGCTCCTCTTTTTGGAGGGAGACGCCGTGAAGCTCCTTTTCCCAATTTTGCAGGGCGGAAACGTAGCCGTTGGTCAGGCTGCCGTAGCCGTAGACCCCGTGGCTGATCCGGGCTTCCAGCGCCCGATTCACACATTCCGGGGAGCGGAAGTCCATATCTGCCACGAACATGGGAAGAAGAGTTTCCGGAACCTTCCATTTGGTGGAATCCGTGTTCCGGCGGTCGGGGCAGGTATCGAAATCAAAGGGCTTGCACATAAGAGGCTCCTTTCGCATGAAAACGGCCGCCGGACCGCCACAGGGACGATCCGGCGGACAGTCGGTGATCGAAATTTACGTTGTTACAGGACGGACAGGGCCTGCTCTAAGTCGGCAAGGATGTCCTTTTTGCTTTCGATGCCTACGGAGAAGCGGATCAGGTCGGGGCTGACGCCGGCGGCGGCCAGCTCCGCATCGTTCATCTGACGATGGGTGCTGCTGGCAGGATGGAGCACGCAGGTCTTGGCGTCGGCCACATGGGTGACGATGGAGGCGAGTTTTAAGTTCTTCATGAAAAGCTCCGCCATCGGACGGCCGCCCTTGACGCCGAAGGAGACCACGCCGCAGCAGCCGTCGGGCAGGTATTTCTGCGCCAGGGCGTAGTATTTGTTGGAGGGAAGGCCGCAGTAGTTGACCCATGCGACCTTGGGGTGCTTCTCCAGATACTCGGCGACAGCCTGCGCATTTTCGCAGTGGCGCTGCATCCGCAGGTGGAGGCTTTCCAGCCCCAGATTCAGCAGATAGGCGTTCTGGGGCGCCTGAATGGAGCCGAAATCCCGCATGAGCTGGGCGGTGGCTTTGGTGATGTAAGCGCCTTCCAAGCCGAAACGTTCGGTGTAGGTGATGCCGTGGTAGCTTTCATCGGGGGTGGTCAGGCCGGGAAACTTGTCGGCGTGGGCATTCCAGTCGAACTTGCCGCTGTCCACGATGCAGCCGCCTACAGCGGAGGCATGACCGTCCATATATTTGGTGGTGGAGTGGGTGACAATGTCTGCACCCCACTCAAAGGGGCGGCAGAGGATGGGGGTAGCGAAGGTGTTGTCCACGATCAGGGGGACGCCGTGGGCGTGGGCGGCCTTTGCAAAGCGCTCAATGTCCAAAACGGTCAGGGCGGGGTTTGCGATGGTCTCGCTGAAGACGGCTTTGGTGTTGGGACGGAATGCGGCGTTCAGTTCCTCGTCGGTGCAGTCGGGCTCCACGAAGGTGAAGTCGATGCCCATCCGCTTCATAGTCACGGCAAAGAGGTTGTAGGTGCCGCCGTAAATGGCGGAGCAGGAGACGACATGATCGCCGCAGGAGCAGATGTTGAAGACGGAGTAGAAGGAAGCCGCCTGACCGGAGGAGGTCAGCATGGCGGCAGTACCGCCTTCCAGAGCGGCGATGCGGGCGGCGACGGCATCGTTTGTGGGGTTCTGGAGCCGGGTGTAGAAGTAGCCGGAGGCTTCCAGATCGAAGAGCTTGCCCATGTCTTCGCTGGTGTCATATTTGAAGGTGGTGCTTTGAACAATAGGGATCTGGCGGGGTTCGCCGTTTTTCGGGGTATAGCCTGCATGGAGGCATTTGGTTTCCAGTTCCATAGGGTCACACACTTTCCGGTTTTTGTTTTCAGTATAACACAGAATCCCCGGAGGAACAAGACCTCCGGGGAAAGTTTTGTCTATTTAATGTAGAAGATTGGCAAGAAGGGCGGAAGCGGTCAGAAGGGCAAGCTCCGGGTAAACGTTGGCATCCGGCTGAGATGCGGCGATCCGGGAAAGGACGGAGGAGGGAAGCCCGGTCTTTTCCAGAAAAACGTCCTGGTCGGCGGCAAGCATTTCCTCCGGGGTCGGGGCGGAGCCGGCTTCCGGATCCCGCAGCCGGGTCATGGCGGAGGTGAAGAGGGAGCATAGCTCCGGCTCCGGGAGAGGGCTTCCGGAAAGGAAGGCGGAAACCGTTTCCGAGGCGGCATCCGGGAGGGGTTTTCCGGACAGGGGTGGGGTGCTCAAAAGGGTGCGGAGCCGGTCGGGAGGAGAGGTCCCAAGAAGGGAAGAGAGCATCACCTGCCGGGTCAGGGAGGCGAGGGGATCGCCGGTGAGAAGGTCAGTCATTTCGTCTTCGGTGAGCCCTAACTGCTTCCGGAGGGCGGCGGGATCGAAGGAAAGGGGTGCGGAAGAAAGGAATTCGGACATAAGATCACCTCGCAAAAACAAAAAACGGATGGCTTTCTGCTTTCAGTTTAGCAGAAGGACTGGAACTTGGCAAGAGAAAAGAAAAAAGTCTTGACAGCAGGGTGCGGATGTGGTATACTTCATAAGAACAATCAAGCAGGATGCCTGCATCCTCACCCTTCGCTTTCGTGTCAGATGGGTCAATACCGGTTTGTGAGCGCCTGTTTCAGGCGTTTTCGGGTTGGCATGGACGAAAGCGCGTCCATGCTTTTTTGTTGTCCGCCATGCGGACGGTTAGTTGGTTCCAACGGGTACGGGAGGTGCTTTACCATTAGCAAAAAAGACTTGCTCATCAACGAGGAGATCCGGGAGAAGGAAGTCCGTGTCGTAGACGCAGACGGAAGCCAGCTGGGCATTATGCCGACACGGCAGGCTCTCGCACTGGCCATTGACAAGGGATTGGATCTCGTTGACATTGCGCCCCAGGCCACGCCCAACGTCTGCCGGATCATGGATTTCGGCAAGTACCGTTATGAGCAGGCCAAGCGGGAGAAAGAAGCGAGAAAGAACCAGAAGGTCGTTGAGGTCAAGGAAGTCCGGATGTCCATGAACATCGACACCCACGATTTTGAGACCAAGGCGAATCAGGCCATCAAGTTCCTGAGCGGCGGCGACAAAGTAAAGGTGTCCGTCCGGTTCCGTGGAAGAGAGATGGCGCACACCGATCTGGGCCGGGCGCTTCTGGAACGGTTCAAGGACGCCTGCGCAGAGGTGAGCAGCCTCGATAAGCCTGCCAAGATGGAAGGCCGGAGCATGGTGATCTTCCTGCTTCCGAAGAACGCAAAGTAAGCCTGCTTCCACCGTACAAACCATGTGAAAAAATAAAGGAGGATCCCTGATATGCCGAAGATCAAATCTCACAGCGCATCCAAAAAGCGCTTCGCCCTCACCAAGAACGGTCTCGTCAAGCGTGCAAAAATGAACCGCCGCCACATCCTGACCAAGAAGTCTACCAAGCGCAAACGCCAGCTTCGTGGCGCCGCCTATGCAGATAAGACCTGCGTAGCCGCTATCAAGAAGATGATCCCCTACGCATAAGCGATAGGGAAAACTGTCAGGAACGAAAACCGAATTTGGAGGTAACAGATTATGGCTCGTGTAAAGGGCGCTATGGCAACCCGTAAGAGAAGAAATAAAGTCCTCAAGCTGGCGAAAGGCTACTGGGGCGGCAAGAGCAAGCTCTTCAAAACCGCAAAAGAAGCGGTCATGAAATCCGGTCAGTATGCGTACATCGGCCGCCGGCTGAAAAAGCGTGACTTCCGCAAACTGTGGATCACCCGGATCTCCGCTGCCTGCAAGATGAACGGCATGAATTACTCCACCTTCATGAACGGCTTGAAGAAGTCCGGCAGCACCCTGAACCGCAAGGTTCTGTCCGAGATCGCCATTCATGACCCCGCTGCGTTCACCGCTCTGACTGAACAGGCGAAGAAAGCGTTATAAGAAGCATTTTACGCCCCTGGTTTTAAGTGACCCGGGGCGTTTGCTGTATGTTAAGACACGCCCGGCGTCCCTTTTGGACGCCGCATCCGCAAGCGTCCCGCAAAAGGGGAAGTTTGCGGATGCGCCGGCGGGAAAGGCGCAGAATGGAACGGATCCAGTCCAAGGAAAACGGACGCATCAAGGAGTATGGGAAGCTGGCATCCTCCCGGAAATACCGGGAGGAGACCGGCTGTTTCGTGCTGGAAGGAGAAAAGCTCTTTAAAGAAGCCCTGCGCTCCGGAGTTGCCGTGGAGCAGGTTTTCGTGACCCCCGCTTATCGGAATGCCCATCCGGAGACGGATTTTTCGGGGCTTTCCGCCTTTGAAGTAGAGGGGGCGGCGGAGGAGCGGCTCTCCCAGTCGAAGACCCCTCAGGGGCTTTATGCGGTCTGCAAAAAACTTGACAAACCCGAAAACCTTGCTAAAATAGACTGTAACGGCAGCTATGTCGCCCTCTGGGACCTGCAGGATCCCGGAAACGTGGGGACGATCCTTCGGGGAGCCGACGCAATGGGGCTTTCCGGCGTGATTTTAAGCGAGAGCTGCTGCGACTTATATAGCCTGAAAACCATCCGTGCCGCCATGGGGTCGTTATTCCGGATCCCGGTGATGCGGGTGGATCTGGCTGCTTTTCTGAAGGAAAGCGGCCTGCGGTCGTATGCGGCGGTGGTGGACGCCGACGCAAGACCGGTGGGAACGGCGGATTTCAAAGGCGCTGTGGCGGTTATCGGGAACGAGGGGAACGGCCTTTCCAAAGAGCAGGCGTCCCTTTGCTCGGAGCGGATCACTATCCCCATGGCGGGGAATGCGGAATCCTTAAACGCCGCCATGGCTGCCACCATCCTGATGTGGGAGATGGCAAGAAGAAGGAGCGAGTGAAATGAAGCGGATCGAGAGCTTCTGTGTAAATCACAACAAATTGAAGAAGGGGCTTTACCTGTCCCGGGTGGACGGGGACGCCGTGACCTACGATCTCCGGATGGCGATCCCGAACAGCGGGACCTATCTGGAAAACGACGGGATCCATACGTTTGAACACTTATTTGCCACCTATGCCCGGAACTCGGCGTATTCCGACCGGGTGATCTATGTGGGACCCATGGGATGCCGGACGGGGTTTTATTTCATCGTCCGGGACACGGTCACGTCTTCGGAGGTCATCGGGCTTTTGCAGAAGGCCATGGACTTCATCGCCGGGTACGAGGGGGAGATCCCCGGCGTTTCCCCGGCGGAATGCGGCAATTATCGGGAGCACAGCCTCCCGAAGGCAAAGGAATATGCAGCGGATATGGCGAAGGTCTTAAAGGACTGGACGCCGGAGAAGATGAAATATGAAGTCTGATCCCCTGAGGCAGGAGGATGGAAAATGGGAGAAGATCTGGTCTACTGGGTATGGCTCTCGCAGTGCTTTTCCTATGGAAGCGGGAAGATCGGGAAAATTCTGGAGCTTTCGGGGGATGCTAAGGCCCTTTATCAGAACGGTGAAGAGGGACGGAGAGCCCTTTCGATTTTTTCGGAGCAGGATCTGCGGCGGATGTCCAAGACCTCGCTGGAGCGGGCGGAGCTGATCTTAGAGCAATGCCGGGACGAGGGGATCCGGGTGATCTCCTATGCGGATCCGGAATACCCGAAACGGCTGCGGGAAATTTACGGGCCGCCGGCCGTTCTTTATGTAAAAGGGAGCCTTGCGGGGCTTGAGAATCAGCTGGTTCTGACGGTGGTCGGCACCAGAGAAGCCGTCGGCTACACAAGAGGAATCACTGGGAGCCTTTGCTGCCAGCTGGCGCGGGCGGGAGTGGTCATCGTCAGCGGCTGCGCCGTGGGCATCGACGAATACGCCCATCGAGGGGCGCTGAAAGCCGGGAAGCGGACCATTGCCGTTTTAGGCTGCGGGCTGGATGTCAATTATCCGTCCCAGAACCGGGAACTGAAGGAGAAGATCCTTTTAAGCGGCGGCGCACTGGTCAGTGAGCTGCCTCCGGGGACAAAGCCCGACGGAAAATATTTCCCCACCCGGAACCGGCTGCTGGCGGGGCTTGGAATGGGTGTTTTGGTAACCCATGCGCCGGAACGAAGCGGATCGCTGATCACGGCGGATCTTGCCATGGAGCAGGGGAAAGAGGTCTTCTGCGTACCGCCTTACGACATCACCGAGCCGGGCTGCATGGGCGTTGTCCCGCTTTTGCAGGACGGGGCTCATCCGGTTTATTCCGTTCACAGCATCCTGGAGGAATACTACCCGCTTTATGGGGACAGGATAGACCTGAAAGCCCTGTCGGAGATCATGATCCGTTCCAGACGGGCGGAGGTCGTTCGGGAGCAGCGGCAGAAGGTAGCCGACGAGCCGGCATATCAGGCGCCGAAGCCGGAAGCGGTTGCAAAGCGGACGGAGCTTCCGGAATTAAGCGAACTGCAGAAGCGGCTTTATGAAGTCCTGACCGAGGAGCCGAGACCGGTGGACGACATTATCAGCGAGGCGGGGCTAAAGCCTTATCAGGCGCTGGCGTCCATGACGGAGCTGGAACTTTTAGGGCTGGCGACAGCTCATCCGGGGCGTCGATACAGCAAGGCAGACTGATTTTTTCCGGAGCGTTTTCTGACGTTCCTTTTCGATAGAGACAAGGAGGAAAACAATGGCGAAAGCGGCGGAATCTCCCGCAAACCTGGTCATCGTGGAGTCCCCCACCAAGACCAAGAGCATCCAGAAATACCTGGGGAAGAATTATGAGGTGGTGGCCTCCAAGGGGCACGTCCGGGATCTTCCCAAGTCTACGCTGGGCGTGGACGTGGAGAAGGGGTTCGAGCCCCGGTATCTGAACATCAAAAAGCAGGCGGACATCATCAAGATGCTCAAGGCGGAAGCCAAGGGCAAGAAAAAGATCTATCTGGCGACCGACCCTGACCGGGAAGGGGAGGCCATTTCCTGGCACTTGGCGCATATTTTAAAGCTGGATCTCAACGATGTGGATCGGGTGACCTTCAGCGAGATCACCAAAAGCGGCGTCAAGGAGGGCATGGCCCATCCGAGAAAGATCGACATGGATCTGGTCAACGCCCAGCAGGCACGGCGGATCCTGGACCGGATTGTGGGCTATAAGATCAGTCCCTTCCTCTGGAAGAAGATTCAGCCGGGTCTGAGCGCCGGGCGGGTTCAGTCCGTGGCGGTCCGGATCATCGTGGATCGGGAAAATGAGATCCGGGCGTTCCAGCCGGAGGAATACTGGACCATCGATGCAAAGCTCTTGGCGGCAGGCTCCAAAAAAGCGTTCCCGGCGAAGTTTTACGGGAAAGAAGGCAAGAAGGTGGAGCTCCGCTGCAAGGAAGATGCCGACGCAGTCTTAGCGGCGGTGAAGGACGCCCCCTTCACAGTGGCAAGCGTCAAGACCGGCATCCGGAAGAAATCCCCCGCACCGCCTTTTACCACCTCTACCCTGCAGCAGGAGGCTTCCCGGAAGCTGGGGTTCCGTTCCCAGCGCACCATGGCCACGGCGCAGGAGCTTTACGAAGGCGTGGAGCTCCCGAAGCTGGGGGCAGTGGGTCTGATCACCTATATGCGTACCGACTCCCTGCGGATCTCCGACGAAGCGAGAGATGCGGCAGCGGGGTACATCAAGGACAAGTACGGGGATAAATATCTGCCGGAGAACCCCCGGGTCTATAAGACCAAGAGCAGCGCACAGGATGCCCACGAGGCCATCCGGCCCACCATGCCCGACCTGACTCCGGAGCAGGCAAAGGCCAGCCTGACGGCGGATCAGTATAAACTCTATAAGCTCATCTGGGGACGGTTTATCGCAAGCCAGATGGCAAATGCGGAGTACGACACCGTTTCCGCCGACATCGACGCCGCCGGGTACACCTTCAAGGCCAGCGGATTTTCGGTGCGGTTCGATGGGTTCACGGTGCTTTATGAGGAAGGCCGGGACGACGCCGAGGAAAAGGAAGGCGTGCTGCCTCCGCTGGCAGCAGGGGATCCCTTGAAGACCCAGAGCGTCGAGGGCACCCAGCACTTCACCCAGCCGCCCCCACGCTTCACCGAAGCGTCCCTCATCAAGTTCCTGGAGGAAAACGGCATCGGCCGTCCCTCCACCTATGCGCCCACCATTTCCACCATCTTAAAGCGGAAATATGTGGAGCTGGAAAGCAAGCAGTTAAAGCCCACCCAATTGGGAGAGATCACCACCCAATTGATGAAGGAGCACTTCGCTTCCATCGTGGATGAGAAGTTCACCGCCCAGATGGAAGGCGACCTTGACAAGGTGGAAGAAGGGAAGAAATCCTGGGGCTCGGTGCTGGATGAGTTCTACGGCGGCTTCGCAACGACTCTGGCCAAGGCCGAAGAGGACATGAAGGACGTCCATATGAAGATCCCCGATGAGGAGACGGACATCGTCTGCGAAAAATGCGGTCGGAACATGGTCATCAAGACCGGGCGGTATGGAAAATTCTTAGCCTGCCCCGGTTTCCCGGAATGCCGCAACACCAAGCGGATCGCCGTGGAGATGCCCGGCGAGTGCCCGCTGTGCAGTGGGAAGATCCTGGAGAAGAAGTCCAAGAAGGGCAAGAAGTTCTATGGCTGCGAGCATAATCCCACCTGTTCCTTCCTTTCGTGGGATCCGCCCATCGACGAAAAGTGCCCGGTCTGTGGGAAGACGCTGCTGCAGAAAGCAGGACGGGGAGCAAGGATTTACTGCTCCAATCCCGAATGCAGCTATCAGCGTGCCGTCGACCCAAAAAAGGGCGGGGAGGACGAATGAAGGCGATTGTGATCGGCGGCGGGCTTGCCGGCTGTGAAGCCGCCCAGATCCTTACAAAATACGGCATCAAGGTGGAGCTTTTTGAGCAGAAGCCTCTTTCCTATTCGCCTGCCCACAAATATCCGGGGCTGGCGGAGCTGGTCTGCTCCAACTCTTTAAAGGCGTCCCGGCTGGATTCGGCTTCAGGGATGCTGAAGGAGGAAATGCGGCTCTTGGGGTCGCTGATTCTTCCTTCTGCCGAGGCCACAGCCGTGGCGGCAGGCGGGGCGCTGGCGGTGGATCGGAAGGCGTTTTCCGACCGGGTGACCGAAGCAATCCGGAAAGACCCGCTGATCCATGTGACCGAGGCGCAGGTGGAACGGCTGGGGGAAGATCCCACCATCGTCGCCACCGGGCCGCTGACCTGCGGAGGGCTGGCGGAGGAGATCGTCCGGGTCACCGGCGAAAAGGGGCTCAGCTTTTTTGATGCGGCGGCGCCCATCGTGGACGGCTCCACGGTGGACCGCTCCATCGTTTTCGCCGCTTCCCGGTACGGCCGGGGGGAGGACGACTACTTAAACTGCCCCATGAGCAGGGAAGAGTACGAAGCTTTTTACGAAGCTCTGACCACGGCGGAAGGCGTGGAGCTCAAGGATTTCGAGAAGGCGGAATTCAAGGTATACGAAGGCTGTATGCCTGTGGAGATCATGGCAAAAAGGGGGCCGGACACCATTCGGTTCGGGCCGCTGAAGCCGGTGGGATTAAGAGATCCCCGGACGGGGCACCGCCCTTGGGCGGTGGTGCAGCTGCGGAAGGAAAACGAAGCGGGCACCCTTTACAATCTGGTGGGGTTTCAGACCAACCTCAGGTGGGGGGAGCAGAAGCGGGTCTTTTCCATGATTCCGGGGCTTCAAAATGCGGAATTCGTTCGGTACGGAGTCATGCACCGGAACACCTTCCTCGATTCGCCCCGGCTCCTTGACCGGGAGCAGCGGCTCATACGCCGCCCGAATCTCCGGTTCGCCGGGCAGATGACCGGCGTGGAGGGATATATGGAATCAGCGGCCAGCGGGCTTTTAGCCGGGCACTATCTGGCACGGGAGCTTCTGGGGCTGCCGCCGCTGGTGCTGCCCGAGGGCACGATGTTAAAGGCTTTGTCCGACCATGTGTGCGGCGAAACGGCGGATTTCCAGCCCATGGGCGCCAATATGGGGATCCTGCCTGCCCTCGAAAACGCACCCCGGGACAAAAAGTTCCGGTACCAACTGCTGGCGGAGCGGGGCATTCAGGCGTTAAAGGAAACGCTGGACGCTCTGAATTGGAGGAACGATTCTTGATGCGGAAACTTGCGGCGGCTTTTTTAGGACTGCTTCTTTGTATAGCCCTGACCGGCTGCGGGCCTTCGGAAAAGCAAAGGGCGGTTTATAACGACGACAGCCTGATCGCTGCCCAGAGTGACACTTATTTTTACATTAAGCACCTGTCCACCCAGTCGGGGACGGAGTATACCGAGAATTTCGGTTCTTTTACCGGCAGCGACACCCTCTGGAGCCGGAACGCAAAAGAGGGGCAGACTCTTCACGTTTCCGGCAGTGCGGAGATAAAAGAAGGCAGCTGGAAGCTGGTGCTGGTGGATCCGGAAGGGAACGGGAGCGTATTGCTGGAATACGGCGGGACGGTTGACGAGACGGTGGATCTAAGCGATGGGAACTGGCGGGTCAAATCCGTGGGGCTGGAAACGAAGGGCTTCGTTCAGTTGACCATCGAGGAAAAGTGATCCGGGACACGGATGAAAAAAGGAGAGTGGCGGAATGAAGATCGTAGTAGACGGATTCGGCGGGGATAACGCCCCTTTGGCGGTGCTGCAGGGATGCGCCCTGGCCGTGGAAGAATACGGCGTGGAGATCCTTGTGACCGGCGATGAAGGATCCCTTCGGAAAACGGCGGAGAAAAACGGCATCTCCCTTTCGGGAATCGAGATCGTCCATGCGCCGGACGTGATCACCATGGAGGATGACCCCACTTCGATTTTGAAGGAGAAGGCGAACTGCTCCATGGCGGCGGCCTTCAATCTTGTGAAAGAGGGGAAAGGCGACGCATTCGTCAGCGGCGGCTCCACCGGAGCCATCGTGGTGGGAGCGACCTTCCTCTTAAAGCGGATCAAAGGCGTCAAACGGGCGGGGCTTGCTACGGTGATCCCCACGGTCAACGGCTGTTATCTTCTGATGGACGCAGGGGCAAACTTGGACTGCAAGCCGGAGACCCTCTGCCAGTTCGGCGTGATGGGAAGCCTTTATATGCAGAAGGTGCAGAAGGTGGCAAGCCCCAGAGTGGGTCTTGTGAACATCGGCGCCGAGGAGACGAAAGGCAACGAATTACAGAGAGAGGCGCTGCAGCTTTTAAAAACTGCGCCGGTGAACTTTACCGGAAACGTGGAAGCCCGTGAGATCCCGGCAGGAGCCGTGGATGTGGCGGTCGCCGACGGCTTTACCGGGAACGTGATCTTAAAGCTCACCGAAGGGCTGGGCTCCATGTTCTCCAAAAAGATCAAAGGGATGTTTACCGGGGTTTCCGGGAAGCTGGCCGGGGCGCTGATGCTCAAAAAGGTCAAGGGCTTCAAGAAATCCATGGATTATACCGAATACGGCGGGGCGCCGCTGCTGGGCATCACCAAGCCGGTGATCAAGGCTCACGGCAGCTCCAATGCCAAAGCAATCAAGAACGCCATCCGTCAGGCAAGGGATTTTGCTCAGTCCGACCTGACCGGTGAGATCCAAAGGGCCGTAGAAGCGATGAAGCCTGCGGCGGCAGAATGACAAAAAGGAGCGTTTTCCCTTGGAACTGGAAGAAAAGATCGGATATACTTTCCGGAACCCTCAGCTTTTAGAGCAGGCCCTGACCCACTCCTCTTATGCAAACGAGGGGAAGAAGCACGGGCACAACAACGAGCGGCTGGAGTTTTTGGGCGATTCGGTGCTGTCGGTAATCGTGGCGCGGCACCTGTTTCTCACTTATAAAGACCTGCCGGAAGGGGAGTTGACAAAGCTCCGTGCCAGCTTGGTCTGTGAAAAGGCGCTGGACGTGTTTGCGGGGCAGATCGGACTCGGAAAATATCTCCGTTTAGGAAAAGGCGAGGAGCTGACCGGCGGGCGGGAGCGTCCGTCCATTCTGGCGGACGCATTTGAGGCGCTGCTGGCAGCCATTTACATCGACGGGGGATATGAGGCAGCTCAGACCTTTGTGCTGGGGTTCATCCCCCGGAATCTGGACGTCCGCCGGAAGAATAAGCTCTCCGACTACAAGACGGCGCTGCAGGAGATCATCCAGCAGAACCGGGAGGAGCGGATCGAGTACGTTCTGGTAGACGAGCACGGGCCGGATCATGCCAAGGTCTTTACGGCAGAGGTGCTTTTGAATACCAACGTCATCGGTCGGGGCACCGGCAGCTCCAAAAAGCAGGCGGAGCAGAATGCGGCTCACGAGGCGTTAAAGCTCATGGGCTATCACGACGAAGACTGATGCACGGGAACATCGCCCTGTTCATCCCCCATCTGGGGTGCCCTCACGCCTGCAGCTTTTGCGACCAGAAAAGCATTTCCGGAGAAGAAAAGCCGGTGACTCCGGAAGAGGTCACGAAGATTTTAACGGCGGCTTTTGAAAAGCAGCCTGATCCGGAAACCACGGAGATCGCCTTTTTCGGCGGGAGCTTCACCTGCCTTCCCAAAGAGGACATGGAAGGGCTTTTAAAGGCTGCGCACCCCTTTGTAAAGGAGAGACGCTGCTCCGGGATCCGGGTGTCCACCCGGCCGGACGGTATTTCGGAAGGGATTTTGGAGACCCTTTCCCGATACGGTGTGACCGCCATTGAACTGGGCGCCCAGAGCTTATCCGATGAGGTGCTTCTGAAAAATTACCGGGGCCATACGGCGGCGGATGTTTTTGAAGCGGCGGCTGCCATCCGGGCCTACGGCGGGTTTTCGCTGGGGCTGCAGGTCATGGCAGGGCTTTACGGGGACAGCCATGGGACCTTTCAGAGCACCATGGAGGGCGTGATGAGGATAAGACCCGACACGGTGCGAATCTATCCTACCGTGGTGCTGGAGGGGACGGAGCTGGCACGGTTGACAAGGGAAGGACTTTACACCCCGCTTTCCGTGGAGGAAGCGGTGGAGTGGGTGGCTCCCTGGCTGCCCCGGCTGGAGGAGGCCGGGATCCGGGTGATCCGGGTAGGGCTGCACCCTTCGGAGACGATGGAGCGGCGGTTGGTGGGAGGAGCCTATCATTCGGCGTTCCGGGAGCTTTGCGAGGGGCGGCTTTACTGGATGAAGCTGGAGGAAAAGCTGCGGCGTTTTTCTGTGGGGACAAGGCTGGCGGGGGCGGTGGCCCCAAAAGAGCTTTCCAAAGCCATTGGACAGAAAAAGGAGAACCTTTTAAAGGCGAAGGCGTTGGGGTATCCTCTGCGAATCCGGGGGAAAGAGGGAATCTTGCCCGGAGAAGTGGAAATTTCTGTCGAAAATCCGTATAATTTAAAATAAAAATACGAACTGTATTACTTTTTCGAGAAAGGAATGAAACCATGTTCTTAAAATCGCTGGAAATGCAGGGCTTCAAGTCCTTTCCCGATAAGACTGTCATTCATTTCAACAAAGGGCTCACTGCGGTAGTCGGTCCCAACGGAAGCGGGAAGAGCAACCTTTCCGACGCCATGCGCTGGGTCTTAGGGGAGCAGTCCACCAAAACCCTGCGGGGTGAAAAAATGGAGGATGTCATTTTCTTAGGCACTTCCTCCCGGAAGCCCCAGGGGTTTGCGGCGGTGTCGCTGACCTTTGACAACAGCGACCGGGCGCTTCCCGTAGACGCTGATGAAGTGACCATCACCCGGCGGTACTACCGTTCCGGGGAAAGCGAATATGCGATAAACAGCAGTGCTGTGCGGCTTCGGGACATCAACGAGCTGTTTATGGATACAGGCCTTGGCCGGGACGGCTATTCCATGATCGGGCAGGGCAAGATCGCAGAGATTATCAGCGCCAAATCCGGGGAACGGCGGGAGATCTTCGAGGAAGCGGCAGGCATTTCCAAATACCGCTACCGCAAGGCAGAGGCAGAGCGGAAGCTTTTAGGAGCGCAGGAGAACCTGACCCGGCTTTACGACATCCTCTCCGAATTGGAGGGGCGGGTGGAGCCGCTGCGGATCCAGTCGGAGAAGGCAAAGGAATTCCTGACGCTATCGGAGCGAAAAAAGGCGCTGGAAGTGTCCTTGTGGCTGCTGACGCTGGAAAAATACCAGAACGCCCTGCGGGAGCAGGAGCAGAAGTATCTGATCGCCAGGGGGGAGGACGAACATCTTTCCCGGGAGATTGAAAAGATCGAGGAGCAGATCCAGGAGACCTATAAACGGATGCAGGCCTGCCTGACCCAAAACGAGGAATGCCAGACCATCCGGCAGAACCTTTTGAACCGTACCGGCGACCTGAAAAGCGAAGTGGCCGTCCGGGAAAACGACATCCGCCACAATGAGGAGACGAAAGCAAGGCTTTCAGCGGAGCTTTCCGCCCAGGAGGAGTCGGCCGCCCGGCGGGAAGAAGAGGCTGCCGCCAAAGAAGAGCAGAAAAAAGCGCTTTCGAGCGCCGGTGAGGAGCTTCAGAGGAAGGCAGAAGAAAAGCGGAAGGAACTGTTGAGCCTGTCCGCCGAACAGGAGGATTTCAGCGGGAAGCTGGAAGAAGCAAACAGTCGGGTCAACCGGATTGCTCTGGAAAGCTCCCGGCAGAATTTGCTGATCCTGACGAAGGAGAACGCCGCTGCCGATGAGGAGAACCGGATCCGGGGCATCGAGGGAGAGCTTTCCTCCCTGACCACCCAGGCGGGATCGGACGGGGAAACCATCGAGCAGCTGGAAGGGCTTTTAAAAGAGATCGCCGATAAGAAGGCTTCTCTGGAAAACGCCCGGAAGGGATACGATTTAAAGCTCTCCGGCCGGAAGCAGAAGCTGCAGGAGCTTTCCGGCGAGCAGCAGAAGCTGGATCTTTCCATCAAGGAAAAGCTCCAGCGGGCAAGGCTGCTTTTGGATCTGGAGCAGAACATGGAGGGCTTTAACTACAGCGTCAAGGCGGTGATCCGGGCAGCGAAAAACGGCGCCATCCGGGGCGTTTTAGGGACGGTGACCCAGCTTTTAAGCGTGAAGCCGGAATATTCTGTCGCCGTGGAAACGGCGCTGGGCGGGGCGCTCCAGAACATCGTCGTGGAGGACGAAGCCGCCGCAAAGGCGGGCATCCGGCTTTTGTCCGAGCAGAAGGCGGGACGTGCCACCTTCCTGCCGCTGACCTCCGTGAAGGGAAACACCCTGAACGAGCCGGGGCTGGAACGGTACGCCGGGTTCGTGGCGGTCGCATCGGAGCTGGTGGAAGCGGATCCGAAGTACGACGGGGTGGTGCGATTCTTATTGGGCCGCATCGCCGTGGTGGAGGATCTGGACACCGCCATCACCATTTCCCGGAAATACGGGTATAAATTCCGCATCGTCACCTTAGACGGCCAGCAGGTCAACGTAGGCGGCAGTTTCACCGGCGGATCGGCGGCGAAAAATGCCGGCGTGCTCAGCCGGAAGAACGAAGCCTCCGCCCTGCAGGCGGAAGCGGAGAAGCTAAAAGGGCAGAAGGCCCAGCTGGATCAGAGAGCCGCCGAGCTTTCCAGAGAGACAGCGAACCTTTCCGCACAGGTGGAAGGAATCCGGGCGGAGCAGATCACGGCGAATGAGGATCAGATCCGCTTTGAAGCAGATCTTCTCCGGCACCGGCAGAACCGCCAACAGCTCTCCGCCCGGAAGGCGGAACTGGAGCGGCAGAAGGCTCAGTGCAGCCAGAAGATCGCCGCCGCCCGAAAAGAGGCGGAAGAGGCGAGAACCGCCCTTGCCGCTCTGGAAAAAGAGGCGGAAGCGGCAAAGAACGCCCTTTTTGAATTTCAGGGCAGCCGGGACAGTCTTTCCGGCCGTCGGGAAGAGCTGACAGAGGAGATCTCCGCTCTGACCCGGCAGGAGATCGAGAACCGGAAGGACCTGGAAAACCTGACCCGGCAGATCGAAGATCTGCGTGCCGACGCAAAAGCCCGGGCGGAAGCAAAGGCCCGGCTCTTAGCGGAACGGGACGCCGTGGAAGGGAAGACAAAGCAGCTGGAGACCGCTATCGCCTCTCTGCAGAAGGAAAGTGGGGAAGCCGCCGCACGGATTGTCGAATACGAGGAAAAGAGCAGGAAGCTCCTTGCCAAGCGGCAGGAGCTGGAAGGAGAGACTACCCGGCTTAGGCAGCAGGAACGGGAGGTTTCCGCAAGAAAGGAACAGGCCGCCGGGGAGCTGGCACGGTTAGACGAGCAGAAGCTCTCGGCTCAGCGGGACTACGACCAGATCATCCTGCGGCTCCAGGATGAGTACCAGCTGACCCGCAGCGAGGCTCAGCAGGCGGCGATCCCCATTGAGGATCGGAACGAGGCGCAGAAGGAGCTTGCTTCCCTCAAGAACCGGATCCGGGGGCTGGGGAGCGTCAACGTAGGCGCCATCGAGGAGTATAAAGAGGTATCGGAACGGTACGAATTCCTGAAGGCGCAGGTAGAGGACGCCGCCAACGCCAAGTCGGAGCTGGAAAAGCTCATCAAAAACCTAACGTCGGATATGGAGCGGCTTTTCAGGGAGAGCTTTGCCGCCATCAACAAAAACTTCGGGGAGATCTTTACGGAGCTCTTCGGGGGAGGGAAGGCGAGCCTCACCTTAAGCGATCCGGAGGACGTCTTGAACTGCGGCATCGACATCAACGTCCAGCCGCCGGGGAAGATCATCAAGAGCCTGAGCGCTTTGTCCGGCGGCGAGCAGTCGTTTATCGCCATCGCCATCTACTTCGCCATCCTGAAAGTGCGGCCGGCGCCCTTCTGCGTGCTGGACGAGATCGAGGCGGCTCTGGACGATGTGAACGTGGTGAAGTACGCCGAATACTTAAGGAAAATGAGCGACAGCACCCAGTTCATCCTCATCACCCACCGTCGGGGTACCATGGAGGAAGCCGACGTGCTTTACGGCGTCACGATGCAGGAACGGGGGGTCTCCAAGCTCTTAGAGCTGAAGGTCACGGAGATCGCTTCCAAAATGGGCGAACTGGAATCACAGGGATAAGGAGGATCCAAAATGGGATTTTTTAGCAAGATCAGGGAAGGGCTCAAAAAGACAAAAGACGCCATGATGCGTCAGGTGGAGGGGGTCATCCACTCCTTCACGAAGATCGACGAGGACTTTCTGGAGGAACTGGAAGAAATCCTTATCATGTCCGATATGGGGGCCATTACCGCCGAGGACATCTGCAACCAGCTGCGGCGGAAGATCAAGGAGACCGGCATCACCGATCCGGCTGAGGTCAAGGGACTTTTGAAGGAGATCGTGGCGGATATGCTCCGGGAGGACGAGCCCATGAAGCTCTCCACCAGCCCGTCCATCCTCTTTGTCATCGGCGTGAACGGCGCCGGGAAGACCACCACCATCGGGAAGCTGGCGGCGAATTTCAAAGCCCAGGGCAAGAAGATCCTGGTCGGCGCTGCCGACACCTTCCGGGCTGCCGCCATCGAGCAGTTGGAGGTCTGGACCCAGCGCAGCGGCGTGGAGATCGTCAAACATCAGGAAGGCTCCGACCCGGCGGCAGTGGTCTACGATTCCATCGAGGCGGCAAAGGCCCGCCATGCGGACATCCTGCTCATCGATACCGCCGGGCGGCTCCATAATAAGAAGAACCTGATGGACGAGCTTGGAAAGATGTTCCGGATCGTCAATCAACGGGCGGAGGGCTGCGACGTGGAAACGCTGCTGGTCTTGGATGCCACCACCGGCCAGAACGCCGTCAATCAGGCGGAGCAGTTCATGCAGGCGGCGAAGATCACCGGCATCGTGCTGACCAAGCTGGACGGCACGGCGAAGGGCGGCATCGTGGTAGCCATCAAGAACCAGCTGGGGCTGCCGGTGCGGTATGTAGGGGTCGGCGAGAAGATCGACGATCTGCAGGAATTTGTTCCGGAGGATTTTGTGGAGGCGCTGTTTGAATAACGAGAAAAAGACCCGGCTGGCGGCTCTGGTCGGCGCTCTGGGCGCCGTGCTCTTATTGGTGCAGAGCGGGCGGCTGCCGGAAGTGAAAAGCTGGCTTTCGGAAAAACGCAGCCGCCGGTACGAAACGGCGGATCGGATCTCCGCCTATCTGACCCGGAAGGCGATCCCCTGGGACAGGCGGACGTGGGAGCGGTTTCTGGATGCGCTTCCGCTGCTTTTATTCTGCACGGGGACGGCGATGCTTGCCTTCGGGCGGCTTTTAAAAAAGCGGACGGATAAAGGAGAAAAATGAATGGAGATCATCATAGCAACGGGAAACGCCGGGAAGGTCCGGGAGTTCAAGCGGATGCTGGAGCCCTTGGGGTATCAGGTCTTTTCCCAGAAGGAAAAGGGCATCATCTTGGACGTGGAGGAGACCGGCACGACCTTTGCGGAGAACGCCGTACGGAAGGCGAAAGCGGTTTGGGAGAAAGTAAAGCTGCCGGTGATTGCCGACGATTCGGGGCTTTGCGTGGATGCATTGGACGGGCGGCCGGGGATCTATTCCGCACGGTACGCCGGGGAAGGCGCAACGGATGCCGACCGGGTGAAAAAGCTCCTTGCGGAGCTTGAGGGAAAGGAAAATCGAACGGGACGGTTCGTTTGCGCCATTGCGTATATCGATGGGACGGGGGAAACCCATGTTTTCGAAGGTGTCTGCGAGGGCACGATGGCAGAGTCTCCCCGAGGGGAGGACGGCTTCGGCTACGACCCTATCTTCCTGGTGGGGGAGAAGACCTTCGCCGAGATGACAGCGAAGGAAAAGGACGCCGTCAGCCACAGAGGAAAGGCGAACCGCCTTCTGGAAGATTACTTAAAACAGGAGAAATAAGGAGAATCCTATGTTAAACAGCAAACAGCGGGCCCGGCTCCGGGCCATGGCAAACCCCATTGATACCATTCTGCAGATCGGAAAGGGCGGCATCAACGAAAACACCGTAAAGCAGGTGGACGACGCCCTTACCGCCCGGGAGCTTATTAAGATCCGGGTACTGGAAAACAGCCTTTATTCTGCCAAGGAAGCGGCGGCGGAGATCGCAGGGGAGACCGGCTGCGAGGTGGTCCAGATCTTAGGCACCCGGATCACCCTGTACCGGAAGAATCCGGAAAAACCCGTGATCCAGCTGGACGACTGAAAAAAGGGGGACGCATCCATGACCCGCACCGGGATCTTCGGAGGGACGTTCAATCCCATCCACAACGGGCACCTGCATCTTTTAAAAGAGGCGGACAAGGCTCTTTCCTTTGACCGGATCCTTCTGATCCCCGCAAACCTCCCACCCCATAAGCAGGCGCCGGATCTGGCTCCCGGAAAGGAGCGGCTGGAGATGGCAAGGCTTGCTGCGGCGGGGATGGAAAAGGTCTTTGTCAGCGACATCGAACTGAAAGCCAAGGGGAAGAGCTACACGGTGCTGACGCTGGAAAAGCTCCATGCGCTGTTCCCGGAGGAGCGGTTCACGCTGCTGATGGGGGCGGATATGCTGCTGACCTTCGACCAATGGTACCGGTGGCAGGATATTTTAAAGCTGGCGGATCTGGCAGCTTTTGCCCGGAACGACGGGGAAGAGGAAGCCCTCTTAAAAAAGGCGGAGGAATTTTCTGGTGCCCGGGTCATCCGGACGGAGCCGCTGCCCCTTTCTTCCACCGAAATCCGGGAGATCTTAAAAAAGGGCGGCGACGTTTCCAACATGGTGCCGGAAGCGGTGCTTTCCTATATCAAGCGGCGGGGGCTTTACGAAAAGCCCCTGCCCTCCCCGGAGGGACGGCTATGACGGAGCCCCTTCTGCGGCTGGCAGGATTTCTGGCGGCCCTGATCCTCAACGAATTCTGCGCCGGCTGGATGCGGGACGCCCTGTTCCGCTCCGCCGGAAAAAATGGGGCGGCGATTCGGGCCTACCTGCGGGAGGTCCAGTTCCAGCCCCAGCGGAGCCGGTCTTTTACCCGCTGGCTCATCTGCACCTCCCCGGACCCGGGGCGGACCCGGCGGGTGCTGTTCCTTTCCACCCTGGAATGGGCCCCGTGCATCGTCGGTCTCAACGCAGCGGTCCTGGGCCTGGCTGCCCCCATCGGGGACCGGGTCTACCTGGCCCTGGGGGGAGTTGTCCTGGCGGACCTGATGGTCTCGGCCATTGCCGGGGCGTTCTATCGGAAACGCCACGGCTCCGGTCATATCCTGGGCCACCCCATCTGGGTGGAAATGCTTCGGGAGATGCAGGCCGAGCGCCGGACCGCCCCCAGGGGGACCGTCGGCGGATACGTCAGGCTGGCGCTGTTCCTGGGCCTTCTGGCGGGACTTGCGGTGCTGATCTATCAGGCCGGAAACCCCCGGATCCCGCCTGCAAACCGGGAACAGGTGATCACGGCCCTGTCCGACCGGAAGATCCCCTGGGAGGACTGGACGGAGACCCGCCGGATGCAGTGGGACGCCGGGAACCGGCTGTCCCTGGCCCTCATCGGGGAGGACGACCGGCTCCGCCTGGAATTTTACATTTTTGATACCGTTGACACTGCCGGAAACGTGGGCTCCCAGCTCATCGCCCGGTTCCGGGAAAGCGACGGGCCCTTTTCGGCGGAAGGTAAGGACGTCCGGGGAAACTTCGGACGCTTCACTGCCCGGAGCGGCCAGCAGTATTTCGCCGTGGTGCGGGTGGAGAACACCCTCATTACGGTCCGCTGCCCCCTGGACGAACGGGAGCGGGCTCTGGACCTTCTCACGACCCTGAGATATCTGGACCCATAAGGAGGAATCTGCATGACGACACGTTATCCCCAATATCAGGCCCTCATCCAGCAGCGGCTGAGCCCCAAACGCTACAAACATTCCCTGAACGTCATGGAGCGGGCGGTATATCTGGCCCGGATCATCGGGGCAGACCCCGGAAAGGCGGAGCTGGCAGGGCTTTTGCACGATGTGGAAAAAAACACCGACCCAAAGATCCTGTTGCAAAACCTCGAAAATTCTGATATACTCTTTTCAGATGCAGACCGGATGCTGCCGCAGCTGTGGCACGCCCCGGCGGGGATGCTGTTTTTGCGGGACAAGCTGGGAATCCGGGATGCGGACGTTTTAAACGCCGTTTGCTATCACACCACCGGGCGGAAGGATATGTCCCCGCTGGAAAAAACGGTGTATCTGGCGGATCTGACTTCGGCGGATCGGGATTATCCCGATGCGGAGTACACCCGGGCGCTTTCGGAAAAAGATCCGGACGGGGCAATCCTCTATTCGCTCCAGTACATTCTGGGGGAGATGCTCCGGCAGGGAAAGATGCTGCATCCGGATTCTGTGGAATGCTATAACCAGATCGCAGGGGAGCGATCCGAAAAGCCCCAGATCTGACGACTCTTTGGAAAGGTTCGGAAAATCAGATGGCAAAGAAAAAGAACAAAAAAAGACGCCTTGGCACGGCAGACCGGATTCTGATGGCGCTGTCCATCGTCCTTATCGTCGTTTCGGCGGGGATCGTTGGGTATGTATCCCTTCTGAA
This sequence comes from uncultured Oscillospiraceae bacterium, assembly GCA_900555435.1. Lineage (GTDB taxonomy): Bacteria > Bacillota > Clostridia > Oscillospirales > Ruminococcaceae > Merdivicinus. Next base: position 7,170 of record USLH01000001.1, on the reverse strand, counting down.
CTGGGCGCCGCTGCCGGAGGTGGACGAAAGCGGCCACACCGTCAGCATCAGCGACGAATATAAGACCGAGGAAGAGATCCAGAAAAAGGTGGTCAATTTCCTCGTTACCGGCATCGACTACGCCGAAGGCACCGGGCGGGCAAAGCTCACCGATGTCATCATGGTGGTCAGCTATAATCTGGAAGCCCAGAGCATTAACATCCTGCAGATCCCCCGGGACACCTACATCGGGAGCGAGTACCCAACCGGGAAGATCAACGCCGTTTACGGCAACAAAAACGCCGGCGGTATGGAGAATCTGGCACGGGTCATTTACGACCGGCTCCGGCTGCCCATTGACCATTATGTGACCATCAACATGGACGGATTCGTGAGCGTCATCGACGCCATCGGCGGCGTGGAGATCAACGTGCAGGAGTCCTTTACCCTGGAAGGCGTCACCTTCAAGCCCGGTCTGCAGACGTTAAACGGCCTTCAGGCGGAGAAATTCGTCCGGGAGCGGCACAGCCGAGGCGGCGATATCGGCCGGATCAACGCCCAGCGGGAGTTTTTAGCGGCACTGGTCAATAAGTTCAAACACCTTTCCATGGGGCAGATCAGCTCCCTGATCCCCACCCTGATGCAGGAGGTCACCACGGATCTGACGGTCAACGACGTGCTGACCTTAGCTCCCCGGGTGCTGAGCTTGGACACCAGCAGCATGGCGTTCCACATGGTTCCCGGCGAGGGGACGATGGCGGGAAGCTATTCGGTCTGGAGTGTGCATAAGCAGGTGCTGGCGGATCTTTTGAACCAGTATTTCCGGCCTTTCAGCGATCCGGTCCCCGTAGAGGAGCTGAACATTCAGGAGATCGCAAACACCACCGATTACTACGATGATAACGATACCACCGTCAATGATCTGATCGACGGAAACAAATAAGGGAGGCCCCTATGGAAGCAAAAGAACTGATGGAGAACATCGTAAAGGTTTTGGACAGCAAGAAAGCAAAGGACATCCGTGCCATCCGGATCGGCGACCTGACCATCCTGGGAGAATACTTCGTCATCGCCACCGGCACCAGCTCCACGCAGGTGAAGATGCTGGCGGACGAGGTGGACTACCAGCTGGGCGAAAAGGGCGTGCAGCCTCACCGGGTCGAGGGGTATCACAGCGAGAACTGGATCATCCTGGATTACACCGACGTGATCGTCCACATTTTCCATGAGGACACCCGGGAATTCTACGACCTGGAGCGGCTGTGGGCCGACGGGGAAAAGGTGGATCTGTCGGGAATCCTGAAAGATTGACCGCAGAGAAGGAGAAGCGCAGATGCAATCGATTTTTGTAGGGATCCTTCAGATCCTGCCTGTCCTGCTGATGATCGCAGGCGGCGTTTTTGCGGCGGGGCTGATCGGATTGGTCATCGCCCTGATCGTGAAAAGCCAAAAAGACAAGGCGGGAAAGCCTTGACATTCAAGGCGGGATTTGGTATACTGAAAGCAATATTTAAAATGCTGCGACAGGGAAAAGATTTGTCTTCGGGTTTTCAGAGAGCCGCCGGTAAGGTGCAAGGCGGTATCCGGGGCAAAGCGGCTGGCCCTCGAGCTTCCGACTGAACGGTTTTTCAAGTAGGTGCGGACGGGCTCTCCACCGTTATCAGGGAGTTACATCGGCTTTAAAAAGCAGGTGGAAAAAAGGGGGCGCTTTGGCGCCAACGAGAATGGTACCGCGGAATCAGAGCTTCCGTTTCTTGGACACAAGGAACGGAGGCTTTTTCATTTTCCCGCAGCAGGAAAGGAAGAAATGCATGAACAGCTATGATTTTCAGGCGATTGAGAAAAAGTGGCAGAAATATTGGGATGACCACAAGACCTTCCACGCCGAAAACGACTACACAAAGCCCAAATACTATGCCCTGATTGAGTTCCCCTATCCTTCCGGACAGGGGCTCCACGTCGGACATCCCCGGCCTTATACCGCTCTTGACATCGTTGCGAGAAAGCGGCGGATGGAGGGCTACAACGTCCTGTTCCCCATGGGTTGGGACGCCTTCGGCCTTCCTACCGAGAACTTTGCCATTAAAAACCACGTCCATCCGGCAGTGGTCACGGCAAAGAACATTGCTCACTTCAAAGAGCAGCTCAAATCCTTAGGCCTTTCCTTCGACTGGGATCGGGAGATCAACACCACCGACCCCGACTACTACAAATGGACCCAGTGGATCTTTTTGAAGCTTTTCAAGGCAGGGCTTGCCTATAAGAGCGAAATGAATGTCAACTGGTGCACCTCCTGTAAGTGCGTGCTTGCAAACGAGGAGGTCGTTGGAGGCGTTTGCGAGCGCTGCGGCGGCGAGGTCGTCCACAAGGTCAAATCCCAGTGGATGTTAAAGATCACCGAATATGCCCAGCGGCTCATCGACGATCTGGCGGATGTAAACTACATTGACCGGATCAAAGCCACCCAGATCAACTGGATCGGCCGCTCCACTGGTGCAGAGGTGAACTTCGACACCGATGCCGGCGACACTCTGAAAATTTACACCACCCGGCCTGACACCCTGTTCGGCGCCACCTATATGGTCATTTCTCCGGAACATCCGTACATTGAGAAGTGGGCTTCCCGGCTGTCCAACATGGATCAGATCCGGGCGTATCAGGCGGAGGCCGCCAAAAAGTCCGACTTTGAGCGCACCGAGGTCAACAAGGACAAGACCGGCGTCCGGCTGGAGGGCGTCATGGCCATCAATCCCGTCAACGGTCGGCAGATCCCCATCTTTATTTCCGACTACGTCTTGGTGAGCTACGGCACCGGCGCCATCATGGCGGTTCCGGCTCACGACACCCGGGACTATGAGTTTGCCAAAGCCTTCGGTCTGCCTATGATCGAGGTGGTCAAGGGCGGCGACATTGAGAAGGAAGCTTTCACCGACTGTGAGACCGGCGTCATGGTCAACTCCGGGTTCCTGGACGGCCTGACCGTGGAGGAGGCCAAGGAGAAGATCAAGGAGTGGCTGCAGGAGACCGGGAAGGGCGTGCCCAAGGTCAACTATAAGCTCCGCGACTGGGTCTTTGCCCGGCAGCGTTACTGGGGCGAGCCGATCCCCATCGTCCACTGCGACAAGTGCGGCTATGTGGCGGTCCCCGAAGAGGAGCTGCCGCTGAAGCTCCCGGATGTGGAGAATTATGAGACCACCGACGACGGGCAGTCGCCCCTTGCCAAGATCGACAGCTTCGTGAACACCACCTGCCCTCACTGTGGCGGCCCCGCCAAGCGGGAGACCGACACCATGCCCCAATGGGCCGGCTCTTCGTGGTACTTCCTCCGCTACTGCGATCCCCACAACAAGGAGCAGCTGGCTTCCCCCGAAGCCTTAAAATACTGGCTCCCTGTTGACTGGTACAACGGCGGCATGGAGCACACGACGCTTCATCTGCTCTACTCCCGGTTCTGGCACAAGTTCCTTTACGATCAGGGCGTTGTTCCCTGCAAGGAGCCTTACGCCAAGCGCACCAGCCACGGCATGGTATTGGGCGAGAACGGCGAGAAGATGAGCAAATCCCGTGGAAACGTCATCAATCCCGACGACATCGTCCGGGAATACGGCGCCGATACCCTGCGGCTCTATGAGATGTTCATGGGAGACTTTGAGAAAGCGGCTCCCTGGAGCATGAACTCCGTCCGGGGCTGCAAGCGGTTCTTGGAGCGGATCTGGAATCTGCAGGATTCCGTCGTTGACGGGGATAGCTACCGCAAAGAGCTGGAGACGCCCTTCCATCAGACCATCAAAAAAGTCTCCGAGGACATTGAGAACCTGAAATATAATACTGCCATTGCGGCGATGATGAGCCTCCTGAACCAGATCTCCGACACCGGCTCCATCACTCGGAAGGAATATCGGGATCTCTTGGTGCTCTTGAATCCCTTCGCCCCCCATATGACCGAGGAACTCTTCGAGATCATGGGCTTCGGCGGTCCCATCACTTCTCAGAAGTGGCTGACCTGGGACGAAGCAAAGTGCAAGGAAGCTACCGTGGAGATCGTGGCGCAGGTCAACGGCAAGATCCGGGCGAAACTCACCGTGGATGCCGACATCCAGAGCGCCGACGCCATTGCACTTGCCAAGGCGGATCCCAAGGTCGCGGCGGAGATCGCCGGGAAAACCGTTGTCAAAGAACTCTACGTCAAGGGTAAACTGGTCAATCTTGTGGTGAAATAATCGTCTTTCAAAGGCGGGAGCGGGAAAAATCGCTTCCGCCTTTGAAAAATTCAGGAAACTGACGGAAATCCCTTGACATACGGGCGGCAGGTGGTATATAATAAGAAATACAAATGCTGGTTTTGTCTGCAGCTTTTGCGAAGCCCCGCATCTACCGTGCGGAAAGAGGTCGGCTTTGCGGAAGGTTCGGGGAAGGGCAGCTTTTAGACCTCTGCCGCTTGGCAAAGGGAGGGAATAGAATGTCGGAAATCAGAGTCAAAGACAACGAGTCTCTGGACAATGCGCTGAAACGCTTCAAACGCTCCTGTGCGAAGTCTGGCGTCCTCGCCGAAGTGCGCAAAAGAGAGCATTACGAGAAGCCTTCTGTCAGACGCAAAAAGAAATCTGAGGCTGCTCGGAAACGTAAATTCAAATAATTACGTGTGCAACGTATACAGCGCAGATCAACGCCCTTTGGGCGCATCGTTGTAGATAAAAGCGAGCGGAGTTTTCTGCTCGCTTTTTCGTTTTGAGGAGGAGCTATGCCGTTTCTGAAACCCCGTCGGATGGTGAAGCATATCACCGACCTGCCAGCGTCCTTTTTTAAAGAACGGGGGCTGCGGGCGGTGATCCTGGATGTGGACAACACCCTGACCACCCACAACAATCCCGTCCCTGCCGAAGGCGTCCCGGAATGGATCCGGACGATGCAGGAGGCGGGGCTGACCCTTACCATCCTCTCGAACAACTATAAGGAGCGGGTGGAGCCTTTTGCAAAGCAGCTGGGTCTGCCTTTTGTCTCCATGGCGGCGAAACCTCTGCCCTTTGGGGTAGGACGTGCCTGTCGGAAGCTGAAGATCCGCCGGAAGGAGACCGCGCTCATCGGGGATCAGATCTTTACGGATATGATCTGCGGGAACCTGGCGGGGGTGTACACAGTGCTGGTGGAGCCTTATGAGCTGGAAACGACCCGGTCCTTCCGGATCCGGCGGCGGCTGGAAAAGCCGGTGATCCGCCGGTTCCTTGAAAAGGAGGAAAGAAAATGAGCGCACGGTTCGGCCCGGCAGGACGTCCGGACAGCTTTGCTGCCATGGGCTATAAGAAAACGCCGGAGATCCCCGCTTATCTTTCCCGCTTCGGGCTGAATGCCTTCGAGTATCAGTGTGGGCGGGGCGTGCGGTATGTGGAAAGCGATCTGTTGCGATTGAAGGAAGCGGCGGTTGCGGCGGACATCGCCCTCAGCGTCCATGCGCCCTATTACATCTCCCTTTCCTCCACGGAGGAGGAGAAGCGTCTCAACTCCGTGGGGTACATCACCGATACGGCGAAAGCGGCCCGGATTATGGGCGGCGACCGGATCGTGGTGCATTCCGGCTCCTGCGGGAAAATTTCCAGGGAGGAAGCGCTGGAGCTTGCCAAAGGGACGCTGCGGCTGGCGCTGGACGAGCTGGAGCGGCTGGGACTGGCGGACATCACCGTCTGTCCGGAGACCATGGGAAAGGTAAACCAGTTGGGCACTCTTTTGGAGGTGCTGGAGCTTTGTTCCATCGATGAACGGCTGTTGCCCTGCATCGATTTCGGGCACTTAAATGCCCGAACCTTCGGCGGGATCCGGGGACGGGAGGACTACAAAGCCATCTTAGACGAAATGGAGGACCGACTGGGGAAGGAGCGGGCAAGCCGCTTCCACGCCCATTTTTCCAAGATCGAATACACGTTAAAGGGCGGAGAAAAGGCGCACCTGACCTTTGAAGACACCGTTTACGGCCCGGAGTTCCAGCCGCTTTTGGAAGAAGTGGTGAAGCGGGACTGGTCGCCCCGGTTTATCTGCGAATCGGCGGGGACCCAAGCGGAGGATGCGAGAACCATGGCGGAATATGCCCGGACTTTGCGCACGGAAGGGGAATGATCGAATGAAGAAAAAAGTATTGGTGATCCACGGCCCCAACATCAATCTGGTGGGAGAACGGGAGCCGGGGATCTACGGCAAGGAGAGCTTTGAAAGCATCAACGAGGAGATCCGTGCCTATGCGGAAAAGCTGGGCTTCGAGTGTGAGATCTACCAGTCCAACTGCGAAGGGGAGATCATCGACAAGCTCCAGGCCGTCCGCCATGAGGTGGACGGGATCGTGGCCAACATGGGAGCGTATACCCACTATTCCATCGCCATCCGGGATGCCATCGCCGGGATCCGGCTCCCCTGCATCGAGGTTCATCTCTCCAACATCCACAGCCGGGAGGAGTTCCGGCATACGTCCGTCATCGCTCCCGTCTGCGTGGGGCAGATCTGCGGCTTCGGAAAGTACAGCTATCTGCTGGCTTTGGAGGGGCTTTCCCACCTGATTTGACGGAAAATCCGGCAAAAACGCAGAAAATTTACAATTTGCTCTTGCAAATGCAAGGAAGATACGGTACAATAAAAAATGAGAGAAGCTGTATTTCCGACCCTTCGGGCAGCTTCCGACCGCTGGATTTTCGGCGTCGCCAAGGCGGCGTTTTGATTGCGGATCAGTAAAATGGAGGTTTCTACACATGATTACAGCAGGCGATTTCCGGAACGGCCTCACCTTCGATATGGACGGCGAGGTTATGCAGGTCATTGAGTTCCAGCACGTGAAACCCGGCAAAGGTGCTGCGTTTGTCCGCACCAAGCTGCGCAACGTGATTTCCGGTGCCGTCACCGAGACGACGTTCAACCCCACCGCAAAATTCCCCGAAGCGTTCATCGAGCGCCGGGAAATGGAGTACCTTTACAACGACGAGAACCTTTACTACTTCATGGACACCGAGACCTATGAGCAGCAGGCCATCGACAGCGCTCATCTGGGCGACGGCTTCCGCTTTGTCAAGGAAAACACCTTGGTGAAGGTCCTGTCCTACAAGGGTGTTGTGTTCGGGGTCGAGCCCCCCAACTTCGTGGAGCTGCAGGTCACCAAGACCGATCCCGGCTTCAAGGGCAACACCGCCACCAACGCCACCAAACCCGCCACTC